>NZ_JBAKHX010000145.1:0-10207 GCF_036906915.1 Micromonospora sp. CPCC 206061
GGGCGGCCACCGCCGTGCCGCCGCAGGCGATGCCGACGGCGGCCCCGCCGCCGCAAGCCCCGCCGGCCGCGGCGCCGGTCACCGCAGGACCTCGCGAAGAGCCACTGGCCCCGCCGGCCGCGGCGCCGGTCACCGCAGGACTTCACGAAGACCCGCCGGCCCCGCCGGCGCAAGCCCCGCCGGCCGTGCCGCCGGTCACCGCAGGACCTCGCGAAGAGCCCTCGGCCGCGCCGCCGGAAACGGCCGGGCCGCGTCGGATCCCAACGGCCGCGGCGACGCCGGAGGCGGTACCGCTGCTGCCGCCGCCCTCTCAGCCGCCGGCGGCCGAACGACCCCCGTGGTGGGCGGCGGCCGTGCTCGCCGCGGGCGCGATCGTCCTGATGGTCCTGAACTGGCCCGGTAGCACCGAGACGCGCCTGGCCTGGCAGGACAGCCAGACGGGCTGGCAGATCTACCGCACGCCTGGCGACCCGTTCATCCTGGCGTCCGTGCTCGCACTCGGCGCCGCCCTCGCGGCGCCTCTGGTCGCGCGCGGCGCGAAGATCGCGCTCGGAGTGCTCGCCGGCGCCGTGGGGTACCTAGCGCTGACGTCCGTGACGCTGCTCATCGGCGAGATCGCCGGCGACGAGGTCGGGTACTGGATCGGTGCTTTGGCGGTGAGCGCCGCGCTGGCGGCGTTGGCACTGTTCGTCGCGCGGCTCCGCGGGCCGTTCGGGTGGCCGGCCTGGCCGGCCGCCGCGCTGGTCATCGGCGGCGGGCTGCTGCTGGTGGCCTCGCCGTCCGTGACCTCAGACAATGTGGCGTTCCTGTCCATCACCTACGGCGCCGACGCCCTCGAGCCCCTGACCCTGACCGCGGTGACCCTGCTCGCGCTGGCCGCCGCCCACCGGCCGACCCGCTGGTTCCTGGGCGCCGCCGCCGCGACCGCCGCGCTCCTCGGCGCCGTTGCCCTCATTCCGGCCTGGGATGCCGACATGCACGCGGGCTTCTGGCTGGGGATAGCTGGGAACGTCCTGGTGTCCGGCGCCCTGGCGGTCGGGCTGCCGCGCACACCGCGAGGCGACCGGGGCGCGTCACCGCGGATGCCGTGGGTCGGCGTGGCCGGGCTGGTTGGCGCGGCGTTGCTGCTGCTGTTGGTCAACGGGCAGGCCATCACCGAGTCGCAACGGCTCTGGATGGACACCGACCATGGGTGGCCCGCATTGATGCGGCAGTCGTACGACGGCACCGTGTACGCGGCCCTCTTCATGGTCGCGGCCGCGCTGCTCACCCGTGCCGGCGGTGCCGTGTCCCCGTACGCCTTGGGCGGGGTCGCCGGCGCCGCCACCCTGTTCGCCACGACCGGCATGGTCGTCCTCAGTGGAGGGCTCGGCTACGAATACTCCGGTGCCGTGTGGACGGTCTCGCTGGCCACCGCGATGGCAGTGCTCGTCGGCGTGGCGGTGGTGTGGACCCGGCAGCGGCAAGGTCCCGGGCTGGGCCGGCCCGCGATCGTCCCGGCGGTGATGCTGGGCGTGAGCTTCGTCGCGCTGCTGGTGCCGCAGTTCGTCGCCGCCGACGACGGGACCTCGGCGGGCGGCCACATCGGTCCTCTCGTGCTGTTGTTGCCGGTGGTGCCGACGGCGCTCGGCGCCTTGGCGGTCACCAGCCGCGACCCCGCCACCCGGCGGGCCGCCGTGGGGGCGGCGTGCGCGTACGGGACTCTGTTCGCGGTCGCGTGCTGCTACCCGATCTTCGTCGACGTCGCCCGCCTGTACTTCGTGGCGATGCTCGCCGCCCACGCGCTGCTGGTCGCGACGGCGGTGGCGGCCGCCATCCGTCCCGCTCCTCCGGTCGATGCCGCTTGATCGGCGGGGCCGCCCGGCATCAGCGGGGAGTCCGTCCGATGTAGACCATGTCCCAGATCGCCTGGTCGGGATGGCGCTCGACCTCGTTGCCCGCGTGGTAGACGGTCACCGTCATCGGCCCGGTGAAGCGTAGGGTGGCGCCGTCGAAACGCGCCAGCCTCGCCGCCACCACCTTGTCGTACGGCACCCGTACGGTCACAGCAGGTGACCCGAATCGGATAGGTTCTGCGGCGTGGACCAGCTTGTACCTGTGATGATCGGCTTGGGTCTCGTCCTGCTCATCGCGTTCGTGGTCGTCGCGACCGTGCTCGGCGTCCGCCACGAACGGCGGCGCCGCGCGGCACTGCGGGACTGGGCGCGCCGCCACGGGTGGCGATACGTCGAGGAGCCGCGGGTCGACTGGATGTCCCGGATGCCTGGCACGAGCCGGCGGCGCGTCACGCTGGCGTTGACCGGAGTCCTGAACGGCCGCGAAGTCACCGTGGCCGACTACTCGTACATCCGCAGCAGCACGTCGACCACCACCGGCGCCGACGGCCATTCGAGCACGAGTACGTCGTCGACGACCCACCACTTCGTGGTCGTGGTGGTGAGCCTGCCCGAGCCCGGCCCCACCCTCGCGGTGGAACGCCGCGGCGGGCTGTCGAAACTCGGCCGAGCCATCCTCGGCGACAAACCCACCGCGCTCGGCGACGAACAGTTCGACAGCAAGTTCCGGCTCACCGGGCCCGACCCCGACACGATCCGGCGGTACGTCGGCCCGGCACTGGTCGCCGAGCACATCGCCGGCCGGGTGCCGCCGTGGAGCCTGTACGGATCCCAACTACTCACGTACTACGAGGGCAGCATCGACGACCCGGAGCGGATCCCCGCGTTCGCCGAACCACTGGTGCGGGTGGCCCACCTCCTCGGCCGCTGACCAGCGCGTCAGCCGTGGACGAACCGGGCCAGCGCACGCGGGCAGCCGGTCCTGCCCGTCACGGGCGACGGTGCGGGCCAGCGCGACCAGCAGCATTGGTCAACTATCCCAGCGGGCTCAGCGGATCTCGAAGTACGCGAGCCCTTCGACCGGCTCCTCATGTACCTCCACCGCGGTGACCGTGGCCCGGGACGGGCCGCGACGGGCCCAGTTCACCAGGCGCTCGACGCCGTCCGCGTTCCCTTCGAAGACGGCCTCGACCCGGCCGTCCGGCAGGTTACGCACCCAACCGGCGACGCCCTGCTGCCCAGCGACGCGCCGGCAGGTGTCTCGAAAGAACACCCCCTGCACCAACCCGGAGACCAGGACGCGCTTGCGAATCACCGGATCACCGTACCGGGCAGGATGCGCTCGACCAGGACCCCCGGGCACCGTCAGGTCGCCGGCCGCCTGGGCGGTACCCTGCTGACGATGATCGACGAACTCATCGTCAAGCGCTATCCACTGGTCACCGGCGCCCGGACGTTCGGCGCCGGCGCCACCGTGACCACCTACGTCCGGGCGTCGCATGGCTGACGACCGCGCGGCGTACCGAGCGATCGACGATCAGGTGGTCGCGCTCTACACCGAGGGCCGTTACGAAGACGGTGTCGGATTGCTCCGAGCCGCGATACCCCGATTGCCATCGTGGCGTGCCGACCTGGCGCATCTGGCGGCCTGCCTGCTCGGTGCGGCGGGCCGGCCCGCCGAGGCGCTGGCCGAGCTGCGGTCCGCCTTCGACGCCGGCGGCTGGTGGCACCGCCGCATCCTGGTCGACGACGACGACCTCGCGTCGCTGCGCGACCTGCCCGGCTTCGCCGACCTCGTCGAACGTTCCCACGCCCGCGCCCTGGCCGCCGGCACCGCGACCCGGCCGCCGCTGGTCCGCCGGCCGGCCGGCGACGCCCGTGGCGTCCTCGTCGCGCTGCACGGGGCCGGTGAGGACGCCGACGACGCCGACGCCAGCTGGAGCGCCGCGGTCACCGCGGGCTTCGTCCTGCTCGCGCTGGACTCCTCGCAGCGCAACACACCGACGTACCGCTCCTGGCCCGACCCCGCCGCCGGCACGCGCGACATCGCCGCCGCGCTCGCCGCGCTGCCGGCCGGCGACCAGCGCCTTCCGCTGGTCGCCGCCGGCTTCTCCGCCGGCGGCCGGCAGGCCATCCTGTGGGCCCTTGCCGGCGAGCCGGGCCGGCCGGCGAGCTTCGTCGCGGTCGCGCCGGCCATCGGGCCGGCGCACCTCGACCCCACACAGGTGACGGCCGCCGTCGCGCGCGGCGTCACCGGCAAGGTCCTTCTCGGCGAGCAGGATGATGATGTACGCGATGACGCGCTCCCGGCGATCGATGGCCTGCGCCGAGCGGGCCTGCGATGTGGGCTCGACCTCATCCCCGGCCTGGGCCACGCCTTCCCCACCGACTTTCCCGCACGCCTCCACGACGCGATATGAGTAATCAAGATCTGCTACCGCGCAGCTGCGCCGCGTACGGCAGCGGTTCGGCCAGGCCCTGAGCGACCGTCGACCTCTCGCGGTGACGTCTACGCCTTCGAGGCGAGGGCTGCCCGCGGCCATCACATCCGTGACGAGGATGGCCTCACTCCCCCAAAGCCCCCAAAGCTAGTCTCGCGAGACTAGCGGCCAGGCCAGGGCGGGCGCGATGATGATTGACCCCGCACAAGAAGGTTGAGTCTTCGTGGTCGTCCCGTCCCGCCGCCCCACGCTGGCGGGCCAGTTGCTCGCCTTCCAGCTGGCGATCATCGTCGTCGTGCTGGTGGCTGTCGCTGCCCTTTCGCTGGCCCAGTCCGCGGCGACGTTCAACCGCGTCGAGGGGCGCAGGGTGGCGGCCCTCGCGGAGCAACTCGCCGACAACCCCCTCGTCCGCGCCCAGCTCGACGCCCCGGCGCCGGGCGAGACCCTCGCACCGCTGGTGCAGACCACCAGCACCGAGTCCGGCGTCACCTCGGTGACCGTCGCGGACGCCCGCGGCGTCATCCTGAGCTCGACCAACCCGATCCTGGTCCGGACCCGGCTGCCGCTCGGTGACCCCGGAGTCGCCGACGCGCGCGGCTGGTCGGGCGAGCTGCGCGTCGATGGCGTACGCGAGCTCGTCGCGCAGGTGCCGGTGCTGGGTGCGGAGCCGGGCAAGATCGGCAAGCACCTGGGCACCGTCATGATCGGCGAGGCGTCGCCGACGCTGTGGCAGCGGGCGCGCAACGCGTCGAGCAACCTGATCCTCTACCTCGGCCTCGCGAGCGTGATGGGTCTGGTCGGCTCGTGGCTGCTGGCCCGCCGGATCAAGCGGCAGACGCTGGGCCTGGAGCCGCGCGAGATCGCAGGGCTGGCCGAGCACCGCGAGGCGATGCTCTACGGCATCGCCGAGGGCGTCATCGCGCTCGACCCGCACCAGCGGATCACGCTGGTCAACGCGGTCGGGCGAACGCTCCTGGACCTCCCCGAGGAATGCGTCGGGCGGAGCCTCGCCGAGCTGGGCATCGAGGGGCGGCTGCGCGACGTGCTCACCGGTTCCACTGGCACAGCGGGTGACTCCGCAGATGAAGTGGTGCTGCGCCGCGGGCGGGTCCTGGTCATGAACCGGATGAGCGTCGCCAAGGACGGCCGCCGCCTCGGGTCGGTCACCACCTTGCGTGACCGCACCGAGCTCGCCCAGCTCGAGCAGGAGCTCGGATCGTTCCGGAGCTCAACGGAAGTGCTCCGAGCCCAGGCGCACGAGTTCGCCAACCAGCTGCACACCATCTCCGGCCTGATCCAGCTCGAAGACTATGACGAGGTGGTCCGGTACGTCGACGCGCTGGCCCGGCACCGCGAGTCGCTCGACCTGACGCTGACCAGCCGGGTGCACGACACCGCCGTCGCGGCGCTGCTGATGGCCAAGTCGGCGCAGGCGGCCGAGAGCCGGGTCCAGCTGCGCGTCTCCGAACGCACCTCGCTCGACCGGCTCGACCCGCGCGACTCGGCCGACGTGGCGACCGTCGTCGGCAACCTGGTCGACAACGCGGTGGACGCCGCCGCCGCCGGGGAGGCAGTGCTGGCCGAGGGGCACGACCCGTGGGTCGAGGTCGAGCTGCGCCAGGACGCGTCCACTGTGGAGATAGTCGTGCGCGACTCGGGGCCGGGCGTCGCGCCGGAGCTGGCGCAGGAGGTGTTCTCGCACGGATTCACCACGAAGGCCGCCCAGGAGGGCGAGCGCGGGATCGGCCTGGCGCTCACGCGCCTGGTCTGCAAGCGGCACGGCGGCGAGGTCGCGGTCACCAACACGGCCGCGGGGGCCATGTTCACCGCGCGGCTCACGGTGGGCCATCCGGTCGCGGTCGCGGAGGCGTCCAGGTGAAGCACCCCACGATCGACGTACTGGTCGTCGACGACGACTTCATGGTCTCGCGCATCCATCGCGGCTTCGTGGAGCGGGTGCCCGGGTTCCGCGTCGTCGGCACCGCCCACACTGGCCAGGAGGCGCTGGACGCCGCCGCCGAGCTGCGCCCCGACCTGGTGCTGCTCGACCTGTACCTGCCGGACATCTTCGGCCTCGACGTGGTTACCCGGCTGCGCACCGCCGGTCTCGACTGCGACGTGCTGGTGATCTCGGCGGCCCGGGAGTCCGACGCGGTGCGCGGCGCGGTGCGGCACGGCGTGGTGAGCTACCTGCTCAAGCCGTTCGGCTTCGACGACCTGCGGCGCCGGCTGGAGCAGTACGCGGCCCAGCGCAGCGGCGCGTACACGGCCGAGGTGCACAGCCAGGCCGACGTCGACCGGGTGCTGGCCCGCGCCAGCGCCGCTCGGGCGACCGCCGCCGCGCTGCCCAAGGGGCTCAGCACGGTCACGGCCGGACTGGTCGAGGGCGCTCTGCGGGCGGCGGAGGAGACAATGTCGGCCGCCGAATGCGCGCAGAGGATCGGGATCTCCCGGGTCAGTGCCCGCCGGTACCTCGAGCACCTGCACGACACCGGCAAGGCCGACGTCACGCTGCGCTACGCGGTGCCGGGGCGCCCCGAGCGCCGGTACCGCTGGGTCGGTTAGATAGCCGGCTCGGGTCGGTGCACGCCGCGCGGCCGGTACCCGAGCGCCCCGCTCTCCCCCAGCACGTCGGCGAGCAGCCACACGATGGCGAGCCACATCTCAGTACCCATGAGGCTGCACTCGTGCTCGGAACCGGCCGTCGGAGCCGGACTGAACGCGAACCCGGCGCCCGGTCGCCAGCGCGTCAGCGCGGCGTCGAGCCGCTCGCGCGCCCAGGCGTGGGCATCGCCGCGGCGATGCCGGGTCTGCTGCCCGCACAGCCACAGTGGATGGATCACGTCGAGCACGTCGCAGGCGGTGCCCCGGCCGTCGCCGAAGAACCCGGGGTCGCGGCTGTGCGCGAGCACCGTGTCGATGGTCGCCTCCGGGCGCGGCACCGGCAGCCCGAACTGCGCGAACGTGCCCCGCGTCAGCCGGTAGTACCCGTTGACCGGCTGGCGGAAGCGCTCGCCGGGGGTGGGCGAGCCCCACAGGCCGGTCCAGCGGTCCTGGCGGGTCAGCAGCCAGCCGAAAAGCGCCTCGACCGGCGCTGGCGCGCCGAGGCGCCGGTTCCAGTGCAGGGCGGTGCCGAACGCGTCGACCCACGCGCCGGCCGTCCACGCGGCCGGCTGCCAGGGCAGGCCGTCCAATCGCGGCACCAGGCCGTCGTGGTCCACGGCGATCGGGTCCTGGAAGGGCGCACCGAGCAGGTCGAGCGCGTACCCGACACACAGGATGTGGTAATCCTCCCTGCTCTGCCGCTTGAGCCATTCGACCAGATCGCTAGCGGGCAACTGCGGTGGCGGCGCGCCGAGCAACAGGTCTGAGATCTCCACCGCGTCGCAGGTCGCGCGCACGTCCAACTCGGCTCCGGGCTGGTTGACGAACCGGCCGTGCTCGGGCAGCCAGTGCCGGTCGAGCAGCGCCGGCGCCTCCTCGCGCGCCGTGTCCGCGAAGCGCGCCAACCGGGTGGTGAGGTCGCCGGCCCGCGAGCCCGCCCGTGAGCCCGCCTTGTCGCGCCGGTCCCGGACGCGCCGGGCCGGGTTGCCGGCCATGATCGACCATGGCGGCACGTCCTTCGTGACGACCGCGCCCGCCCCGATCACGCTGTGCTCGCCGATGGTGACGCCGTCGACGACGATCGCGCTGGAGCCGATCCAGACGTCGTCGCCCACCGTGATGCCCTTGGCCGTGATCGGCTGCTCGTACACGGGCCGGTCCGGGGCCATCGAGTGGTTGAAGCCGAGCAGAGAGGCGTGCGAGCCGACCCGTACGCCGTCGCCGAGCCGCACCCGGCCGCGCACCACCGCGAACGGGTTGAGCGTCGAGTTGTCGCCGATCTCCACGTCGTCGGTCAGGTAGACGTGCGCGGCGATGTACGAGTCCCGGCCGATCCGCAGCGTCGTCTCGTGTATCGCGGCGAGCGGCGACAGGTACGTGCGCTCGCCGACCTCCCGCACGCCCCGCTCGCGAAGCGTCTCTTGCCATGCCGCCTGCGCGGAACGCTCCTCGTCGGTGGCGCGTGACCAGTACAGCCACGGCAGAAAGTCGTACATTGATCTCCATCCTGCCGGCTCGTTCCGCGCTACGCGTGCCATTATTCAGCGACAATGACGACCGCGCCCCGGTGGCTGCGGGGCGGGCTGCTCGCCCTCGCCGTCGCCGCGCTCCTCGCACAGATGGCCGCCGCGATGCTCACAGCCGCCACCGAGCAGACCCCGACCATCGACGAACCCGTGTACGCGGGCGCGGCTCTGGTTCAGCTCCAGGAGCGCAGCCTGCGGTACAACCCGGAGCACCCACCGCTCGGCAAGCTGATCATCGGGGCGGGGCTGTCGTACGGCGACGCTGCGGCCGACCCGGGATTCGTTGGTGACCAGACCGCCTTCGGGAGGTGGCTGCTGTACGAGTCCGGGTACGACCCGGCGCGGATCATGCTGCTCGCGCGGCTCCCCGTGATCGTCATGACGCTGCTGTTCGGGCTGGTGGTGTTCGGGTTCGCGCGTGACGTCGCGGGGTGGCTCGGCGGGCTGGCGGCGCTGACCCTGTACGCGTTCTCGCCGGACGTGATCGCGCACGGGTCGCTGGCGACGCTGGACGTTCTCCTTTCCGGTTTTGTCCTGACGGCGTTGTGGATGGTGTGGCGGGCGCGCCGCCGGCCCCTGCTGTACCTTCCGCTGGCTGGATTGGCGCTCGGGGCGGCGCTGGCGACGAAGATGTCCGCGCTGGCGGCGGTGCCCGTGGTGCTCGGCCTTGCCGTGCTGTCGGTGTGGCACGCGGGGCGCTCCTCGGCCAGCGCGGCATCCGGCACCGCCGACGGCACGGGCGGGAGCGGGCGCCGGCGGGTGCTCGGTGTCGGCGTGGCGGCGGCAGCCGGGGTGGCGCTTCTCGCCGTGGGCGTGGTCTGGGCCAGCTACCTGGCGGTCGACCCGGACCTGGTGTGGGTGGCACCGCCCGACCTGCCCGCCGTGCACGGCCTGCGCGCGCTGCTCGTCGACGCGCTCCCGTTCCCCCAGCCGTACCGGGACGGCATGCGCGTCCAGCTCGGATTCGAGGACGCGACGTGGGGCGGGTACCTGTTGGGGCGCAACTACCGCGGCTCGCTCTGGTACTACCTGCCCGCCGCCCTGCTGGTGAAGACGCCCCTCGGGATGCTCGCCCTCTGGCTCACCGGCGCGGTCGCGATGCTGGCGGTGCGGCGCCTGCGGCCGGCCGCCCCGTACGTGCTGCTGCCAGCGGCGGTACTGCTGGTAGCCGCGATGACGAGCGACCGCGACTTCGGCACCCGGTACGCCCTCTTCATGCCGATGCTGCTGGCGGTCGCCGCGGCGGCCGCGGTGGTCGTGGCGTGGCGCCCGACGCTCGTGCGGTTCGCGGCCGCGGCGCTGGTCCTGTTCGTGGTGGCGAGCTCGCTGCGCGCGTACCCGTACTACCTGCCGTACTCCAACGAGGCGTTCGGCGGGCCGGCGAAGACGTACCTGCGGCTGCACGACTCCAACGTCGACTGGGGCCAGGACCTGGGGCGGCTCGCGGAGCGCCTGCGCTCGCGATACCCGGACGAGCAGGTCTGGCTCGTGTACCGGGGCAGCGGCGAACCCGACTATTACGGGATCGAGTTCCGCGACCCGCTGCGCACGCCCCCGGACGAGGTGCGTGGCCTACTCGTGGTCTCGAACAGCACGTTGGCAAAGGCCGTCAACGGCCCACTGGCAGACCTGATCGACACCAGCACCAAGATCGACGACGTGGGCCACTCCATCACGATCTTCCGCCGCTAGCGTCGCGCTTGCGCCCTCCTCCGTGCCCCCCGCGCCCCCCGTCCGTCGATCAAGAAACCCTGGCCCTTCGGGCCACCCGCAGGTGGGTGAAACTCGTGGTGGCGTCGCT
>NZ_JBAKHX010000146.1:0-10011 GCF_036906915.1 Micromonospora sp. CPCC 206061
CAATTGACCCGCACGAGGCACACCACGACCAACGACCGAATTGCCCCTAAGTTACCGGTATTGAGGCTAGCCTCGATCATTCGCGCGTCTGACGCGGCGGCTTCGCCTGCTTGGTGTCATCGTTGTTGGTCGATGGTTATCGGTTGCGGGCAGGTTGGGTGGCCGACTGTCGCGCCGGTTGGCGTGGTCTCCTGGGGTTCTCCGGTCGTTGGGTCAGCGGCTGACGCCGGTCAGCCGGGTGCGGGGATCGCCGCGATCCGGTCGAACGCGGCGGTGATTTGGGTGGCCCAGGGCCAGGTGGCCGGGATGCGAAGATAGCGGCGGCGTTGCCCGCGGGCCAGGCGGGCGGCGGTGTGCAGGATCCGGTAGCGCAGCCGTTTCGGCTCGGCCAGGGCGAGGTCGGCGTCGAGGCCGATGAGTTGGAGCCAGCAGGTGAGGTCGACGGCGATCGCCGTGGCGGTGCACCACGCCTGGTTGATGGCGAACTCGCGGGAGGGCAGCCGGCGAAGGCCGGTGTCTTTCGCGCAGCGGATCCGATCCTCGACGCGAGCGTGAGCGCGGTGGCGGGCTTCCAGCCACTGCAGTGCCCCGACTGCGGTGTTGGTGACGAACGCGGTGTAACGCCAGCCGTCGCGTTCCTCGAACAGCGATAGTTGGGCGCCGGGGTGCGGGCGTTCCCGCCGCACGATCACCCGCATCCCGTCCGGCCAACCGGTCAAGGCCGGTAGGCCGGTCAGTTCGGCGACCTGCGCGCCGTCGCGGATGCCGCCGTCGGCGTTGATCGCCGGTGACCACCCGGAGGTGGTGACGCCTGCGATGGCGGTCCGCTCGGCTTCGCCGATCGCCCAGCCGATCGAGTACTCGACCTGCCGGCCGCGTTTGGCGCCTTGCTCGACCAGCCAGTCCAGCACGGCGTGAGTCGCGGCGGCCGAGTCGCCGCGCACCAGCAGGTGTCTGCGGTGAGCGGCCGGGATCTGCGCAACCGCCTCCGCCAGGACCTGGAGATGATCCGCGGCAGTGTTCGCGCCGGCGTTGCCCGGCCGCAGCTTGATAGCGAGCAGTTCACCAGTGTTGTCGCAGGTGACCAGGATCGGATGAAACCCATAGGTGTGCTTGTAGGTCGGTGCCGCGCCTTCCTTGTCGCTGTGCGCCAGCACAATCGTGGAGTCGACGTCCAGTACGACCACCCCGTCACCGACGTCCCGGCCGGCCGCTCGCGCGGGCGGCAGCTGCTCCAGCAGTGCCCACACTCTGGCGCGGACCTGCGCGCGGGCCTTGGCGATCCGCCGCAACTGCGCGTGGCCGATCTCGTCCAGGGCACGCCAGCACGTCGCCGCCGACGCGACCGGCCCGAACACCTCATCCTGATGGCGCAGCACGTCGATGTCGCAGATCGCTTCACCACCGTCGGCGATCATCACCGCCAGGTCGACCAGCACCCGGCCTCGATCATGGGTCGGCCACCAAGCCGGCCGGGCCAACGCGCCGGAGATCGCCTGCGTCAGACCGGCCCGATCTGCCAGCATCCGCAGCAGCACCGCACCGACGTGCGACACCACACCCGTACCGTCCGCGGTGACCCGCAGATCCCTCGACCACGTCGTAGACTGCACGTCGGAAGTGCCTCCCTCGTAGAGAAACCTGTAGATGTCGCAATCACAAGTTTCCCTTGCAGGAGAGGCACTTTCGCTTCTCTACACGCCGACAACCGGCCCGTTTTGATGATCACCGCGAATCACCAAGGCTAGGTCGAGGTGGCCGGCGGGTTGCTCTCTCGCGGCTGTCCACGGCTCTTTGGGTGTGACTCTCTCATGGCGTGCGCCCGCCGGTCACCGCCGTGGGAGTGGCTCAAGAGGGGTATGCCCAGCTCAAAGTAGCGTTGCCCTCCCACAACGTCCACTGTGTACGAGTGAGGAGACGCAACGGATGGACCGTGTGGTGATCGGGATGGATCCGCACAAGCGGTCGGCCACGATCGAGGTCATCGACGAGCGAGAGCAGGTCCTCGGTCAGGGCCGGTACGGCACAGACACCGACGGCTACCAGGCGATGCTCGCGGCCGGCCGGCAGTTCCCGAACCGGGTGTGGGCGGTGGAGGGCTGCAACGGGATCGGCCGACACATCGCCCAGCGTCTGGTCGCCGACGGTGAAACCGTCCTCGACGTGCCGGCGAAGTTGTCCGCCCGGGTCCGGGTGTTCGACACCGGTCAAGGTCGCAAGACCGACCCAGTCGACGCGCACAGCGTGGCCGTGGCGGGGCTGCGCAGCCCGAACCTGCGCCCTGTGACCGCCGACGACGCCACCGTCGCCATACGCCTGCTGGTCGACCGCCGCGACGAACTCGGCCGGACCCGCACCGAAACCATCAGTCGCATCCACCAGCTGCTGCTCGAGCTCATCCCCGGCGGAGCCAAGAAGTTCCTTACCCGCGGCCAAGCCAGCTACCTGCTACGCACCGCACCAGCACCGGTCGGTATCGCCGCCCAAACCCGCCACCAGCTGGCCCGCGAACTCATCGACGAGCTCACCGTCATCGAAGCCAAGATCCGAGCCGCGGACAAAGACCTCCGCCGGCTGGTGACCGCGGCTGGCAGCTCGCTGACTGACCTCAACGGGATCGGTCCGTCCGGGGCGGCCAGGCTCATCGGCGACATCGGCGCCATCGCCCGGTTCCGCAGCGCCGCGCATTTCGCGTCCTGGAACGGCACCGCACCCATCGAGGCATCCTCCGGTGATCAGAAACGTCACCGGCTGTCCCGCGCCGGCAATCGGCGTATCAACCGTGTGCCCTGACTTGGCTCACGATTTCGCGATCCGAGGGGCCGCAGTGCGCTGACCTTGGGTTTCGTGGCGCATGGGAGAGAAATCTGCGCACTAAATCGGGGTCGTAGGGTGGGCGGATGGCCCCGTACGTGCGCACGGTGAAGATGGCGTCGGGTGCGCGGGCGGTGCAGATCGTGTACTCGTCACGGCGCGGTTCGCGCGACATCGAGCACATCGGGTCGGCGCATGACGACGCCGAGTGGGAGGTGTTAAAGGCGGCCGCGCATCAGCGGCTGGCCGCCGGGCAGGGCGAGCTCGATCTGGGCCTGGACGATGCCGGCCAGACAGCTCCGGCTGCTCCGTTGCCGATCACATCGTCGCGGATGGGCCACCTGTGCGACGCCCTGTCGCACGCCTACGAGACGCTCGGGTTCGGGCAGGCCACCGCAGGTGACGACGTGTTTCGGCAGCTCGTGCTCGCCAGGATCATCGAGCCGACCAGCAAGCTCGACAGCCTGCGCGTCCTCGAGGAAGCCGGCGTGAACCCGCCGTCGTATGCCACCGTCAAACGGCGGCTGCCGGTGTTCGCCGACCCGTCCTGGCGGCAGCAACTGGCCGCCGCCTGTGCTGCGCAGGCCGGGCTGGGCCCGGCCAGCCTGGTCCTTTACGACGTGTCGACGCTGTATTTCGAGACGGATGCCGGTGATGGGTTCCGCGAACCCGGGTTCTCCAAAGAGCGCCGCCTGGAACCGCAGATCACCATCGGCCTGCTCACTGATGCGACGGGCTTTCCGTTGCTGATCGAGGCGTTCGAGGGCAACACCGCCGAGACGCTGACCATGCTGCCGACGATCCGGGCGTTCATGAAAGCGCACCGGCTGCCCGACGTGACGATCGTGGCCGACGCGGGCATGGTCTCGGCCGCGAACCAGAAGGCCATCGAACAGGCCGGGTTGTCGTTCATCCTCGGCGCCCGCATCCCGGATGTTCCGTACGTCGTGGCCGAATGGCGGCGCGAACACCCGGGCCAGGACATCCCCGACGGGCACGTCTTCACCCAGCCGTGGCCGGCCGGCCCTGCCGACCGCCGCCGGGACCAGGGTCATCTACTACCAATACCGGGCCGACCGGGCCCGCCGGACCCTACGCGGGATCGACGAGCAGGTCGCCAAGGCCGAGAAAGCGATCGAGGGTAAGACCGCGGTCAAACGCAACCGATTCGTGCAGTTGTCCGGCGGCACCCACACGGTCAACCGGGCCCTGGAGGCCAAAGCCCGCGCCCTGGCCGGGATCAAGGGATACGTCACCAACCTGGCCACCCACCCGGACCGCAGCCCGATCACCGCCGACTTCGTGATCGGCGCCTACCACCAGCTCTTCCAGATCGAGAAGAGTTTCCGCATGTCAAAGCGCGATCTGCAAGCCCGACCGATCTACCACCATCAACGCGACTCCATCGACGCCCACCTGAGCATCGTGTTCGCCGCCCTCGCGATCAGCCGCTGGATCGAGGCCCGCACCGGTTGGTCGATCCGCAAGTTCGTCCGCACCGCACGCCGCTACCGCACCATCGAAATCCAAGCCGGCGGCCACACCATCACCGCCGCCGACCCAGTACCCGACGACCTCCGCAACGCCCTGCAAGCCATCCACCGACCTGCGCACTAATTTGAGCCCGTACGGGGCTCGAACCCGGTGGACCACACGTGGCAGAATCCAAACCGCATTCCCGCAGCTCAGGGGCCAATTGTGACGCTGCCAGCCATACGTCGACGACTGGCCTGAGCGCCATGAGTGTAGATCGGTACGCGGCCGAGCAGCCTCGCCACTTGCGCAGATTCGATTCCTGCCGGGGGCACACTGTAGATCTGCAAAATCGCAGCGTACTCGGAAAACTACTGCGCGTTCACGCGACGTACGCCCTCACATAGTGCAAACACGTGACGTGGCCCAAGCCCTGGCACCGGGGCCACGTCACGTTTCCGTTCGGCGAGACGCCAAGGGCTGGGCGGGCCACGACACCCCAGTGAGCGGCGCCAGCCCAGGTCATTCGGCGATGATCTCGCTGGGCCGCGCGAACGTGAGTGCCACGTCAGCTTTCCGTCGGATCCGGTTAGCCCGGTGCCGGATCCCAATCCACCACGACGTCGGCACGCGCAAGGTCCAGTCCGGCGGTCATCGCCCGCACCAAGCGCCGCGGAACTGGCTGCGAGGGCGCCGGTCAGCCAGCGTTTGCGGAAACTCGCGCATGATCGACATACCCCGACGCCTTGTATCGATCTTGTCGTCGGGTGTCGTCCCGAACGCCCGGCCGGTTCCTCCGCTAGGACGGACCACGCCGTGCATCGACGAGCCGGGCGACGGCACTCCCGATCGCGATGAGGCGTGCGGCTGATCTACGCGGCTGTCTGGGCGGGGGCGGTCTCGGGCGGCGCCGGGTTGTTGTCGGGCAGGGATGGGTCGAGGCCGGCGACGTCCATCAGGGCGTTGGCGGTGGTGATGGCGAGGCCGTTCAGCTCGTGTGCCTGTACGACGGATCGGGCGCTGGCTCCGTCGAAGACGATGGTCAGTTGCCGGGCCAGTAGGTCGGGGTCGTGGGCGCCGCCGCGTTGGGCCTCGTGGCGGAAGAACGCGGCGAGTCCGTCCTTCTGCCGGCGCGCGATCACGCTTGCGGGGTGTTCGGGGGATTTGGCTTGGATCGCTGTCGCGACGAAGGGGCAGCCGAGGAAGTCCTGTACCGGCTCGAGGTATTCGAGGCGTTCGAAGACGTGCAGGATCCGCGCGCGCGGTTGCCGGCCGTCGTCGGGGGCCGGTAGCAGGGCGGCCGAGTATTCGGGCGCGGCGCGTTCCAGGCTGGCGGCAACCAGGTCGTCCTTGCTGGTGAACAGCTGGTACATCGAGCGCTTGGACACGCCCGCGGCCCGGCACACCGCGTCGACGCCGACGTTGATGCCCTGCTCGTAGAACAGCTTCGCCGCGGCGTCGAGCAGCCGCTCGCGTGTTGAGGCGGCGCCGGCGGGCGCCGCGGACGGTGTCTGGTTGCCCATGAGCCCGAGAGTACCTGCTGTTCTTGCGATGTGAAAACAGATCAGTTTATAGTGAAACAGATCGGTTTCTACGTAGGAGGCCGTGGCACACCATCGCCTTTCGGAAATCGAGGAGAGCGATCATGCAGCCGACCCGCGATCGGGTGCGCCGGGATGTCGCGCCGCTGGAGTTGTTCTTCGACCTGCGTGGCTGGCGTGGTGGGCCGGGGTGGCCCTGATCGAGTTGGTCGCGACCTGGGGGCCACATCCGCTGCCCGGCCGCAGGCTGGACTCCCGGGAAGCCCCCTTCGCCGGCGGGCATCTGCTGGAGCGCGGCGGCTTATTCATGATCATCGCGTTCGGTGAGGCGGTGCTGACCACCGGAGCCGCGCTGACCGTGGCCGCCGTACGCGCCGATGACCCTGCCGGCCGCCGGCGTGGCGTTCGCCGGCACGGTCGCGTTGTTCTGGCTGTTGTTCAGTCGTTCCGAAAACGTCGTGCAGCACTACCAGCGCACCGAAGACCCGATCCGGGCCGGGCGCAGCGGCGTCTACAGCCCGATGGTCTCCGTCGCCGGACGATCGCTGCCGCGGCCGGCGATGAACGCGTCATCGCCCACCCGGCCGAGCACGCCGACATCACCACCAACGTGCTGCCGTTCGGTGGGCCCGCCCTCTACCTGGGCGCGCAGACCTGGCACGCGGCGATCCTGCTGAACGACCTGCGCCGGACCAGGGCTGGCCGCTGTTGGCGCTAGTCGTGGGCTGCGCGGTCACGCTGGCGGCTCCGGCGTGTCTCACGGCGGTCATCGCCGCGGCGATTGTCGTCGGCTGGCCGCCTCCGAAGATCGCCGGCGAGCGTCGCTGTCGGATTCCTCATAGTCCCGCACAGGCTCCCCCCTTGCGCATGGAAACAGATCTGTTTATGTTTGGGAAACAGAACGGTTTCCTCGAAGGGATTTAGTACATGACCAGCATCAACGGCTCGGTAGCACTGGTCACCGGCGGCAGCCGAGGCATCGGCAAGGCACTGGTGGCCGAGCTCTTCGCCCGCGGCGCCACCAAGGTCTACGCCACCGCCCGCGACCCGCGCGCCGTCACCCACCCGGACGCGGTGCCGCTGGCCCTGGAGCTGACCGATCCCGAGGCCGCGGCGGCCGTGGCCCGCCAGGCGCCGGACGTGACGATCCTGATCAACAATGCCGGTGCCTCGTTCGGCTCGTCGTTCCTCGACACGCCGGTCGACGACATCCGCCGCGAGTTCGACATCAACTTCTACGGGCCGCTGCACATGACCCGCGCGTTCGCACCGATCCTCGAGCGCAACGGCGGCGGCCACATCCTCACCATCCACTCGGCGCTCTCCTGGCTCTCGGTGCCCGGCGCTGATGCCTACGGCGCGTCCAAGGCGGCGCTGTGGTCGCAGACCAACGCGCTGCGCCTGACGCTGGCGTCCCGCGGCATCACCGTCACCGGGCTGCACGTGGGATACGTCGACACCGACATGACCGCCCAGGTCGACGCGCCCAAGACCTCCCCGCGCAGCGTCGCGGCCCAGGCGTTGGACGGCATCGAGGCGAACGCCCTCGAAGTCATCGCCGACGAGCTGACCCGCCAGGTCAAGGCCGGGCTCGCCGCCGACCCGGCGATCCTCTACCCCCAGGTCGCCGCCGGAAGGTAGCCGGCACGACTACCGCTCGTCCTCGTCCAGGGTGAAGTGTCTTCACCAAGCTGACAAAACTCGCAATTGTCTCACCTCCAAAGGGGATCATCATGGGGTCAAACAAGCCGATCGCGCTCGTCACGGGTGCGTCCGCGGGTATCGGGAAGGCGGTCGCTCTCGGGCTGGTGAAGGCGGGCTACGAGGTGATCGGCACCGGCCGCCGCACCTCGCACCTCACCCACCGCCCCGGCATGACATTCCTCGACCTGGACGTAACCAGCGACGAGTCGGTCACCGCCGCGGTCGCCCAGGTGATCGACCGGTACGGCCGGATCGATCTGCTGGTCAACAACGCCGGTGTGGCCTCGGCGGGAGCCGCGGAGGAAAGCTCCGTCGCGCAGGTTCAGGCGCTGTTCGACATCAACGTCTTCGGCGTCATCCGGATGACCAACGCTGTCCTGCCGCACATGCGCGCCCAGCGACGCGGCCGGATCGTCAACATCTCCTCCGTGGTCGGGTTCATCCCGGCGCCGTTCATGGCGCCCTACGCCGCCTCCAAGCACGCGATCGAGGGCTACTCCGAATCGATCGACCACGAGGTCCGTGAGTACGGCGTCCGGGTCCTGCTCGTCGAGCCAGGCTGGACCAACACCGGAATCGAGTCCAACAGCGTGCGTGCCGACAGCCCGATGGAGATCTACGCCAAGCAGCGTGCCATCGCCAACAAGCTGATCGTCGAGGCGGTCAAGGCCGGCGACGACCCGGCCGCCGTCGCCCAGGCGGTCGTCGCGGCGGCGACCGACACCAAGCCGAAGCTGCGCTACCCCGCCGGCTCGCGCGCGGGAATGGTCAGCACCATGCGGCGCGTGGTTCCCTCGCGGGCCTTCGACCGGCAGATCCGCAAGATGAACCAGCTGGCCGGCTGAAACCCACCAGCAGGCCTAACCCCGGTGGACACCGGTCCAGATGGTCCGTTGACGCGGATTCGCCCGCTGCGACCCAGACCGCATGCCGTTGCCCCGCACCGCAAGGGAGTCACCCGGCATAGACGCCGTGCACCCAGGCGTTCAACCCGCGCGCGTTGGCATGCACCGCCAATCGGCATCACCACGCCGGGTGAGTCTCCCGCATCCACTCTCAAGGAAGTGACATGTCTTCAACCAGGCTACGTACCCGCATCGCCCGGTCCGCCGCGCTGGCTTTCGCCACCATCTCGGTCGTCGGGGCCCTGACCACCGCTGCACCCGGCATGGCAACCGCCCGAACCGACACCGCGGTCTCCATCCGTTACGCCACCCAGGCGCGCAGCGCCGGCAGCGCCGCCACGGCCCCCAACCTGGACATCATCGCCGCCAATGGCGTCAGCTACCGCTACCGCCGCTTCGGCAACCCCACCGCCACCAGCGTGCCCCTGGTCTTCCTGCAGCACTACCGCGGCACCCTCGACAACTGGGACCCCCTGCTCATCGACACCATCGCTGCCAAACGCGAGGTCATCCTCGTCGACAACGTCGGTGTCGGCGGCTCCACCGGCACCACCCCCGGCACCCTCCAGCAGATGAGCCTGGACGCCATCGCCTTCATCGACGCCCTCAAACTGCCCCGCTACGACGTGCTCGGCTTCTCCCTCGGCGGCCAGGTCGCCCAGGAAGTCGCGCTGCGCCGCCCCTGGCAGGTCCGCCGCGTCGTGCTGGCCGGCACCGGCCCCCAGGGCGGCGTGGACCAGCGGGCCTCCGACCCCAAGATCCTGGCCAGCGTGCTGAGCGACAACCCCGGCCCCGCCGACCTGCTCTTCCTGTTCTTCAAGAACACCCCCACCAGCCAGACCAAGGGGGTCGAGTTCCTGCAACGCCTCGGACAGCGCACCACCGACCCCGACGCCCCCGCCAGCCTCGCCAGCCGCGACGCCCAGCTCACCGCCATGTCCGAGTGGGGCATCCCCGACAAATCCAAACTGGTGCGCCTGAACGCACTCTTCCAGCCCGTCCTGGTCGCCGACGGCGACAGCGACATCCTGATGCCCCCGGCAAACTCCCACCTGCTGGCCAAGCACCTCCCCAACGCCCACCTGAGCATCTACCCGAACGCCGGCCACGGCTTCCTCTTCCAATACCCGGTCAAGTTCGGCACCGAAGTGAACAACTTCCTCGACCGCTGACAGCACCCCGCCGGGAACCACCGCCGACACACGCACCGTGACCGCGCGGACCAGCACCCTCCGGCCGCTCTGCCCCGATCGGCGGCGAGCGGCCGGAGACCCGGCAGAACAGCCGCAAGGCCGACCCGCTACCCGACGACCTCCGCGACGCCCTCGAAGCCATCACCCGACGTGCGCACTAATTTGAGCCAAGTCGGGTGGAGCGCGCCGTAGTCCATGTTCACGGGCTGCAGGCCCGACTAGTGACAAGAGCCCGGTTGGGCGGGGAGCAGGATGGGAGCATAACGGCGCCTTGAACGGTCTTGAACGGCGTCGAATTGCCCTCAACGGTCCTGAACTGCACCCTGTACCGTTCGGAAATTCGGCCGCGGACGCTGACGTGCGGCTTTGTCCGCCGCGGGA
>NZ_JBAKHX010000147.1:0-10001 GCF_036906915.1 Micromonospora sp. CPCC 206061
TCGCTGACCAGCAACGACTCAGAACCGATCACACTCGCGTGCCTACGAACTGCGGAACTCGGGGTAGGGGCCGGAGTTCCACCAGCGGCCGCTCAAACATTGCGCCTGGCCGGCCGCTTCCGTGTGCCCATCCCAGCGGCACCGAACGGCGGCAGCGGCACCCCACCATGCAGTAGCCGCCAGCCGGCTGGCGGACCTACTCGCCAGGCGGGCCGAGGAAATGCCACACCGTCGAGACTCAACTCCGATGACATAGCCTGAGACGGAGCGCGAAGTCCCCAGGTCCGGGCGGTGCCCTATGACATCGACAGCGGGACCCTACACTCGGGCCGTAGCGTCTCATAGCCCGCGACAGATGTCGCGATGAGTGACACATATGGATCTGAGAGGGCCCCGATGCCGCAATGCATCGGGCTACCCGACCGTGTCGGCGATGGATCGGGGTGTCGGCGCTATGGCGTGGTCGGGGACGGCCTCTGACGAGGGAGCCCATACCGTTGACGCTCGTCATTGCTCAGTTGTCGGCCGGGAGCCTCATCTTCGCTTGATGCCGACCACAGATCGGCTGGGAGCTGCCAAGTCAAGACGCTGCCGTCATGCAGGGTAGCGCTTAGCTCGGCAGCCCAATGCAGTCCGACGAGGAATGGCGATCGAGGCAGTGACAATACCGCCATTGGTTTTCCCTGCTCGGGATCCCAAATGGTGAGGCCGGAGCCTGCCGCTGTTGCCACGTAGCGGCTGTCGGGTGACCAGCATGTATTGTCGATTGGGTCGGTATGTCCAACGCAGCGGAGGATGGTTCCGCTGTCTTGGTGTCGTATCTCCATTCGGTGGTCGATCGGCACGGCCAGCCTTGTGGAGTCGGGCGACCAGTGCAGGCTCTTTACCCGGTCTTGATCGGTGCGCCACTCGTCGATCACCTGACCCGTTCGTGGGTTCCAGATGGTCACGGCTGTGCCGTCGGTCGTTCCGGCCAGGGAGTGGTCGTCGGGAGCCCAGGCGAGAGGACCGGCCCCGTCGATGGTGCGCAGCGAGCGTCGTGTTGTTACGTCCCAGACCGTGATTAGACCGGGCTGGACGCCGAAGAAGTCGTGGCTCGCGGCGGCTAGTTGGCTGCCGTCAGGCGACCAGGCGAGCGCGCCGATCGGTAGCTGACCATCGGTCAGGACGCCGAGGCGCTTCCCAGTGGACGGGTTCCACAGAGCGATCACGGGGCCGTCTGCGCCGGCAACTATGTTCCCCGCTGGCGACCACTGAACAGTTCTGGCGTCGCCGCCGCGCAATCGGACCGTGTGTGTGGGGTCGAATCCCACGACGCGTGGGCCGGCATCGACGGTGCTGATGGCCGCACGGTCGTGATTCGGCGCCCACGAGACGTTCCCGATGCGGCCTGCGGAGAACTGACGGGACTTGTCCTTGGCCAGATCCCAGACCCTCGGGCCATGAATGGACGTTGCAGTCACGACCTGATCGTCTTTGGGCCACCACACCGCCTGGGCGTCAAGGGGTTGTCGCCGGCGCCTTACGACCTCGCCGGTATCGACGTCGCGGAGCACAAGGCGGTCATCTTTGTCGTCACCTTTGGCCAGATAGGCGATCATGGCAGCGTTCGGAGACCACACCAGCATGTCGGCGGCTGCCAGCTTCCACGCCGTAACCACGGCGCCCCCCGCAGTGACGTCGTACACCCGAAGGCTTCGCTTTCCGGTGAGGTGGACGCTGATGGCCGATGTCCCTCGGGCCGGTGTCAGCACGGCGAGCCGTCGACCGTCGGGTGACCATGCCAATGTCGCTGACTTGGACGCTACGGGCAACTTCAGGACCGTTTCGATGGTCGTGTCGACGGCGAACAGGATCACGCCGTCGTCAGCAGCGACGGCCAGATGACGGCCGTCTGGCGACCATGCCGTGCGTGAGACGAACCCCACGTCCAAGGTGGCCACATGATTCGGACCGTCCGAGCCCAGCCGGTAGATGTCCACGGTGCGGTAGTCGAACTGGCCAGCGACGGTGCCGTTCGCAGCCCAGGAAAACGGCGCCAAGCCGTTCATCGGCGTACGTGGCCGACGGCCAAGGAAGACCTCGTCCGGGATCCGCCACAGGGCTACTTGGTCGCGGGTTTCGGCGATGATGGCGTACTGCCCATCCGGACTGAGTAGCGCGCAACCGCCGACATCTTGGCCGGGCAGGTAGGTCACCGAGGCAAGCGCGCCGGATGACTTCCAGGTACAAACGGTGCCGCTGCCATCGATCGTGCGTAGCTGGTCGAGATCAGGTAGATAGGCCAAGGACGTCGGACCGGCAGCGTGGCCGATGGGCAGACGCCGCAGTTGGGCGGCCGTGGTCAGGCCCCACAACGTCAAGACGGCGCAGGGTGACGGGGCCAGCTCGCGCACGGCCGCGACGGCGACCGCGACGGCCAACTCGGGATCACGATCACGGAGTTGCTGCGCCCACCCCGCGGCCCGATCAGCCCGTCCGAACTGGTCCTCACGTGAGTTCAGACGTTCCCCTCGATGCCAGGTAACCCGACTACCATCGGGGTCGAGCAACTCGTGGGCGTCGCGTCGCACCATCGCAAGATCTACATCAGCGGCTGCGGGGGCATAGCTCGCAGCGAGGGCCTCCAAGCGGTCCCGCAGCGCCGCTGCAGCAGCCAGCGTCTGTTCACGCGCCCACGGCCGGAGCTGGTTGAGCAGCTCACTCCAGTCGGTCTCGTCGGGTACCTCTACCCGGGGCATCAGAATGTCGAGGTGGCGAAGCAACTGCCACGTCGCCGCCTCCGCACCACCGGGCGAGGTGTCGGCACCGACGGCCGAAAGACTCGCCGTGACCAGGTTGACCAGATGGGCAAGCCGACCTTGCACGGCCCGCGAGAACTTCCCCCGCGTGCGGATCTGCATGAAGAATCCGTCCGCCCCGGCCTGGTTGCGCGCCAGAGCAGCGAGCTTACCCACCTCCTGCGCGGCCACCTGCGGCCCAGCGACACAAATCGCCAGCCGCCGCTCCGCCCCGTCGGGAAGGGATTCGGGCACATCAGCGATCAGATCGCCGAGAAGCTTCTCGGTATCTCGATCACTCGTCGTAAACGCTGGGGCGCGCCGAACGGCGACGCTCAGCGTCAGCGGGGTACTGCCATCGTCGCGCGCCGCGCGGATCACGAGATCGTCCACACGATGTGCCGGCGCCTGCTGGAACGCGAGCCGCTCCACGCGACGGCCACGCAACTCCACCGCGGTCGCACCGGTGAGCAACCGCATCAGGTACATCACCGCCACACGACGTTCCAGCGTGACACCGCCGCCACCCGTCGCGTACGGACTAACCCCGCGAGGCTCCGGGTCGGCCAGCCCACCGGCTACTCCAGATGTCTCGCTCATGCCACCTTCCAACGTGGTGTCCGAACAGCCTACGACATGGCGCGTACCTCACCGGCGTTCGCGAATGGTTCGGCAAGTGGCACAGCATCCGGAAATTGCCGAGAATAGCGCAGGCCAGCCGTAGGAAGGGCCAACGGACTTGCGCTATAAGCCACGATGCCCCGACTGCTGTGCCTCAGGTGAAGCAGCCCATTGAAAATCGCGCGGGAGAGAATGCGCCAGAGTCGTGGACTGACCATCCCTTTCCGGCGGCTCCGGCCACGGAGGCACTGGCTAGACCGGCAGGAGGTGAAGCACCTCTGCGCTGACAGCGA
Source organism: Micromonospora sp. CPCC 206061 (assembly GCF_036906915.1). Classification (NCBI taxonomy): domain Bacteria; kingdom Bacillati; phylum Actinomycetota; class Actinomycetes; order Micromonosporales; family Micromonosporaceae; genus Micromonospora; species Micromonospora sp. CPCC 206061. Next base: position 3,695 of record NZ_JBAKHX010000147.1, read on the forward strand.
ATTATGTGACGCCGCTACGGGTGATTTCCGATACGGCTAGGCTCGGCCGGCTGGCCGCAGGTCGTACACCGTGTCTGCGCTCGCAGCTTGGATAAAGCCCATCCAAGAGTCCTCAATATCAGCGCGTTCCGAACCTCCCTTATCTTATAAGATACCAGCGACGTTCGAGGCAACACCGTGGTCTCCGTAGGGATGAACAACTCTGAACCAAAGAGCCTCCGTTCGCCGAGGTTGGCCTTTCCTCTTTTCACACATGAGTAGAGGAGGCGATTCGCTTCCGTGAGCCTACGGGATCCTGCAGAGTGCAGGGTCAACCCGACAACAGCGGCTGCGGCAAGAAGAGTCACCAGCCAGCTTGTAGTTAGCCTCAGGGAGAAAAGGTCGAATAGCAGGACACCCAGACCGGAGAGGATCGCACACATCGGCAGAGAAACGCCTCGCCGGAACTCCCCTTCTGCTCGGAGTCGATCATATTCCTGGAAGAGATCTGGCGCGTTGGCGCGCAAATCGACTTCTGCCTGATCAAGGCGCACATGGAGGTTTTCCTTCAAGGCGTCCATGTTGTAAATCGTTGCCGCGAACGCCCTCCTTGCAGCAGGGTATGTAGTGATCTCCTGAAGCATAACGCCACGGGCCAGTGCCTCCATTTCGGGATCATCTCGCAAGATATAGCGGATTAGGTCATCTGGTCGCAATGCCTGAATCTTTGTCCTTTGCTCGCCCGAAGCTGCATCATGCAGCTTCTCCACAGACAGCCCCATGGACACCGCCGCATCGCTAAGTACGCCGCCATTAATTTGCCGCATAGCGTTGAGGAGCATTTCTGGATCATTGCCAAATATATCCTCTAGCTCTATACCTAAAAGTTCCTCAAAACTTCCACGGTCGGGACGAAAAATGGCCCTTATGTCGCGATACCTGCGAGCGAAGAACTCCACAAAGACCCTCGCCGTTTCCTCCACCGAGTAAGCCACCGCGTCCCCCATCGAGGCGGATTTGCGCAAACGGACGAACTCGACGACGGTCACCGCGGCGAACATCACCGCGAGCACACTCACGAGCGAGGTTATGATCGACCAAAACTGATCAAGAAGAGGCTCGGTTCCGAGGACGATCATCATCATCACGGTCCAGCCGACAAGGAACGAGCCGAACAACAGCTTTCGGAAATGACGGCTGAGCATCTCCATAAAGATCCCAAAGACATACGTAACCAGAATGCCAATGGCTACCGTAAGCTCAATTGGCACTGCCTTGAGCGGGCTGATCATCACTTGGACCTTCGACGGCTCCAGGGTCGAATCTGGAATTAAGGCGAAGCCGATCCACAGAGCTATTACCCACAAGGCGCCGACCGCCAAGGGCGTTCGGGTATCCCGTAAACCAGGAATGACTTGGGACATGAAGCCCATGATCGTCCTCCGGAGGGCTGGTCTCCTGTCGATGGAGGACCATACCGCCTGACTCGCTGATAGGGGTCAAATAGTCAAGTTTGTTGCATCAGCGGCGATACATACCTCGCGTCGCATGCATCTGCCGCGGATCGTAACCGGTTGACTCTCGGCGGGGCTCAAGCTTGGCCCTGGGTACACGACGCGCTGGCCGCGAGCTACTGCTGGGGCGTTACCATTCCGCGAAGTGGCGGCGACGGGCGCTGTCGGCCTCCGGCTCGACGGGTTCCAGTCGTAGGTGGTGCCCGGCGAAGCCTTCGACCGGTGGTTCGACGCCCGTGCGCACCGGCTGCCGGGAGGGTGGTAGCCAGGCTTGTGGCCGCCTACATCCCAGGTGCCCGTCGCACGGCGTCAGTTTGGGCTTCGGGGTGGCCGGTACGTCCGACCGGCGGCACGCGTCCGCTCGGCGTTCCTGGGGCGGTGTCGAGAAGTGCCAACTGCGCCGGGTTGTGCGTTGCCGGTGGGCCGGACGACGACATGCGACTTGTGTGATCCGTGGTGTTCCCGGTCTTGTCGGTCTGCGGTGCTGCTGGCCGACCCGGCGCCTCGGGCGAGTCGATGTCGGCTGGTGCCGGGTGGTCCTTGATTGCGTGGTAGACGGCGTGTCGGGCATAGGCGTTGAGCGCCCCGGCGAAGTCGTCGTTGCGGAAGTAGAGCAGCAGGGCCGGGTTGTTCACGTCGGCGTCGCATGCGTCAACGAGGCGGTCCTCCAGCGCCGGCTCGAAGACGCGCCCGAAGTCCTGCTCGTCTTGGGCGAGGGCTGCGCGACGGACGCGACGGTCGTTGACGAGGTCGGCGACGCATCGTGCGAGCCATTCGCGTTGATCGGCAGGGGCGTCAAGGGTAACTGGTTGCCCGCACAGCCAAGACTGTACGGCTGACCTGATGTCGCCTGTGGGGTCAGGCGTTTCGTGTTCGGCGGCGACAGTGCTGCCGCTGATCGGCAGTTCGTCTCGCTCGACGGATGTGTCTGACAACGGCGCTGCTGCCGTGTCGCGGGACGTTGGCTCGGTCGCCTCATCGACGGTCCGGGCGGCCTCCGAGCCTTCCGAAACGCGCGGCGCAGCCACAGTGGACCATTCCAACGGCGGGCTGGCCGTCGCTGCGGCTGCCGTCAGGCTGGCCCGGTCAGTGTTCTCGGCGAAGTCTTCGATCCAGCTCAGAGAGCCCAGTTCCAAACGGTGTCGCGCGCGGGTGACGGCCACGTACGCCAGGCGAAGTTGCTCGGCGTCGGGGAGCTGGACCTCTCCGGTCTCCTGGTTTTCCTGGGGTTGGGGGAAGTCGTCAGCGATCTGGACGTGTGCCCACTCGCGGCCTTTGGCCTTGTGCACGGTGGAGACGACGATGTCGTAGTCGGGGTCGCCGTCCGCGTCCGTCTGGTTCTCGTTGACCAACTCCTTGACCATCTGAAGGAGGCCGTCGGCGCCGCGGCGGTCCACGAGTCGGACGAACGCACGCAACGACTGTGCGTCCTCGCCCTCTTCGACGTAGGCGCGGACCTCGTCCCAATCGGTGAACCGGCTCAGGTCCGGATGTTTGGTGCCGCGCCCGGCCTGTAGGTCCTTGGCCGCTTTGGCGATGTCTTCGATCGCACGGCCGCCGCCCATGAGTGCCACGCGTTTGCCGCGGTCGAAGGCGTCGAACACGCAGGCGACCGCTCCGGCGTTCGTGCGGGCCAGCATCGCGTCGGGGTTGTCGACGAGGCCGATGCTGCTTTCCAGCGCCGGGTTACCGGCCAGCAGCCACGGTGAGCCAAGCAGGTGCAGGAACCGGTTGCCGACATCGGCGACTGCCGGCCCGAACCGCCAGCTCTGGGTCAGCGGCAGAGTGGCCTGTGCGGGCCAGTTCTTCAGGGCGTCGATGGCGCCGCGGAATCCGTAGATGGACTGGTTGGAGTCGCCGACCACGACGGTCTGCATCGGCTGGTCCTGGATCACCTTACGCAGCACCGGATTGATGTCCTGTGCCTCGTCGAAGAAGACCACGTCGCAGGGCAGGCGTGGGTGTCCGAGTGCCCAGAGTTTGATGTAGTCGTCGTGGTCGAACAGCAGCTTGCCGTCGGGGTCGGCGATGTCCTTCCAGGCCGCCCGTGCGTAGTTCAGCACCGCATCGCCGAGTCCGGCAATCTCGGTGGGTACCGAAGCTGGTAGATGCTGGCGGCCGATGGTGTCGGCGGCGCTTTCCCGGTAGTTGCGCACGGTGGCCATCACCATCCGGGCGATGTTCTCGGGTAGGAGCACTTGGGCGCCGCCGACGGCGATGTTCAGGTGTTCGGTCCACTGTTCGGGCCATCGGGCGCCTTGACCGATCCGGTCAAGTTTGCCTCGTAGGGGTGTGCTGGCCAGGGCCTCGCGGGCGAACGCATGGCTGGTGTCGGCCCGTACGTTGCGGCCGAACTTACGCTGTGCCTCGTCGGCGATGCTTCTGTTGAAGGCGATGTACGCCACGCGCGCCTGCGGACGTGCGGCGGTGAGCATCTGCAAGGTGGACGTTTTGCCGGTACCGGCGAGGGCTTGTACCGCGATGGTGTGGCCGGCCTGGTAGGCGTCGATGATGCGCTGCTGCTGCCCGGTCGGTGGCAACGCGGTGGTGGGCTTGGCTGCGCGTGCGGCGTCGGCGCGGTCCTGGGCGGCCAGCCACCGCCGGATGTCGCCGATGGCGGCGGCTCGGTCGGCGGGTCGGCCGGTGTAACGCCGGATGACCAGTTGGCGGACGCGGTCCACCGCTTGTGGTGGCAGCGGGTGTGCGATCTGTGGCAGTTGCGGCTGCGCTACGAGCACGATGACGTCTCCTGCGATCACTTGTTCCGGTCGGCGAATGCGCTGTTGGAGTGGTGGACGCCGCGCTTGGACGCGGTGGCGGCGGCGTTCACGACCAGTTCCTGATCGGCGCCTGCCCGACCGCGGCACACGCCTCATCGAGCAGGCTCTGAACGACGTCGGCGGGGCGTCCGGGACGCACGCCGTTGACGAGTGAGCGGGCGCCGCGGGCCAGGCCGTCGCGCCATGCCTGAGCCCGTGCTGCTTGCGGTGGTGGTGCAGCGCTGACGGCCAGGGTGTAAACCTGCCCGGCTTCGACGAAGTCGCGCCAGATCCGCAGCGCCCAGGTCGCCGCGCCGCGCAGGCTGCGACCGGCGAAGAACGCGAAGAAGCTGCCGATCATCTCCGGGTGGAAGGCTTCGTCGCTGACCCGGCAGCCGGTATCCGATCGTGGTCGGGCGGCCAAATCGACCAGATCGCGCAGCGGCCGGTCGAGCGCAGGTAGCGGCGCGTCGAGCTCCATCGGGTCGAGGCGGTAGCGGCCGATTGCGCCGAACTTCAGGTGCACGGCGGACAGGCGCGGGTCCGGGCAGTGATAGAGGTGTGCGCCGGTGTCGGTGAGGTCGGCGGACAGGTGCAAGTGGTCGGCGTAGGAGCTGGTCCAGGCAGACATGTCGACGAACCCGCCGGCGCGCCGCAGCGCGTCAGCGTCGATCAATGCCGTGCCGCCGATCAGCTGCACCGGCAGGGGCGCGACGACGCCGGCGACGCCGGGCAGCCGGGGTGGGTCGCCGCCGTACTCGGCCGGCCAGGTGTGGAACCGCGTCGCGAACTCGGCCCGGTCAGCGTCAAGGCGGCCGATCCGCCCGACCGCGGCGGTCTCGTGCGGGCGGACGGACCGGTAGTAGAAGGGCAGCATCACCGCGCCCACGCATGGGTCGATCTGTTGCAGGGCATGCAGCACGTGCGCGGCACCCACTGCGTAGTGAGGTCCGAAGACGCAATCGTCGTCGCCGAACAGCAGCCACCGGCCGCGCGCGATCTGCGCCGCGGTGTTGCGGGCGGCGAAGGCGCCGCGATGCGCGGGCAGCCGGTACGCGCGTACGGGAGCCCCGGGGGTTCCCTGGTACTGCTCCAGCACGGCTGAGGTGTGATCGGTGGAGCCGTCATCGACCACGACGATCTCGGCCAGCGCGTCGCCTGCCTGGCCGCGCAGGCTGTCCAGCGCCCACGTCAACGGGTTGTCCCGCAGCCTACCGGCGGCCGGGTCGAAGGGGCACCGATTGTAGGTCGCCAGCAGCGCGGACACACTTCTGGCCGGCGCGCCGGCTGATAATGCGCGCGTGAAGGCGTCGCCCGCCGGGAGTCCTTGGCGCGGTGTCGTGATGTCCATTGTGGTCACCGCTCGGTCTTGGCGTGCGCTCGCCGGTCGCCGGACAACCGTGCACGAGCCATGTCGAACAGGCACCACCAGGGCCTCCGCTGGCGACCAGGGCCGCGGTGAGTGTGCCGGCCAGCTCCCGAGCCCCGGATCGCGCCGGTACACCGTTGCTACGCCGGTGCGCGGCGATCACAGCTGTGGGTAGGGCGACGTAGCCGGCCAACGCCGTCGCGGAGATCGCCGCTGCTATCGCCCTGCGGCGGGCGACCAGCGGCAGCATCACGGCGGCGGCGACAGCTGGTGACTGGCCGAGCCATAGCGCGCCGCGGGCAAGTCCTTGCAGCGTCAGCCAGGTCCGGCCGCTGCTGCTGCCGAGTCCGGCCCGGGCAGCCAGGGTTGCCGCGTCCGGGTACTGGGGGTAAGACCAGAACCATTGCCGGGCTTGGCGTATCACCGCTCCGGGGGTGTCCGGTGCGTCGGCCTGCTCGGTTAGCGGTAGCGGATCGATGGGGATTCCGGCGGCGGACAGCAGATACCCGAACGCGAGGTCCTCATTCATCGTGGCGGTCGGTAGGCCACCGAGCCGCTGCCAGGTGTCGCCACGCACGAACAGGCCATGGCCGACGCAGTGGGCCAGCCGCGGCCATCGCGTGCTAGGAGGCTCCTGAATAACCCCGTTTCGGGGGTGCGGGTTTCGGGTGGTGGTGATGGGGAGG
>NZ_JBAKHX010000148.1:0-9657 GCF_036906915.1 Micromonospora sp. CPCC 206061
CTCTACCGCTTCATCCAAACCAACGCCATCACCACTTGACACAAGCCTTCACAGATCAAGGGCGAACGCACGCGGAAAAGAGATCGAACCACGTGCGTTTGCCCTTGATCGGCGGGGAGGAAGGGCGCGCCGCAGCGCGCGAGGGGCCGGAGGGCGCGCCGCAGCGCGCGAAGGGCCGGAGGGCGCGCCGCAGCGCGCGAAGGGCCGGGGGGACGCGCGGCGGCGCGAGGGCGAGCAGGGCGCGCCGCAGCGCGCGGGGGTGCGGGGCGGTGGGGGCGATAGGTTGGCGGGTGGGTGGGGTGATGTGAGCCACAGTGGGGGTGCTCACGGACACTGGTTACTGACGAGTAGCATCCGAGGGACAGCCAATCCCCACGAGGAGGCCCGCCGTGCCCCGTGAAGTCCGGGACGTCGTGTTCGTCGACGGCGTCCGCACCCCGTTCGGCAAGGCCGGGGGCTTGTATGCCAACACCCGCGCCGACGACCTGGTGATCCGCTGCATCCGCGAGCTGCTACGCCGCAACCCCCAGCTCCCGCCGGAGCGCGTCGATGAGGTGGCGATCGCCGCCACCACCCAGATCGGCGATCAGGGGCTGACGATCGGCCGCACGGCTGCGCTGCTCGCCGGCCTGCCCAAGACCGTGCCCGGCTACGCGATCGACCGGATGTGCGCGGGCGCCATGACCGCGGTCACGACGGTCGCCGGGGGCATCGCGATGGGCGCGTACGACGTCGCGATCGCCGGTGGCGTCGAGCATATGGGCCGCCACCCGATGGGCGAGGGCGTCGACCCGAACCCACGCATCCTGACCGAGAAGCTGGTCGACCCGTCGGCGCTCGTCATGGGCCAGACGGCGGAGAACCTGCACGACCGCCTGCCGCACATCACCAAGGCCCGCGCGGACGCGTTCGGCCTCGCGTCGCAGGAGAAGACCGCCAAGGCGTACGCGGACGGCAAGCTGCAGCAGGACCTCGTAACGGTGGCCGTGCGCGACCCGGAGGCCGGCTGGGGCCTCGCCACCGCCGACGAGGCGCCCCGCGAGACCAGCCTCGCGAAGCTCGCCACGCTGAAGACGCCGTTCCGCCCGCACGGCCGGGTGACCGCGGGCAACTCGGCGGGCCTCAACGACGGCGCCACCGCCAGCGTCCTCGCCGCCGAAGACGTGGCCCGCGAGCTGGGCCTGCCGGTCGGGATGCGTCTGGTGTCGTACGGCTTCGTGGGTGTGGAGCCGGAGGTCATGGGGTACGGACCGATCCCGTCGACGGAGAAGGCGCTGCGGATCGCCGGACTGTCCATCGAGGACATCGGGCTGTTCGAGCTGAACGAGGCGTTCGCCGTGCAGGTGCTGGCGTTCCTCGACCACTTTGGCATCGCCGACGACGACCAGCGGGTCAACCCGTGGGGCGGCGCGATCGCGATCGGGCACCCGCTGGCGTCGTCCGGGGTACGGCTGATGACGCAGCTGTCCCGGCACTTCGCTGAGCACCCCGAGGTGCGGTACGGCCTGACCGCCATGTGCATCGGCATCGGCATGGGCGGCACGGTCATCTGGGAGAACCCGCAGTGGGAGGGGCAGCGCTGATGGCGCACGAGGAAACCACATACCACGAAGTGGTCACGAAGGCGCTGCTGCGCCTCATCGATGTACCCGGGCTCGACAAAAAAGCCGCACTGATCACATTGGACAATGGCTTCGACCACAAGAAGCCCAACACGTTCGGCCCGGAGGGGCTCGCGAGCCTCGACACGGCCATCACCGAGGCCCTGAGCAAAGACCCGGCGTTCATCGCGGTCACCGGCAAGCCGTACATCTTCTGCGTGGGCGCGGATCTCACCGGCATGTCCGCCGTGACCGACCGCGAGCAGGCGCTTGAGGTTGGCCGGCTCGGACACCGCGTGTACGCGCGGCTGCGTGACAGCAGCGTGCCGACCTTCGCGTTCGTGAACGGCGCCGCCATGGGCGGCGGCCTCGAACTGGCCCTGCACTGCCACTACCGCACGCTGTCCGGCGGCGCGGCGGCGCTCGCGCTGCCGGAGGTCCTGCTCGGCCTGATACCAGGTTGGGGCGGCACGCAGCTGCTGCCGAACCTGATCGGCATCGCGCCCGCGGCGCAGGTGATCATCCAGAACCCGCTGACGCAGAACAAGATGCTCCGGCCCGCCCAGGCGGCCGAGATGGGCATCGCGGACATCCTGTTGGAGCCGGCGGACTTCCTGGAGCGCTCGCTGGAGTGGGCGGCCGGCGTGGTGCGCGGCGAGGTCACCGTGACCCGGCCGGAGGTCGACCGGGACATGTGGGACGGCGTGCTGTTCTTCGCCCGCAAGACGCTCGACGACCGGCTGCACGGCGCGGTGCCGTCGGCGTACCGGGCGCTGGACCTGCTGGCTCTCGCCAAGGACGCGCCGTTCGCGGAAGGCACCGCCGCCGAAGACGAGGCGCTCGCCGATCTCGCGCTGAGCGAGGAGTTGCGCAGCGGCCTGTACGCCTTCGACCTGGTGCAGCGGCGCGCCAAGCGTCCCGCCGGCGCGCCGTCTCCGGCCCTCGCCCGCGACATCACCAAGGTCGGCCTCGTGGGCGCCGGCCTGATGGCGGGCCAGATCGCGTTGCTGTTCGCCCGGCGGCTGGAGGTACCGGTCGTACTGACCGACCTCGACCAGGCCCGGGTCGACAAGGGCGTCGCCTACGTGCACGGCGAGATCGACAAGCTGGTCGCCAAGGGCCGGCTGGACGCGGGCAAGGCCGCCAAGCTGCGCGGTCTGATCAGCGGCTCGGTCGACAAGGGCGTGTTCGCCGACGCCGACCTGGTCGTGGAGGCGGTCTTCGAGGACCTGGGCGTGAAGAAGCAGGTCTGGGCCGAGGTCGAGAAGGTCGTCTCGCCGGAAACGGTGCTGGCGACCAACACGTCGTCGCTGTCGATCAGCGCGCAGGCCGCCGACCTGGAGCACCCGGAGCGGGTGGTCGGGTTCCACTTCTTCAACCCGGTCGCGGTCATGCCGCTCCTGGAGATCGTCCGGGGTGAGCACACCGACGACGCCACCCTGGCGACGGCGTTCGCGGTCGGCAAGGCGCTGAAGAAGTCTTGCGTACTGGTCAAGGACGCGCCGGCCTTCGTGGTGAACCGGCTGCTGACCCGCTTCCTCGGCGAGATCTTCGCGGCCGTGGACGAGGGCACCCCGCTCGACGTCGCCAACGAGGCACTCGACCCGCTGGGCCTGCCAATGCGGCCGCTGCCACTGCTGCAGCTCGTCGGCCCGGCGGTGGCCTACCACGTGGGTGGCGTCCTGCACGGTGCGTTCCCGGACCGGTTCCCGGTCAGCGAGAATCTGCGCCGCCTCGCCGAGGCCGGAAAGCCACTCCTGGTCGACAACGAGGTCGACCGGGAGGTGGCGGCGCTGCTGGAGGTGGGTGATCAGCCGTCGACCGCCGAGCAGGTACGCCAGCGAGCGCTCGACGCGCTGGCCGTGGAGATCCGGCTCATGCTCGACGAAGGTGTCGTCGCCGAGGCGGCGGACATCGACCTGTGCCTGATCCTGGGCGCCGGCTGGCCGTTCCACCTGGGCGGCATCACCCCGTACCTGAAGCGGGCCGGCTACCTGACCTGACCCCCATACCTCTAAGTGATCAGGGCGTCCTCGATGTCGTAGCTACGACTTGGAGGACGCCCTGATCACGAGGACTGCTTCACGGCCGCGGTCGCGGCCACCACGGGAGTGGTGTGGCCCGCGGGCAGCGTGACGGTGACCTCCAAGCCGCCGCCCGGCTGGGCGGCGGCCGTCACCGTGCCGCCGTGCGCGTCGCACACCGCCCGCACGATCGACAGGCCCAGGCCGGAGCCGCGCGCGCCCGTACGCTCCCGCCCGCCACGGCGGAACGGCTCGAAGAGGCCCGGCACATCCGCCTGGTCGACCTCGAAGCCGGTGTTGCCCACCACGAGCCAGGCGGCCGCCGCGTCCGAACCGGTGCGCGCCCACACCTTGCCGTGCAGGTGGTTGTAGCGGATCGCGTTTTCGATCAGGTTGCCCGCGAGCCGGTCGAGCAGGCTCGGGTCGCCGACGACGGGCGCGGGCTTCAGCGACGTCGTAACGGTGAGCTTGAGGCGGTCGGCCTCTCCCCGTACCGCCGACAGCGCGTTGGTCGCGGCGGTGGCCATGTCGGTGGGCACCTTGCGGACCAGCCGCCGTCCCGACTGGGCCTCGCTGCGCGCCAGCACCAGCAGCGCGTCGACGAGCCCGTTGGCGCGCTCGGACGCGTCCCGCACGACGGTGGCCATCCGCCGGAACTCGGCCACGTCGGCCTCGTCGTCGGCCAGCGTCACGTCGATCTCGGTGCGCATGACGGCGAGCGGGGTGCGCAGCTCGTGCGACGCGTTGGCGACGAACCGTTTCTGCGCCTCGAAAGACTCGCCCAACCGGTCGAGCATCGCGTCGAACGTGCCGGCCAGCTCGGCCACCTCGTCGTCCGCCCCCGAGTACCGGATGCGCTGGTCGAGCGTCTCCTCGCTGAGCCGCTGCGCCATCGAGGTGACCCGGTGCAGCGGGCGCAGCGCCCGGCCCGCCACCGCGTACGCCCCGGCGACCCCGACGATGCTGATCGCCAGCAGCGCGACGAGACCCTTGGCGAGCAGCTCCTGCGACGCCGAGTCGACCACCTGCTCCTGCCAGTCGCGGGCGTCGAGCGACCGGCCGTCGGCCAGTTCGACGGTGGTGCCGGTGCGCAGCTCGTCGGCCGGGCGTAACGCGTCACCGACGAGCAGCCAGGCGAGCATCACCAGGATCGCGCCCGCCCCGACCAGCAGTACGCCGTTGAGCAGCGTGAGACGGAGCCGGAGCGTCGGTCTGAGCCGGTGCCGGCCCGGCCGTCCAGAGTAGATGGTCATGCGCCGCCAGCTAGCACAGTCATATCGTCACCCGGTATCCCGCGCCCACGACCGTTTCGATCAACGGCGGGTCGCCGATCTTCTTGCGGAGGGTCATCACCGTCACCCGGACGGTTGTGGTGAACGGGTCGGTGTTCGCGTCCCAGACCCGCTCCAGCAGCTCCTCGCTCGACACCACACCGCCGCGCGCCTTGAGCAGCTCCTCCAGCACGCCGAACTCCTTGCGGGTCAGATCGACCGGTTCGCCGGCACGGGTGACCACCCGCTTGGCCGGGTCGAGGATCAGGTCGGCGACCGCGAGCACCGGCGGCGCGGCCGGGGTAGCCCGCCGGCCCAGCGCCTGCACCCGGGCCACCAGCTCGTCGAACGCGAACGGCTTCGGCAGGTAGTCGTCGGCACCGAGCTGGAGCCCTTCGACCCGCTCGGCGACGGTGCCGCTCGCGGTCAGCATCAGTACCCGCGTCAGTGCTCCCGACGAGACCAGGTCGGCGCAGATCTGGTCGCCGTGCACGCCCGGCAGGTCGCGGTCGAGCACGACCACGTCGTACCGGGTGACGAACGCCATCTCGTGGCCGACCGAGCCGTCGTACGCGACGTCGACCGCCATGCCCTGCCGGCGCAGGCCCCGCACGATCGCGTCGGCCAGATTTTGCTCGTCCTCGACCACCAGAACCCGCATTCCCGGTCCACCTCCCGTGACAGCCTCCGCCTAGAGCTGTTAAGCCCGCGTGAGAAAGGCTAAAGCCGCCACACCCCGACGGAGGCATCCAGCCGGCGGCACAGGATCGCGTCGGCCCGGGCTTCGCAGTCGCCGGTGATGTCGGCGGCCGCCTGGATGACCCGCACCGACAGCGTCGCCGGGTCGAGCCAGGCGAACCAGGCCCGCAACGTGTTCAGGTCGATGCGTACGCCGAGCAGCCGGCCGTCGGCGTGGGGCGGCCCGAGCGGCGTCCACTCGCCGAGCACGCCGAGCTGGCGCCCCGTTTCCGGGTCGGCCACGACGAGCGGACCCCGGCCGGGCCGGCGGTCGGTCTGGTTGACCACTAGACGGTCACCCGCGCGGCGCGGGTTCGACCAGCCCGGCTTCGCCCAGCGGGTGTGGCCGGTGGCCGGGTCGAGCACGCGTACGCCGCCGAGGCGCGACAGCACGCACAGCGTCGCGCCACAGTCGGTCGACACGAACTCGGTGGACGGGTCGACCTCGACACTCCACCGCCGATCCAGCTGCTCCAGCCCGTACGCGGTCACCACCTTGCGGTCCTGGCGCACCAGGAGCAGGTCACCGGCGATCTGAACGTACCGGGAGGGCTCGGCCGGGCGGCGCGGCGGCAGCAGCCCGTCGGCCGCGGCGACCAGGTGGCCGTGCTCCAGCTCCCGCACCTCGACCCGCCCGGACGGCAGGAGCGTCGCCACCCGCACCGGCCGCTGGTTGTCGTACCGGTACGCCAGCCAGCCTCCCACCGGTACCCGATAGGACCAGCGGACGGCGGCCGTGCCCGGCTCGACGGCCTCGAGCGCCTCGCGCCCGGTGCCGGCGGCGGGCACGCCGTTCGGCGCGGTCCACAGCATGACGTTGCCGCGTCCCGGCGTAACGCCCTCGAACTGGGCCCGCCGCCGCCACATCACCCGCCCGGTGTCCTCGGCGACGGCGACGGTCTCGACCGACTCGAGCAGGTTCGGATGGGTGCTCACCAGCATCTGTCCACCCGCCGCGCCGACGCCACGCACCGCGCCGGTGATCGGCAGCGGCGCGCGCCACCGTAGCCGCGCGTCCGGCAGCCCGTAGGCGGCGATGCTGCGCGTCCCGGCCGGCCGGCCGTGGCTGCCGTCGATCACGTAGTAGCGGTCGCCCTCGCCGAACGCCACGTCGCCAAGCGAAGCGGGAATCGTCGCCTCGGTGAGCGGATGCGGCAGCGGCGCCGCGGCGCACAGCGTCACGCCCAGGGTGGCCGTCCCGACGAGGGCGGCGAACCACCGTCGCGACGACGGTGACCAGGCCCGCTCGGGCATGGGTTCGGGCGGCTGCTGCCGCGCCTCTCCCAACTCGATGATGCCGGTGCCGGTCACCCGTCCAGTCTGCGCCGTGGATACCAGACCGCGACAGTTCCACCGGCGCGCCGGCATGTGACGACGAGCTGGCCGGCCTGGCACGCGAACGAATCGCGCACCACGCCGAGTACGCGGGTGACGCCGGCGGCGGGATCCAGCTCGGCGATCCATGAGCGGCCGGTGCTGGGCTCGGTCCGCGCGGCGTACATGCGCCCGTCCGCGTTGATGGACATGGGTGGCGTATCCCAGCGACCCAGTTCGGCGATCTCGCGGCCGTCGGCCGGGTCGACGACCGTGATCCGGGCCGGCTCGAACGGCGGGCCGAACGCGACCAGCGCAGGCCCCGCGCGCCACAGCCAGCTCCATCGGTCGCTAGCCCATCGGGTACGGCCGGTGGCGCGCTCGATGACCCGGACACCCAGCGCCTGCCCTCCGACGCACAGCGTTTCGCTGTCGACGCATTCGCTGGTCACGTACTCGTTCATCAGGTCGATGTTCGCCTGCCACGCGGGCTGGAGCCGGTCCACGTGGTACGCGGTGGTGACCGGCGGGTCGAGCGCCCCCGCCACCAGCAGCAGCCCTTCGACGAGTTGCACGCCAGGATTGCTGTCGACCAGTGGGTCGAGCTCGGGCGGGGGCACCTTGCCGCGAACCACCAGCTCGCCGGTGCGAAGATCGCGCACCTCCACGGTGCCGTCACCGCGCCACCTCGCCAACCGCTCGCGGTCGTGGAGCACCATCTCCTCCAGGGGGACGGTGAGCGACCACCTCTCCACACCCGTCCACGGATCCAGCGCCACGTACATCGCCGTCTCTTCGTCACGCGGGTCGTGCGACAGGAACACCTGCTCGGCGCTGACGTCGCCAAGCCACCCGGCTCGGCGCCACAGCACCTCTCCGCTGCCCCCGTCGAGCGCGATGGTCTCCGGCTCGTAGGCTTCGGCCAGCGCGAAGAGGATGCCGCCCTCCGCGACCGCCGTCCGCAGCGGGCCCGCGGTCGACACGCTCCTGCGCCACTGCTCCTGCCCGCCCGGCACGCGGTACTTGACGATTTCCCGCTCGCCCTGCCCAAGAGAGTCGGTGCTGGGGCTCAGCAAGTAGATCGCGTCGGTGTTGCCCGAGATCACGGTCCGGTCACCGACCGCCGCCGGAAACTCCAGCATCACCAGCGCAGGCCGCACCGGCGCGGCGCCCGCCGCGAGCAGGGCCACCACCACCGTGGCCACCGCGCGGACCGCCCGGCGCTGTCGCGGTGTCCAGGGCGGCGGTCGGTCGTCGCCGACCGGCGCCTCCCGGACCTCCCCCAGGTCGATCACCATACGGTTGTAATCCCCCGGTCGTCCGGGTGGTTCCGTTTACTTCTGGTACGCCCAGACGCGCACCTGGCCACCCGGTGCGCGACACACTACGCTCGCCGTTCCCGCAACGCAGTCCCAAACGCGATTCGGCACCCGGCCGAGGTGCCGCGGTGCGCTGCCGTGCGGTTCGATGAGGGCGAGCCAGCGTTCGTCCTTGTCGGTGCCGCTCGCGTCTTGGGCGACGCCCACGAGGGGTGCGTCACCGCGCGCGTTCAGGGCGGTTTCCCAGCCGTCCAGCTCGACCTGCGTCCGGCCGCTCTCCGGGTCGATCGCCGTCAGCCGGTCGGGCCAGCGGGCGGCCACCACGATGCCACCGGTCTCGAACACCGTGTCCGCCCCCGGTACGTCCCACCTCTGGGCACCGGTCGCCGGGTCGACAGCCACGACACCGCCCGGCCGCGCCGTACACACCAGCCGCCCGCACGCGCCGAACCGGGGCGCGTCATCGTCCGACAGCGTCCGCTCCCAGCGCCGTTCCAGCGTGTCCGCCGCGTACCCGGCCACCCGCCGGCCGCCCGTCGCATCCTGGTACCCGACCATGATGGCGCCGTCGGTCGCCGTCGAGAGGTTGGGCGTCACCCCGGCGGGCAGCATCGGCCCCGTGCGCAGGATGGCGCCGGTGCGGCCGTCCCGCAGCTGCCCCTCACCGGTGCTGGTCAACACCAGCGCCCGGCCCGACCTGACGCTGCGCACGGCCGCATCCGCCGGAAAAGCAGCCGACCACAGGTCTCGCCCCGTCGCCAGGTCGAACGCCCGCACCGTCGCCCCACCGACGAACCCGGTGCGCCCGTCGTCGGCGACCGCCAGCCGCAGCGGCGTCGTCCACTTCACCTGCCCGGTGGCCGCGTCCAGCACGGTGGTCGGCGTGCCGTACCGCTCGCCCTGGAGCAGCCCCGTGACCAGGACCACGCCGTCGCCCCGCTGGACGTCGACGAACTGCTCCACATTGGACTCGTACGGCGCCCGCCACAGCATCCGTCCGCCAGGAAGCTCGTACGCGGTGAGCGTGGGCCGCCCGCTTTCTTCGGGCGCGGCCGCCACGAAGAGCCGATCACCGACCACCGCGAAATCCGCGTCCTCGGCCAGCGGATGGCTCGCCACCTCGGTCAGCGCGGCCGCCGGCGCGGGAGCCGAACCAGCGACGGCGAGCACCAGCCCCGCGCACAACACCTGCACGAACGGCCGAACCCCCCGAAGCGACCGCCACGCGTCCCGCAGCCGCCCGCCCGAAACCTCCCGCTCATACCCGAGCTCAATAACCACACCGATAACTCTGCCACGCCCACCCCCACAGGCCCCTCCATCCGCTCCCCCCCCCCCCCCCCCCCCCCCCCCCCCCCCCCCCCCCCCCCCCCCCCCCCCCCCCCCCCCC
>NZ_JBAKHX010000149.1:0-9643 GCF_036906915.1 Micromonospora sp. CPCC 206061
CGTCGATCAAGGGCAAACGCACGTGGTTCGATCTCTTTTCCGCGTGCGTTTGCCCTTGATCGACGAAGATCTCCTTGATCGACGCTGGCGCCGGGTCCGAAGCCGGCGTCCGCGCCGCGCAGACCGAACGGCCCGACCACTCGACGCCCGCACGCTCGCCGTCGCGATCTTGGAGCGTCGCCCAGGGCGACGCTCCAGCTCCCAGATTCGGCATGCGGGGGCGCTCCGGCCCTTCCCGTGGGCCAGCGCCAGCGCGCCCTCGTCGATCAAGGAGATCTCCATCGATCAAGGGCAAACGCACGCGGTTTAGAGATCAAACCGCGTGCGTTTACCCTTGATCGGCGGCAAGGAGGCGCCGCGCAACACGCGGACGCCCGGCAACACGCGGACGCCACGCCTCCGCGGACGCCACGCCTCCGCGGACGGCGTGAACGGGCGCGAACTCGCAGGCCGCCGCGCTAGGCGCGCTTTTCGCGGGCGGCGACCGCCAGCAGCTCCTCCGCGTGCGCGATGCCAAGATCCGAGTCGGGCAGACCAGCCAGCATCCGCGCCAGCTCCCGAGCCCGGTCGGTGTCTTCCACCACCCGTACGCCGCTGGTCGTCACCGCTCCCCCGGTGTCCTTGGCCACCACCAGGTGCCGGTCGGCGAACGCGGCCACCTGCGGCAAATGCGTCACCACCAGCACCTGGTGGCTGCGCGCCAGCCGCGCCAACCGCTTACCGATCTCCACCGCGGCCTGACCGCCAACTCCGGCGTCGACCTCGTCGAACACCAGCGTGGGCGGCCCACCGGCCCCTGCGAACACCACCTCGATCGCCAGCATCACCCGGGACAGCTCGCCGCCGGACGCGCCGCGCTGCAGCGGCAACGACGGCGCGCCGGGGTGCGCGAGCAACCGCAGCTCTACTTCGTCGGCGCCGTCTGGCCCCGCCTCGCGCGGCACCACCGCCACCTCGATGCGGGCGTGCGGCATGGCCAGCCCGGCGAGCTCGGTGGTCACCTGCTCGGCGAACCGGCCAGCCGCCTCGCGGCGTGCCTCGCTGAGCCGTTCGCCGAGGGACGTGACCTCGGCGGCCAGGCGCTGGCGCTCGCGGTCGAGCTCCTCGAGCAGCTCGTCGGAGGTGTCCAGGTCGGACAGGCGCTCGCGGGCCCGGGTCGCCCAGGCGATCACTCCGTCGACGTCGTCGGCGTACTTGCGGGTCAGCCCCCGAAGCTCCGCCCGCCGCTCGTAGATCGTCTCCAGGCGCGCCGGGTCGGCGTCGAGCGCGTCGAGATACGCGGACAGCTCGGCGGCGACGTCACCTATCAGAGTGGCGGCCTCTTCGAGCCGGACCGACAGGTCACCCAGCTTGCTGTCGACCGTGGCCTGCCCTTCGAGGGTGCGGCGGGCCAGGCCGAGCAGGCTGGTGACGTCGGGCGTGTCGTCGCCGCCCTCGGCACCGCCGGCCACCGACTGGTATGCCAGCGCCGCCGCAGTCCGCAGGCCTTCCGCGTGCTCCAGGCGCTGCGCCTCGGCCTTGAGCTCGTCGTCTTCGCCCTCTTGCGGGTCGACCCGGGTGATCTCGTCGAGGCCCAGCCGCAGCAGGTCGGCCTCCTGGTTGCGTTCGCGGGCGTTGCGGCGGCGGTCGGCCAGGTCGTCTTCGACCCGCCGCCACTGCGTGTACGCCTCACGGTAGGTGTCGAGCAGCTTCTCGTGGTCGGGCCCGGCGAACCGGTCGAGCGCAGCCCGCTGCTCCGCCGGCCGCAGCAGCCGCAGCTGGTCGGACTGCCCGTGGACGGCGACGACCTGCTCGCCCACGTCGGCGAGCAGCGACACCGGCGCGCCGCGTCCGCCCACGTGGGCCCGCGACCGTCCCTCGACGGTGACCGTGCGGCTCAGCAGCACCGTGCCATCGTCGTCGGGCTCGGCACCGGCGTCGGCGATGCGGGCCTGCACCCCGGACGCCGTCGTGCCATTAAGACGAAGCCGCCCCTCGACGACCGCCCGGCCAGGGTCGGCGCGCACCCGGCCTGCGTCGGCCCGCCCGCCGAACAGCAGGCCGAGACCGGTGACGACCATGGTTTTGCCCGCGCCGGTCTCACCAGTGATGACGTTCATCCCGCCGGTCAAGGGCAGGGTGGTGTCGTCGATGACGCCGAGGCCGGTGATGCGAAGCTCTTCCAGCACGCCTCAAGACAGTAATAGCGCCGTCCGACACCCACCACCCGCAGGGGAGGGTGCCACGCCGGTTACCGGCGATTCCCCCGCCAACCTTCTACAGGCAGTTCGAACTTGGCGACCAGCCGGTCACTGAACGGCCGCGACCCGAGGCGCACGATACGCACAGGCAGGCTGCCGCGCCGCACCGTGACCCGCGCTCCGGGCGGCAGGTCGAACACGCGGCGCCCGTCGCAGCACATCGTCGCGGAGGTCGTGTACGGGTCGACGGTGATCACGAAGGTCGAGGTCGGCGCGGTCACCAGCGGCCGGCTGAAAAGCGCGTGCGCGCTGACCGGCACCAGCAGCAGCGCCTCGACCTCCGGCCACACCACGGGCCCGCCGGCCGAGAACGCGTACGCCGTCGAACCCGTCGGCGTCGCGCACACCACACCGTCGCACCCGTACCGTGACAGCGGCCGACCGTCCACATCGACCAGTAGCTCGATCATGTGGGCCCGCTGGGCCTTCTCCACGCTCACCTCGTTGAGCGCCCACGACTCGACGGCCCGTTCCCCGTCCACGTCGGCGACGACGTCGAGCGTCAGACGTTCGTCCACTGTGTAGTTACGCGCCACCACGTCGCGCACGGCCGTGTCCAGGTCGTGAATCTCAGCCTCAGCAAGGAAACCCACCTTGCCCAGGTTGATTCCCAGCAACGGCGCCTTCGCCGGCCGCGCCAGTTCCGCGGCGCGCAGGAAGGTGCCATCACCGCCGAGCGCGAAGACGATCTCGGTGCCGTCAGCCGCCGCCAGCCCGCTCACCGGTATCACCCCGGGCAGCCCCAGATCGGCCACCTCCTCGGCGACAACCCGCACCTCGAACCCGGCCGCGATCAGATCGGCCGCCACCGTCCGGGCGTGCTCCGTGCTGTCCTGCCGCCCGGTGTGCGTCACCAGCAGGGCACTCCGCATCACTTGTTCACCACCGCGTGCACCTGCTCCTCGTCCACGTCCGGCGCGCCCCGGCGCAGCCAGAGAAAGAACTCGACGTTGCCGCTCGGCCCGGGCAGCGGGCTGGCCACCACCCCGGCGACCCCCAACCCCAGCGTGCGGGCCGCGGCCGCCACGTCGAGCACCGCCTCGGCGCGCAGCGCCGGTTCGCGCACCACTCCGCCGGCGCCCACCCGTTCCTTACCCACCTCGAACTGCGGCTTCACCATCAGGGCCAAATCTCCGTCGGGCGCGGTGCACGCGGCCAGCGCCGGCAGCACCAGCCGTAGAGAGATAAAAGACAAGTCGGCCACCGTCACAGCGGCGGGTCCGCCGATGGTTTCGGGCACGAGGGTACGCACGTTCGTGCGCTCGAATACCTGTACCCGAGGGTCGTTGCGCAACGGCCAGGCCAGCTGCCCGTAGCCGACGTCGACGGCCACCACCTCGGCCGCGCCGGCGCGCAGCAGCACGTCGGTGAAGCCGCCGGTGGACGCGCCCGCGTCCAGGCAGCGCTTGCCCTCGACGGTCAGCCCCCGCGCACCGAACGCCGCCAGCGCGCCAGCGAGCTTGTGGCCGCCACGCGAGACGTACTCGATGGTGTCGCCCACGACCCGCAGCGGGTCGGCGGGGTCGACCATCGCGGCGACCTTGCGCGCCGGCACCCCGCGCACCTGTACCCGCCCGGCCTCGACCAGCTCCGCGGCCTGCTCGCGGGAGCGTGCCAAGCCGCGGCGGACGAGTTCGGCGTCCAGCCGGGTCCGCCGCGCCATCAGCCCTGGTCGATGGTGGCGAGCGTCTCCTGCAGCGTCCGGTGCGCGGCCTCGTACTCGGCGATCTGGTCCCGCAGCGGCACGTTGGCGGCGTTCGCCAGAGACTGGATCACCGCGTCCACGGCCGGATGCCCCGACCCGGAGCCGTCACCGTCCGATCCGGACACCCCACCGGGCGGCGGTCCAGGGACCGGCGCCGCGGCGGGAGCGGGCGGTGGGGCGGGGACCGGCGGCCGGTACGGGCCGGGTACCGGCCCGCTCACGCGTCACCCGCCGGGGGCGGCGCCGCCTTCTTGGCCGGCGAGGTCTTGCGTGCCGGAGCCTTCTTCGCGACGGTCTTCGTCTTCTTCGCTGGCGCGACCGGGCTGTCGACCGGGGTGGCGGCCGCGGCCGAGCCCGGCTCGGGCGTCGCGTTGTCGACCGTGGGCACCGCCTTCTTGGCCGGCGCGGTCTTCTTCGTCGGCGCGGTCTTCTTGGCGGGAGGCGCAGCCGGCTCAGCCGCACCGGGTGCCGCGGCCTCGGGAGCCGCCTTCACGGCCGGAGCCACCTCAGCGGGAGCCTTCTTCGCCACGGCCTTCTTGGCGACCGTCTTCTTCGCGACCGCTTTCTTGGCCGGTGCGGACGGCGTCGACGAGGCCGGGGCGGCAGCAGCGGCGGGCGCCGTCTTGGTGGTCCGCAGCTCCTCCTCCAGCTCGCGCACGCGCGCGGTCAGGTCGGCGACCTCGTCCGAGGTGGCCAGCCCGACCTTGCCCAGCGCGCGGTCCACCTCGAACCGCACCAGCTTGGTCAGCGCCTCCCTGTTCGCGACGCTGGTGGCGACCAGCTCCTCGGCCATCGCCTGCAACTGGCCGGCCGTCGCGCCACCCTTGCCGACGAGCTTCTTGGCCGCCTTCTGCGCCTTCTTGCGCGACGCCTCGGTGAGCCCCAGAGCAAGCTCGAGGTATGCCCGCCACGCTTCCATCCCGCGTCCTTCCGCCGGAGTCAAAAGTTCACCTGTCACGCTACCGCTCAGCTGACACGGACCTTGAGGTACCGTGCGGTGGATCAGTTGTGGCGCGCACGATGAGGAGGCTGCCGTGGCCACCGTGCAGGAGTGCCGGCAGGCGCTGGACCGGCTCGCCGCCAAGCTGGAGGCCAGCGCGGCCAGCGGCGGCAAGCGGATCGACCTCGACCGCACGCTCGCCTGCCGGGTGACTGACCTCGGCGTGGCCTTCCACGCGCGCCTGGCCGGCGGCCGCCTGCAAGACATCACTGACGGCGACGACCCGCGCGCCAAGATCACCCTGACGACCACCAGCGACGACCTGGTAGCCCTGGTAGAGGGCCGCTTGGACTTCGCCCGCGCGATGGCCACCCGCCGCGTGTCGATAGGCGCCAGCCCTTTCGACCTGCTGAAGCTGCGCAAGCTCCTCTGACCGGCAGTCAGAGACCGAGCGCGTGCCAGGCGTCCCGCGCGGCCGACGACGCGGGCTTGACCGCCGCGGCGTCGCCGCCGGCCCACGCCACGCCACACAGCAGGCGCAGCGCGTCCACCGCCGCGCCGCTGCCCGACAGCCCGTCATCGTCCAGGTGCCAACCATCGACGGCCACCGGCGGCACCCGCACCGCCTCGTCCGCCTCGAACAGCCCCGACAGGTCCGCCGCCACGAACGTCGGCCGCCGCGACTGCGGGGCCGCCAACAGCTCGGCCGCCCCGGACACCCCGGTCAGCACCAGCAGGCTGTCCATGCCGGCCCGCACCGCGCCCTCGATGTCGGTGTCCAGCCGGTCGCCGACCACCAACGGCCGCCGCGCACCCGCCAACCGCGCCGCGGTCGCGAACAGCTCCGGCTCTGGCTTGCCCACCACCACGTCCGGGTCCCGGCCCAGCGCCGTCCGCAGCGCCGCCACCAGAGACCCGTTGCCCGGCAACGGCCCGCGCGGGCTCGGCAGCGTCCGGTCGGTGTTGGTCGCCACCCACAGCGCCCCACCGCGCACGGCCACGCACGCCTCGGCCAGGTCGGCCCAGCCCACCTCCGGCCCGTACCCCTGCACCACCGCCACCGGCGCGTCACCCGCCGCCGACACCGGCGAAAGGCCGGCCTCACGCACCTCGGCGCGCAGCGCCTCGGCGCCCACCACCAGGACACGATCACCGGGCGACAGCCGCTCTGCCAACACGGCCGCCGCGGCGCCAGCTGAGGTGAGCACCTCGTCAGCAGCCGCCGGTACGCCCAAAGCCGTCAGCAGATCGGCGACCTCACCCGAGCGGCGGGAGGCGTTGTTCGTCGCGTACGCCAGCGCGGTGCCGGCGCGGTGCAGCTCGGTCACCGTTTCCACGGCACCGGGAATCGGCCGGTCGATCAGGTAGACGACCCCGTCCAGGTCGAAGATGACCAGGTCGTACCCGTCGACCAGCCGCTTGCCCGTACTCACGACTCGTCGGTCTTCCCGGTTGTCACGCCATCGCCGTCGCCGCTGCCCTTCGGCTTGGCGTCGGCATCGGCCGGCTTCGCGGCGGCCTCGTCCTCAGCCGCGTAGGCGAACTCGTCCTCAGCGACCTTGTCCTCAGCGACCTTGTCCTGGGCGGCGTCCGCCTGAACGACCTCGTCCTCGTCTTCGTCAGGCTCCCCGTCAAGGACCGCGGCCACGCCCTCTTCGTCCGCGTCGCCCTCGTCCGCGTCGCCCTCGTCGACGTCGTCCTCGTCAAGGGCCGCTTCCACGTCCTCCGCGTCCGCGTCTTCGTCATCCGCGTCTTCGTCATCCGCGTCTTCGTCGGCCGCAGCGTCGGCGTCCTCGTCGTAGGCGTCTTCCTCGTCGTAGACGGCCTCGGCCTCGTCGAGCTCCTCTACGTCGGCCTCGTCGTCTTCGTCGGCCTCGTCGCCGATGGCGTCCCGGTCCGCGACAGCGTCGTAGCCGGGCTCATCCTCGTCCTCGTCGGCCTCGTCGCCTTCCAGCACCACACCGTCGAGTTCGAGCAACCGCTCGGCCGCGTCGGTGACCGAGTCCTCGTCGACCTCCGCCGCCCGCGCGAACCACTCCCGCGCCTCGTCGCGGCGATCCACAGCGAGCAGCATGTCGGCGTACGCGTACCGCAGCCGCGCGGTCCACGGCTCGGCCGGGTCCGCGGTCAGTTCGCGCACCTGAAGCATCGCGACAGCGGCGTCCTTCTGCCCGAGGTCGCCCCGGGCACCGGCCGCCACGATCAGCAGCTCCACGGCCTCGGCCGGGTCCATTGTGGACCTGTCCGCCGCCCGGAACAGGTCGATCGCCCGCTCCGGCCGCCCGAGCGCCCGCTCACTGTCGGCGACCACCGCGAGGTGCGTCTGCGTGCCGCTCATCCGGTGGTAGGTACGCAGCTCCGCGATCGCCGTCTGCCACTCCCCGACGTGGTACGCGGCCAGCCCGACCGCCTCCCGCACGGCGGAGATCCGCGACGCCAGCCGGCGCGCCGCGACGGCGTGCGCCAGCGCCTCCTCGGGATCTTCGTCGATCAGCTTGCCGGTCGCCACCAGGTGCCGCGCCACCGTGTCGGCGACGGGCTTGGCCAGCGACAGCAGCTCGGCGCGCACCTCGCCTGCCAGGTCGGAGGCCTCGATGTCGTCGGACAGCACCGGCGTGGCCGTCCGCTCGGTCCGCTCGCCGCTCTCGCCGCCGTCGCGTCCCTGGTCACGGTCGTCCGGGCCACGGTCGTCACGAGGCGCCCCGTCGTCCCGGCGATCGAACCGCCGCTCCCCTCGGAACGGCCGGTCACCGTCGCGTTGCGGCCGCTCACCACGGTCGCCGCCACCGAATCCGGGCCGGTCGCCGCCCCGCCCCGCGCGGTCGTCACGGAGCCCCGGACGCCCGTCGCGATCCCGGAAGCCCGGCCGGTCATAGCCGCCGCGACCGCCGTCCCGCGAGCCCGAGCGCTCCCCGGCACCCGCGCGGTCTGCCCGACCGCCGAACCCGCCACGGTCACCGTCCCGGCGCGGCCCGCCCTCGCGGAAGCCGCCCCGGTCGCCACCGTCGCGGAAGCCACCACGGTCGCCGCCATCGCGACGCGGCCCATTGTCGCGGCCGCCGAACCCGCCCTCACGGCGTGTACCGCCATCGCGGAAGCCTCCGCGGTCGCCACCGTCACGGCGCGGACCGCTATCGCGGAACCCGCCACGGTCGCCATCGCGGCGCGGACCGCTGTCACGGTCGCGGAACCCGCCCCGGTCGCCACCACTGTCACGGCCGCCGAAGCCAGCTCGCTCGCCGCCATCGCGGCGCGGACCACTGTCGCGGAAGCCACCGCGGTCGCCACCGTCACGGCGCGGACCGCTATCGCGGAACCCGCCACGGTCGCCATCGCGGCGCGGACCGCTGTCACGGTCGCGGAACCCGCCCCGGTCGCCACCACTGTCACGGCCGCCGAAGCCAGCTCGCTCGCCGCCATCGCGGCGCGGACCACTGTCGCGGAAGCCACCGCGGTCGCCACCGTCACGGCGCGGACCGCTATCGCGGAACCCGCCACGGTCGCCATCGCGGCGTGGACCGCTGTCACGGTCGCGGAACCCGCCCCGGTCACCACCATCACGGCGCGGACCACCGTCACGGAAACCGCCACGGTCACCATCGCGACGCGGACCGCTGTCACGGCCGCCGAAGCCGCCCCGGTCACCACTGTCGCGGCGCGGACCGCTGTCACGGTCACGGAACCCGCCCCGGTCACCACCATCACGACGCGGACCACCGTCACGGAAACCGCCACGGTCGCCGTCCCGGCGCGGACCGCTGTCACGGTCACGGAACCCGCCCCGGTCACCACCACCGTCACGGCCGCCGGCGCCTGCCCGGTCACCGCCGTCGCGGCGCGGGCCGCTGTCACGGAAGCCGGGACGGTCGTCACGGTCGCGGTAGCCGCCACCTTCGCGGCCACGGAAGGAACGCTGGTCGCCACCGAACCGGCCACCACCGCGTGGGCCGTCGTCGGAGCGCGGTCCACCGCGGTAGCCCGCGCCATCGCGGAAACCACCCCGGTCGTCGCGGTCCCGACCGCCGCGGAAACCACCTTCGCCGCCACCGTCACGGGGACCGCGGGGCCGGTCGCCGCCTGGGCGGTCGCCACGGTCACGGAAGCCCGGTCGGTCATCGCGCCCGCGGAAGCCGCCGTCGCGTGCTCCGCCGGCCCTGTCGCCGCCAGTCCTGTCGCGGAAGCCACCACGGTCGCCGCCATCGCGCCCGCCCCGGCCGCCGTCGCGGAACCCACCCGAGCCGCCCGAGCCTCCCGCGCGGTCGCGGAAGCCCGGCCGATCGTCGCGGCCACGGAAGCCGCCCTCGCGGTCACCGGAGCCGCGGCCGGACCGGTCTGCGCCTGGTCGGCCGCTCGCGCCACGGTCGCCGGAGCCTGAGCGGTCGTCGCGGCCACGGAAGCCGCCCTCGCGGGAACCCCCGCGCGAGCCGCCTTCGCGGCCGCCGCTGTATCCGCCCCGCTGGCCACCCGAGAAACCGCGGTCGTCGCGACGGCGGCCGCCGTCGCGGTCGCCCGATCCCTGGTCGTCCGGCTGGGCTCGATACCGCGGGTTACGCCCGCGGGGATCCTCACTCACAGGTACATCCTCCCTGTACTCGACGAGGGCCGCTCGCTCGGGGCGGCCTGTCGCCGCCTGCCCCGCCCCGCCGAGGCCAAACACACATTGAGGGCCACCCCAAGTGGGGTGGCCCTCAAATGGAAAGATGTCCGGCGGTGTCCTACTCTCCCACACCCTCCCGAGTGCAGTACCATCGGCGCTGG
>NZ_JBAKHX010000150.1:0-8926 GCF_036906915.1 Micromonospora sp. CPCC 206061
CATGGCCGCAGACACCACCACCGGAACATTCACGCCCACCCTCCGCAGTGGACGACCCGAGCCCGAGATGCTGGCAGCCGCCCTGGCCACCCTCCACGCCGCCGGGACGCCCCTGCGGTGGGAGGCGGTTTTCGGTGGCGAGCCGCGACGGGTGGAGCTGCCGACGTACCCGTTCCAGCGGGAGCGGTACTGGCTGGCGACACCGCCGATGACCGGTGACCTCGGTGCGGCCGGACTGACCGCGACCGGCCACCCGCTGCTCGGCGCGGCGACCGAGCTGCCCGACGGCGGGACGCTCTTCAGCGGGCGGCTGTCGCTCACCGACCAGGCGTGGCTGGCCGGTCATGCCGTGCACGGCACCGCGCTCGTCCCAGGAACGGCCTTCGTCGAGCTGGCGCTACAGGCGGCGGCGCACACGGGCTGCGACCGGGTCGCCGAGCTGACGCTGCACGCGCCGCTGATCCTGCCGGACCGCGGCGGGGCGCACCTACGGCTGCTGGCCGCCCCCGACGACGGCGCCGGCCAGCGGACGCTGACCATTCACTCGCGCCCGGACGACGCCGATCCCGACGCCGAGTGGGTACGGCACGCCAGCGCCACGCTCACCAGCGGCCAGCCCACCGCGGCCGAGCCGGCGCCGTGGCCGCCGACCCGGGCCACCCCGATCGACGTGGACGAGCTGTATCAGGGGCTCGCCGTTGCCGGGCTCGACTACGGTGGCGCGTTCGTCGGGGTACGGGCCGCGTGGCGGCGCGGCGACGAGACGTTCGCGGAGGTGGCTCTGCCCGCCGAGGCGGCCGACGCGACCGGGTACGGGATCCACCCGGCGCTGCTCGACGCGGCGCTGCACGCGGCGGCCGGTGCCGCGCTCGACGGGGGCGCGCTGGCGCTGCCGTTCGCGTGGACCGACATCGCGCTGCACGCGGCGGGCGCCACGGCGGTGCGGGTACACACCCGGCCGGTGGCCGGCGGGCTGGCCGTCGAGCTGAGTGACGAGTCGGGCCAGCCGGTCGCGTCGGTCGGCGCACTGGCTGTGCGGCCGGTCAGCCCCGACCAGCTCGCCTCGGCCACCCGGCACGACGCCCTGTTCCGCGTCGAGTGGGTGCCGGTCACCGCCGACGACACGCTCCCGGCCGACGCGGTCGTGGTCGACGTGACCGGCGACGACCCGGCCGAGGCCACCAAACACGCCCTGGCCCAGATCCAGGAACACCCTGGCCCTCTCGTGTTCACCACCCACAACAACCTCGCCGGAGCAGCAGCCCGCGGCCTCATCCGCTCAGCACAAACCGAACACCCCGACCGCATCACCATCATCGACCTTGACCGCGACTACGACACCATCCCGTTCAACGCCGCCGAACCAGAGCTGACCATCCGCGACGGCCAAGCCCACGCACCACGCCTGACCCGCGTCACCGACAACGGCGGCGACAAGCCGACCCTCGACGGGACAGTCCTCATCACCGGCGGCACCGGCACCCTCGGAACCATCCTCGCCCACCACATCCAAGCCGACCGTCTCGTACTCGCCTCCCGCCAAGGACCCAACGCACCAGGAGCCGACCAACTAGCCCGACCCGGCATCGACATCGTCGCCTGCGACACCAGCAACCGCGACGCACTCACCAAACTCATCAACTCCATCCCAGACCTCACCGCCGTCATCCACACCGCCGGCGTCCTCGACGACGCCGTCACCGACACCATGACCCCGTCGCAGATCGACACGGTCTTCACCCCCAAAGTCGACACCGCCCGGCACCTACACGAGCTGACCCGCGACCTGGACCTGAAAGCGTTCATCCTCTACTCCTCCGCAGCAGGCACCCTCGGCACACCCGGACAAGGCAACTACGCCGCCGCCAACGCCTACCTCGACGCCCTCGCACACCACCGCCACCAACTCGGACTCCCAGCCACCTCACTCGCCTGGGGACTGTGGGAACAGGACGGTGGCCTCACGGGCGACCTCACCGGCGCGGACAAGGCGCGCCTGGCCCGCGGCGGGCTCCGTCCACTGTCCGCGGAGGAAGGGCTGGCGCTGTTCGACGCCGCGCTCGCCTCCGGCGCCCCTGCCCTGGTACCCGCGGCGCTGGACCTGCCCGCGCTGCGCGCACTCGCTCGCGACACCGCGCTTCCGGCGCCGCTGCGCGGCCTCGTGCGTGTCCCGCGCCGCGTCGTCGGCAGCGGCGGGACCGGTGGGTTCGGCCAGCGCCTCGCCGGGCTGTCCGGCGACGAGGCCCGCCGGGCCGTGCTCGACCTGGTACGCGCGCACGTCGCGACCGTGCTCGGTCACGCGTCGCCGCAACGGATCCAGACCGACCGGGGCTTCCTGGAACTGGGCTTCGACTCGCTGACGGCGGTCGAGCTGCGCAACCGGCTGAACGAGGCGACGGGCCTGCGGCTGCCGGCCACGGCACTGTTCGACTACCCGACACCGGAGTCGCTCGCCGAGCACGTGCGTGCGGCGCTGACCGGTGCCGGCACGGCCGTCGCGGCGGTGGCCCCGGCGCGCGCGGGCACCGACGAGCCCATCGCGATCGTCGGCATGGCGTGCCGGTACCCGGGCGGTGTCCGGTCGCCCCAGGACCTGTGGCGTCTCGTCGCGGGTGGCGTGGACGCGGTGACGCCGTTCCCGGACGGGCGCGGCTGGGACACCGACGCCCTGTACGACCCCGATCCCTCGCGGACGGGCAAGACATACGCCCGCGAAGGCGGTTTCCTGCACGACGCCGACCACTTCGACCCAGCCTTCTTCGGCATCAGCCCCCGCGAGGCCCTAGCGATCGACCCGCAGCAGCGGCTCCTGCTGGAGACCGCGTGGGAGGCGTTCGAACGCGCCGGCATCGACCCCACGTCGCTGCGCGGCAGCCAGACCGGCGTCTTCGCGGGCGTGATGTACGACGACTACGCCGGGCGTCTCCAGGAGGCGCCGGACGGTTTCGAGGGATACCTGGGCACCGGCAGCGCGGGCAGCGTGGCCTCCGGCCGATTGGCGTACACGTTCGGCCTCGAAGGACCGGCCGTCACCGTCGACACGGCGTGCTCGTCGTCGCTCGTGGCAATGCACCTGGCCGCGCAGGCGCTCCGGCAGGGCGAGTGCGGGCTGGCTCTCGCCGGCGGCGTGACGGTCATGGCCACCCCGAACATCTTCGTGGAGTTCAGCCGCCAGCGTGGACTGGCGCCCGACGGGCGCTGCAAGGCGTTCGGCGCGGGCGCGGACGGCACCGGCTGGGGCGAGGGCGCCGGCCTGGTGCTGCTGGAGCGCCTCTCGGACGCCCAGCGCAACGGCCACCCGGTGCTGGCGGTCGTCAGCGGGTCGGCACTCAACCAGGACGGCATGAGCAGCCAGCTCACCGCCCCCAACGGGCCGTCGCAGCAGCGCGTCATCCGCCAGGCCCTCGCCAACGCGGGCCTGTCACCGGCCGATGTGGACGCCGTCGAGGCGCACGGGACCGGCACCACCCTCGGCGACCCCATCGAGGCCCAGGCGCTGCTCGCCACGTACGGCCAGGAGCGCGACCATCCACTGTGGCTCGGCTCGGTCAAGTCGAACATCGGGCACACCCAGGCGGCGGCCGGCGTCGCGGGCGTCATCAAGATGGTGATGGCCCTGGAGCACCGCGAACTCCCGCCGACGCTGCACGCCGACCAGCCCTCGCCGCACGTCGACTGGTCCGCGGGAGCGGTGTCCCTGCTCACGTCGGCGCAGCCGTGGGAGCGCAACGGCCATCCGCGCCGGGCCGCCGTCTCGTCGTTCGGCATCAGCGGCACGAACGCCCACCTCATCATCGAGGAACCGCCGGCCGCCGGCGCCGCATCCCTGCCCGCGCCCGTCGGTCCGGTGCCGCTACTCGTCTCCGCCCGGAGCGAGGCGGCCCTGCGCGACGCGGCCGGGCAGTTGGCCGGCGCGGTCACGAACCAGAACCTCGCCGACCTGGCCCACTCGCTGGCCGCCGGGCGGGCCCGGTTCGACCACCGCGCCGCCGTCATCGCCGGCGACCACGACGAGGCCCGCGCGGGGCTGCGCGCCCTCGCCGCCGGCCAGGCCGCTCCGAACCTGGTACAGGCCACCGTCACCGGCGGGCGGACGGTGTTCGTCTTCCCCGGCCAGGGCTCCCAGTGGACCGGTATGGCCCTGGACCTGATGGACACCTCGCCGGTGTTCGCAGACCACATGCGGCTGTGCGCCGACGCGCTGGCGCCGCACCTCGACCTGCTCGAGGAACTGCGGGGCCCGCTGGACCAGGTCGACATCGTCCAACCCGCCCTCTTCGCGGTGATGACATCGCTCGCGGCCCTGTGGCGGCACCACGGCGTGCGGCCCGACGCCGTCATCGGCCACTCCCAGGGCGAGATCGCCGCCGCCTACGTCGCCGGAGCACTGTCCCTTCAGGACGCGGCGAACGTCGTGGCTCTGCGCGCCAAGGCCATCACCGCACTGCCGCCGGGCGGTGGCATGGCATCGGTCACCCGTCCAGCCATCGACCTGGACCTGCCCGATGGCCTGCACGTCGCCGCCGTCAACGGACCGTCCTCGACCGTCGTCGCGGGCGACGCCGACCTACTGGAGGCGTTCGTCGCCGACTGCGAGGCCGCCGGCATCCGGGCACGCAAGGTGGCCGTCGACTACGCCTCGCACAGCCCGCACGTCGAGGCGATCCGCGACGGCATCCTGGCCGCTCTCGCCGGCGTACGACCGCAGCCAGCCACCGTCCCGTTCTACTCCACCCTCACGGGCGGCCTCATCGACACCACGGAACTCGACGCCGACTACTGGTACCGCAACCTGCGCCACACCGTCCAGCTCGACCAGGCTGTCCAGGCGCTCCGCGCCGACGGGCACGAGCTGTTCGTGGAGTGCAGCCCACACCCGGTACTCGTATCCGCCGCGGACGCCACCGCCATCGGCACGCTGAGGCGGGGCGAGGGCCACACCCGCTTCCTCACCTCCCTCGCCGAGGCACACACCCATGGCGCCAGCGTCGACTGGACCACCGTCGTCACCGGCAACACGGTCGACCTGCCCACGTACCCCTTCCAACACGAGCGCTTCTGGCTCGACAGCCCCACCGCGGCCGGTGACGCCGCCAGCCTCGGCCTCACCCCGGCGGAGCACCCGCTGCTCGGCGCGACGGTGGACCTCGCGGACGCCGACACCACCGTGTTCACGGCGAGGCTCGCCCTCACGACCCATCCGTGGCTCGCCGACTACGCGGTCATGGACACCGTGCTGCTGCCCGGCACCGCGTTCCTGGAGCTGGCGCTGCAGGCGGGCACGCACACCGGTTGTGAGCGCGTCGAGGAGCTGACCGTCCACACGCCACTCGCGATCCCGGAGCAGGGCGCGATCCGGCTCCAGGTGACGGTCGGCCCGGCCGGCGACGGCGGGCGCCGTCCCCTGAGCGTCCACTCCCGACCGGACGGCGCCGAGCCGGACACCGAGTGGGTCCGGTACGCGTCGGGCGCGCTCGCCCCGGATCCGGGCGACCCGCCGGCGAGCCTCACGGGAGCGTGGCCGCCGCCGGGCGCGACGCCGCTGGAAATCGGCACGCTCTACGACCACCTGGCGGCGCTCGGCGTCGAGTACGGGCCGGTCTTCCAGGGACTACGGGCGGCATGGCGGCGCGACGGCGAGCTCTTCACCGAGGTAGGGCTCCCGGAGAGCAACGAAGCGGGAAGGTTCGGGCTGCACCCGGCCCTGCTCGACGCCGCGATGCAGCCCGTCGGCATGGACGCCCCGGCCGGTCCGCCGCCCGGCGGTGGCCCCCGGCGGGTGCACCTTCCGCTGGTCTGGCACGGCGTCACCCTGTACGCGGCGGGGGCGGATGAACTGCGGATGCGGCTCACACCCGGCGAGGACGACGCGGTGGCGCTCGCGGTCACCGATGCCGGCGGCGCACCGGTGCTCTCGGTGGCGTCGATGGTGCCGCGCCTGGTGTCGGCCGACCAGATCGCCGGCGCCCGCGCGAGCGGCCACCACGAGGCGCTGTACACCGTGGACTGGGTACCGGTGACAGCCGCCAAGACCGCGACGGACACCCGGTGGGCGGTCGTCGGCGACGATCCCCTCGACCTGGCAAGCGCGCTGAGGGCCGAGAGCTATCCGGACGTCGCCGCGCTATCCACCGTGGACCCGTCGCCGGACGTCGTGCTCCTGTTCGCGGCGGCGACCGAGCCCGGCATTCCAGACGTGAGACCCACCCTGTACCGGGTGCTCGGGCAGGCCCAGGCGATGCTCGGCGACGAACGGCTCACCCGTACCCGGATCGCGGTCGTCACCCGGGGCGCGGTCGCCACCGCACCGGACGGCGACGTCACCGACCTGGCCGGCGCGGCGGTGTGGGGGCTGGTCCGCTCGGCGCAGACCGAGAACCCGGACCGGTTCACCCTCGTCGACCTCGACCACGCGGATGCGGTACCCGGGCTGCCCGCCGCCCTGGCAACCGGTGAGCCGCAGCTCGCCGCGCGGGCCGGCGGCTGGCTGGCCGCGCGTCTGGCACGGGTGCCGGCGTCGGCGTCCGTGGCGCAACAGCCGGCGGCGGACCCAGACGGGACCGTGCTGGTGACCGGCGCGACCGGCGCGCTCGGCGGCGTAGTCGCCCGGCACCTCGTGGCGGCGCACGGCGCGCGGCGGCTGCTGCTGGCGAGCCGCCGCGGCAGGGACAGCGATGGCGTGGCGGCCCTCGAAGCGCAACTGGCCGGCCTCGGCGCGGAGGTGACGGTTGCCGCGTGCGACACCGCCGATCGCGACGCGCTCGCCGCCCTGCTCGCCGGCATCCCGGACGAGCACCCGCTGACCGCGGTGTTCCACGTCGCGGGCGTCACCGACGACGGACTGTTCGCGTCGCTGACGCCCGAGCAGGTCGACACCGTCCTGCGGCCCAAGGTGGACGCCGCGTGGCACCTGCACGAGCTAACCCAGGACGACAAGCTGGCGGCGTTCGTGCTGTTCTCTTCGGCCGGCGGCACCCTCGGCGGCGCCGGCGCGGCCAACTACGCGGCGGCGAACGCCTACCTCGACGGGCTGGCCCAGCACCGGCGGGCGCGCGGCCTGCCGGCCCGCTCGCTGGCGTGGGGCCTTTGGGCGGAGGCGAGCGGCATGGGCGACCGGCTGGACGGTGCCGGCCGGGCGCGGATGAACCGCCGCGGCGTCATGGCGTTCTCGGCCGAGCAGGGAGTGTCCGTCATGGACGCCGCGCTCGCCGTCGACCGCGCGGTACTGGTGCCGACGCTGCTCGACCTGCCCGCGCTGCGGGCCGTGGCCGGTGACCTGCCGCCGATGCTGCGCGGTCTGGTCCGGGCCACGAGCCGGCGGGCCGCGGCCGGCGCGGGCGGCCCCGCCCTCGCCGAACGCCTGTCCGGGCTCGCCGCGGCCGAGCAGGAGACGGTACTGGCCGACCTGATCCGGGGCGAGGTGGCGGCGGTGCTCGGGCACGCGTCAGCCGATGCGGTCGCCCCCGACCGGGCCTTCCAGGAGCTGGGCTTCGACTCTCTGACCGCCGTGGAGCTGCGCAACCGGCTGAACGCGGTCACGGGGCTGCGGCTGCCGGCGACGCTGGTCTTCGACTATCCGACACCGGTCGCGCTCGCCGGATACCTGCGCGGCGAGGTGGCGCCCACTGTGGACCCGGCGCAGGCGGTGCTCACCGACCTGACCCGGATAGAGGCGGCGCTCGGCACGCTGCCGCAGGACGCCGCGACGCGGGCCACCATCGCGGCGCAGCTGCGGTCGCTGCTGTGGCGCTGGGACGGCGACGACGGCGGCGACGCCACCGATGCCGGCGCCGGTGACCTGGCGTCCGCGTCCGACCAGGAGCTCTTCGACGTGCTCGACCAGGAACTCGGGATTTGAGGCGGATGATGACCGACGAAGAGAAGCTGCGCGACTACCTCAGGCGCGCGACGACCGACCTGCGCCAGGCGCACCGGCGACTGCGCGATGTGGAGGGTCGGGCTCGGGAGCCGATCGCCATCGTCGCGATGAGCTGCCGGTTCCCCGCCGGGGTCGGCTCGCCGGAAGACCTGTGGGCGCTGCTCGCCGACGGTCGGGACGCGATCTCGGACTTCCCGCCGGACCGGGGGTGGGACGCCGACGAGCTGTACGACCCGGACCCCGACCGGACCGGCAAGTCGTACGTGCGGACGGGCTGCTTCCTCGATGACGGCGGCCGGTTCGACGCGGAGTTCTTCGGCATCAGCCCGCGCGAGGCGCTCGCCATGGACCCGCAGCAGCGGTTGCTGCTGGAGACCGCGTGGGAGGCGCTGGAACGGGCCGGCATCGACCCGCTGTCGCTGCGCGGCAGCCAGACCGGCGTGTTCGCCGGCACCAACGGGCAGGACTATCTCCAGCGGCTGCTCGGTGGCCCGGAAGGCGTCGAGGGATACCTCGGCACCGGCAACCTGGCGAGCATCCTGTCCGGCCGGGTCAGCTACGCGCTCGGGCTGGAAGGGCCGGCGGTCACCGTGGACACCGCGTGCTCGGCGGCGCTGGTCTCCATCCACCTGGCCTGCCAGGCGCTGCGCCAGCAGGAGTGCTCGCTGGCGCTGGCCGGCGGCGTGACGGTGATGGCCACGCCGGGCATCTTCGTGGAGTTCAGCCGCCAGCGCGGGCTCGCGCCCGACGGCCGCTGCAAGGCGTTCGCGGCGGGCGCCGACGGCACGGGCTGGGGCGAGGGCGCCGGCCTGCTGCTGCTGGAACGGCTGTCGGACGCGCAGCGCAACGGTCACCCGATCCTCGCCGTCGTGCGCGGCTCGGCGGTCAACCAGGACGGGGCCAGCAACGGCCTCACCGCCCCCAATGGACCGTCGCAGCAGCGTGTCATCCGCCAGGCGCTGCTCAACGCGGGCGTGCCCGCCGCCGAGGTGGACGCCGTGGAGGCGCATGGCACCGGCACCACGCTGGGTGACCCGATCGAGGCCC
>NZ_JBAKHX010000151.1:0-8654 GCF_036906915.1 Micromonospora sp. CPCC 206061
GACGGCGCGCTGGCCGCGCCCGGCGCCGCTGGCGAACCGTGGGAGGGCTGGCACGCGGCGCCCGCGGCCGCCGGCGAGCCGGCGGGGCCGCTGCGCATCGGCGCGGTGCGGATCGCGGGCGCGCCGCCGGTGCCGGCACTGGTGCCGCTGCTGGACCACGGGCACCTCGCGCTCACCGGCGACCACACCGACGGCATCGTCAGCACCGTGCTGCTGCGCGCGCTCGGCCGCACCCGGCCCGGGCAGGTGCGGCTGACCGGGTACGACCCGGAGCGGCTGGGCGGAGGGTTGGCGGGGTTCGCGCCGCTTGCGCCCGCGGGGCTGCTGACGTTCGTCGGGCCGGGCGGGCTGACCGGGCTGCTGGACGACCTCGTAGAGCACATCCGGCGGATCAACGAGAACGTGCTCGCCGGAGACTTCGGCTCGCTGCGCGAGATGGCGGCGGCTCACCCCGGCAGGCGGCCGGAGCCGTGGCGGGTGGCCGTGCTGTTGGGCGGCGACGAACTTTCGCGTCACGAACGGGCTCAGCTCGACCGGATCCTGCGCGCCGGTGCGGCATGCGGGGTCCACCTGATCGTGCACGGTATCCCCATGCCCTCCCACCCCTCGGTGGTGACCGTCTCCTCCGAGGGCTCGGTGTCTGGATGGGGTTCGCTGCCGGTGCGCTTCGACCCGCCGCCGCCCGCCGAGCTGGTCACCGCGACGTGCCGGCGGCTCGCCGAGCGGTACGCCACCGGACCCACTCCGGCGTCCTTCCCCGACCTGCTGCCCGGCGACATCTGGACGGAGAACTCCGCGGCCGGCCTGACCGCGCCCGTCGGTGACAGCCCCGAGGGGCGACCGGTCAACGTCACGCTCTCCGACTACCCGCCCCACGCGCTGATCGCCGGCCCGTCCGGCACCGGCAAGACCAACCTGATCTACGCGTGGATGGGGGCGCTCGCCGCCCGGTACGACCCCGACGAGCTGGAGTTCTACCTGCTCGACTTCAAGGAGGGCGTGTCGTTCGCGCGGTTCGCGCCGGGACAGCGCGACCCGAGCTGGCTGCCGCACGTGCGGCTCGTCGGCGTCAACGTCAACACCGACCGGGAGTTCGGGCTCGCGCTGCTGCGCTTCCTCGGCCGCGAGCTGCGACGCCGGGCGGACGCCGCCAAGCGGTACGAGGTGACCAAGCTCGCCGAGCTGCGCGCCGAAGACCCCGAGGGCCGCTGGCCGCGGGTCGTCGCGGTGATCGACGAGTTCCAGGTGCTGCTCGCCGGCCGTGACGCGCTCGCCCAGGAGGCGGCCAACCTGCTCGAAGACCTCGCCCGGCGCGGGCGGTCGCAGGGCATCCACCTGATCCTCGCCTCACAGGACGTGTCCGGCATCGAGGCGCTGTGGGGGCGGCCGGCGCTGGTCGCCCAGTTCACGCTGCGCATCGCGCTGCCCAAGGCACGCCGCATCCTCGCCGAGACCAACCCGGCGGCCGAAAACCTGCCCCGCCACCACGCGGTGGTGAACGCCGACTCGGGCGCCCTCGACGCCAACCAGATCGTCCGCATACCGGCCGCGGGAGACCGGCGGGTGTGGGGCGAGCTGCAGAACCGCCTGTGGCGCGAACGCCCGGTGTCGCTCGGCCCCCCGCGGCTCTTCGACGGCGACGCGGTCCCCCGCTTGACCGACGCTCCCGTGCCCTCCGATGGCGCTCCAGTGGCTTTGTTGGGTGAGGCGATCGACGTGCAGGCGCACGCCGCGCGGCTGCCGCTGCCCCGCAGCCCGGGACGCAACCTCGCCGTCATCGGCACCCAGGTCGACGAGGCGTGCGCGGTGCTCGGCGCGGCCGCCTGGTCCCTCGCGCGGCAGCACGCACCCGGCACCGCGCGATTCTCGGTCGCCTGTCTCGACGCCGACGCCGCCGCCACCGCGCAGTGGCTGCGCGAGGTGCTGCCCGACGACACCGGCTGGTACGACGAGGAGGATCTCGCCGAGGCGCTTCCCACTTGGCAGCCCGACCCGGCGCTCCCCCACTACGTCGTGCTCTTCGCCGCCGACGCCGCCGCGACCCGGCTCAGCGCCAAGACACCAGGCGGCTCCGGCCACGACCACCTGCGCCGGCTGCTCAACACCGGCCCCGAGCGGCGCACACATGTGCTCGGCTGGTGGCGCGGCGTCGCCCGCCTCCGCGACACCCTCGGCGGCCCCGGGTCGCGCACCGACTCCATCGGCGCGTGGGTGGCCCTCGACGTGCAGGGCACCGACCTCACCGGCTTCCACCCCGGCCAGGGCGGCCCTGTCTGGTACCCCCGACCGTGGCGGGCGCTCTATTTCGACCGGGCCCGGCACCGCACCCCGGAGGTCATCATCCCGTACGGACTGTCCTAAGTGGGCTGTGAATTCCAATGAGCTATGAAGACGCGATGGCGCGCCTCGCCAGCCGGTACGCCAGCGTCGACGCCCGCCGGGCCGAGGCCGACGAATGGCACGAACGGCAGGTGGCCGCCGCGGCGCGCGCCGAACGCGAGGCCGGAGCCGCCCTGGCCGCCGCCGAGACCGAACTGGCCGCCGCCCGCGCCCTCGTCGAGCGCATCGACCACGAGGCCGAGGATCTGTGGGGCCGCACCGTACGCCGCCTGGGCACCGCCGCGAGCCGCCACGGCGGCGTGCCCTCGCCGGTGACCCTGGCGACCGGCGAGTCGTACAACCCGGACCAGCTCCTCGAAGGCACCCGCGACCTGCTCGACAAGGAGTGGCGTCCCGGCAAGATGCCCGCATCCGCGTACCCGCTGCTGATGCTGTGGAGCGCCCTCGGCGCGGCGGTCGCTTTCGGGCTGCGGGAGGCGGCCCGGTGGGCCGGCCGTGAGTACGGCGGCGACTTGGCGGTGGGCCTGCCGGTGCTCGCCCTCGTCGTCACCATCCTCGGCCCCTTGGCAGGCCTGTGGCCGGCCAAGGTCGTAGCCGACCACCGCCACGTCACGCTGGACCCGGCCACCTTCGCCGTGGTGGTAGCCACCGGCCTGGCCACCCTGACCGCGCTGCTGCTGATCTGGTAGGCCCGCGCGCGGGGCTACGCGGGGGTCAGGATGGACTCGCGTAGGAGGCGGCGGGCCAGGAGCAGGCGGTCTTCGTCGGCTTCGAGGCCGGGCAGGTCGCCGACGCGGGAGACGCCGCCGGACAGCAGCGCTCGCACCGCGATCGCGCACTCGCCGGGCAGGCTCAGCGTGCGGTCGAAGACCCGCAGCGCCACCCGGTCGGTGCCCTCCGGGACGAGCTGCCAGCGCAGCCCCGGCCGGGGTGCGACGCGGGTGTCGAGGCCGAGGGCATCGATCGTCGCGGCCTGGCGCAGCGGCCGGATCGGGGCGGGGCGGGCAGCTGGCCAGGCGCGGGCGCGGAGCAGGTCGGCGACCGCGGCGGGCGCGGCGGTGTCCAGCCAGTCGCGCAGCGCCTTCACGGTCTCGGTCAGCTCGGGCGCGATCTGGTCGGCGTCGGCCACGTCGAGGCCGAAGGGCAGGCCACCGCGCAGCGCCGGCTCGTCGGCCGCCATCGCCAGCAGGGCCTCCACAATGGAGTACCGGGTCAGCGCGCGCACACCCACCGTCAGGTGCAGCGAGCGGACGCCCTCCGCCGAGGCGCTGTGCAGCCAGCCGCGCGGCAGGTAGAGGGCGTCGCCGGGTGACAGCACGGCGTCGAGGACGGGCGGGCCCTCGGCTACGGCGGCCACCTCGTCGGCGTGACCGCCCCACGGCTGGCGTTCGAGTGGATCGTGGACCACCGGCTCGTGTACCCGCCAGTGCTTGCGCCCGTCGACCTGCAGCACGAAGACGTCGTGGGTGTCGTAGTGGGTGGCGAAGCCCTGGTTGCCGGACGGGGTCAGGTACGCGTTGACCTGTAGCGGCTGCCCGAGCTGGTCACCCAGGTCGTTGGCGAAGTCGATCAGTGGCGGCCACATCCGGTGCAGGCCTTGGAGCACCAGGGTGGCGCCGTCGGCGTACAGGGCGAGGATGCGCTCGTCGAGCACCTGGTCGCCGATCTCCGCGCCGGCGCCGCCGCTGCCCGTGTACCGGCCGGGCGCCACGACGTGGCCGTCCTTGGCCACCCGCAGGAACGGGGTGCGCAGGCCGCGCCGGCTCAACAGCTCGTCGACGTCGTCGGGGCTGAGC
Organism: Micromonospora sp. CPCC 206061; assembly: GCF_036906915.1. Classification (NCBI taxonomy): domain Bacteria; kingdom Bacillati; phylum Actinomycetota; class Actinomycetes; order Micromonosporales; family Micromonosporaceae; genus Micromonospora; species Micromonospora sp. CPCC 206061. The sequence continues at coordinate 4,137 of NZ_JBAKHX010000151.1, forward strand.
AGGTCGGTGAAACCGCTCCCGCCAAGCTCGGCGGCGCGGGACAGCAGGGGCATCCGTCCCCAGTGGACGGCCGCGAACCTCGTCGCTGGCAGGGCCACGCAGCGGGCGAGGGCCGGACGGGTCCCGCCGCCCGGCCCTCGGAAACCGGTCATCAGTACCCAATCATCAGTATTCGGAAGCGCTGCCGTCGGCGCCGCCGTCACGCCCGGCGGGGTTTGCCCCGCCGTCCGCCGGCCCTTCGCCTGACCCGGGCGAGCCGGCGCCGCCGTCCGCGCCACCGTCCACGCCCGCCGGATCGGCTCCCCCGTCGGCCGGCCCTTCCGGCGAACCCGCGCCGCCGTCGGCCCCACCGTCCTCGCTCGCGGGGTCCAGGCCGCCGTCCGCCGGCCCTTCCTCGCCCAGCCCTGTGCCGCTGGTGCGGATGTCGTCATCGTCGAGTCTCATGGGGTGCCTCCTCAGGTGTCGACCTTGCGGCAACCCTGTACCCGAAGACGAGTTCAGCAAACCACGCAAAAGGGGCGCGGCGTGGGGGCTGGGCAGTCCTCCACGCCGCGCCGGTCAAGGTCCCACGTAGGTCCTTACCAGCTTCGATGGAAGCGTTCCCAAGTATCGATGTCTTGCCAGCCGGCAGTCAATGCGTTCCGGAAAATCGCCGAAATTACCGGTCGACGAGCGGCGCGGTGCTGTCGCGGATGACCAGGTCGGTCGCCAACTCGACACGCGGCGTCTCGACCGGCTCGCCCTGCGCCAGTCGCAGGACGGTGCGGGCGGCGAGCAGCCCCATCTCGGTGAGCGGCTGCCGCACGGTCGTGAGCGGCGGCGACGACCAGCGCGCCTCGGGCAGGTCGTCGAACCCGATCACGCTCACGTCGTCGGGCACCCGCAGGCCCGCCTGGCGCACCGCCTCGTACGCACCGAACGCCATCTGGTCGCTGGACGCGAAGATGGCCGTCGGCCGCTCCTCAAGGGCCAGCAGCGCGCGGGCACCCTCCAGGCCGGACTCGTGGTAGAAGTCGCCCGGCCGGATCAGCTCGTCGGCGAGCGGAAGGCCCGCGGCCTCCAGCGCGGCCCGGTACCCGTCGAGGCGGGCGCGGCTGCACAGCATCGACGGGCTGCCGGCGATGAATCCGATCCGCCGGTGCCCCAGCGAGATCAGGTGCTCGGTGGCGCGCAGGCCGCCGGTCCAGTTGGTGGCACCGATCGTCGGGATGTCGAGCGTCGGCACGCCGGCCGGGTCGACGAGCACCATCGGCACGTTGAGGCGGCGCAGCTCGGCGTGCACCGGTGGGGCGAGGTCGCTGGCGACCAGCACGACGCCGTCGGTGGCACGGGTGCGCAGGTTTTGCAGCCACTGGCGGGTGGAGGCGGTGCGCCGGTGGATCGCGGACACCACGGTGCCGACGCCGGCGGCGTGCGCCACGTCTTCGACACCGCGGATGATCTCAACGGCCCACGGGCTGTCGAGGTCGTTGAAGACCAGGTCGATCAGGCTGGCGCTGACCCGTGGCCGCGCGGCGCGCCGCCGGTACCCATGCCGCCGCAGCAGCTCCTCGACCCGCTCGCGGGTCTGCGGCGCCACGTCCGAGCGGCCATTGAGAACCCGGGACACGGTCGGCACCGACACGCCGGCCTCGCGGGCGATGGCCGTGATCGTGATTCTGCGACCTTCGTCGACCGTCACGTCAGCTCCTTCGTCGAAGATGACAGCGTACCGACCGAAAGGCTTTCGGATCGAACGTGCCCCGCGAGACACCCACCTTTGGCCCATCCATGGGGGTTGACGACCCGCTTTTGGAGCCATAGCGTTCCCAGCAAGTTACGGAACTGTTCCGGAAGCGTGTCTTCGATGAGAACGTATCCGAAAGGGAATTCTATGAAGGTGACTCGCGCGGTCGCCGGCACCGCCATCGCCGCGGCCCTTCTCCTGACCATCACTCCACAAAGCGCCCCCGCCGCCCCCGCCACGACCGACGCCACGACCGACGCCACGGCAGCCGCCCAGGGCCTCCGCGACGTCGCCAAGCGCACCGGCGTACGGATCGGCACCGCGGTCGACATGGCCGCGTTCAACGCCGACCCCCCGTACCGCGAGGCCATCGCCCGGGAGTTCAACTCGGTCGTGGCCGAGAACGTCATGAAGTGGGGCGAGATCGAGCGGGAGCGCGGCGTCCTCGACTTCACCGCCGCCGACCAGCTCGTCGACTCCGCCCGCGCCAACGGCCAGCAGGTACGCGGGCACACGCTGCTGTGGCACAACCAGAACCCCGGCTGGCTCACCGACGGCGTCGCGTCCGGCGAGATCGACGCGACCGAGCTGCGCCAGATCCTCAAGCGGCACGTCTTCGAGGTCGCCGGCCACTTCCGCGGCCGGATCGTCGCATGGGACGTCGTCAACGAGGTCATCGACGACAGCGCCCAACTGCGCGACACGATCTTCCTGCGCCTCCTGGGCCCCGAGTACATCGCGGACATGTTCCGCTGGGCGCACCAGGCCGACCCCAAGGCCAAGCTTTACCTGAACGACTACAACGTCGAGGGCGTCAACGCCAAGAGCACCGCGTACTACGAGCTGGTAAAGCAGCTCAAGGCCGACCGGGTGCCGGTGCACGGCTTCGGGATCCAGGGCCACCTCGGTGTCCAGTACCCCTTCCCGAACAACGTACTCGACAACGTGCGGCGCTTCGAGAAGCTGGGCCTCGACACGGCCTTCACCGAGGTCGACGTGCGGATGCCGATGCCGCCCGACGCCACGAAGATCCAGGCCCAGGCGTACGCGTACAGCGCCCTGCTCCAGGCGTGCCTGCTCGCCCAGCGATGCGTATCGTTCACCGTCTGGGGGTTCACCGACAAGTACTCCTGGGTACCGGGTGTATTCGACGGACAGGGTGCGGCCAACATCCTGGACGAGAATTTCGCACCCAAACCCGCATATGATGCGCTCAAGACGACCTTTACGCTCGGAGGGCGATGATCGGCAGGTACGCCAACCCCGTCATCGCCGGGATGCACCCCGACCCGAGCATCTGCCGGGTCGGGGAGCACTACTATCTCGCCTGCTCCAGCTTCGAGTACTTTCCCGGCGTACCGATCTTCCACAGCCTCGACCTCGTCCACTGGGAGCTGATCGGCAACGCTCTCGACCGCCCCAGCCAGCTCCCGCTCGACAACGCGCCGTCGTCGGGTGGCGTGTACGCGCCGACCCTGCGGCACTACGACGGCCGGTTCTGGCTGATCACGTCGAACGTCCCGCACGGCGGCACGCTGCTGGTCACCAGCACCGACCCCGCCGGGCCATGGTCGGAGCCGCGGGCGCTGCCCGGCGTCCAGGGCATCGACCCCGACCTGGCCTGGGACGACGACGGCAACTGCTGGTGCACGTTCGCCGGCATCGAGCAGGTGCGGATCGACCCCGCCACCGGCGCGGCGCTGTCGCGCCCGCGCCGGATCTGGTCGGGCACGCCAGGTACGCAATGGCCGGAGGCGCCGCACCTCTACAAGGTCGGTGACCTCTGGTACCTGCTCATCGCCGAAGGCGGCACCGAACGCGGCCACGGCATCTCGGTCGCGCGCGGCCCCTCGCCGAACGGGCCGTTCGAGCCGTGCCCCGGCAACCCGATCCTCACCCACCGCAGCACTGACCAGCCGATCCAGAACACGGGCCACGGCGACCTCGTACAGGCGCATGACGGCTCGTGGTGGATGGTGTTCCTGGGCATCCGCCCGCGCGGCGGCACGCCCGGGTGGCACGTGCTCGGCCGGGAGACGTTCCTCGCGCCGGTCGCGTGGGTCGACGGCTGGCCGGTCGTCGACGACGTCTCCCCCGAGATGCAGGCCGACCTGCTGCCCCAGCACCCGTTCCCGGAGCCGCCCGCCCGCGACGACTTCGACGGCGCCGACCTGCACCCGCGCTGGATCTCGGTGCGCTCCCGGCCCGGCGCCACCTGGTCACTCAAGGATCGGCCCGGCTGGCTCACCCTGCACGGGCGGGGCGGCTCGCTCGACGACCCGGCCGTGTCGTTCGTCGGGCGCCGCCAGGAGCACCTGTCGTGCCGCGTCCGCACGCTCATCGACGCGTCCGCCGGGCGCGGCGGTCTCGCCGTCCGCCTCGACGAACAGCACCACTACGAGATCGAGGCCGGCGACGGCGAGATCTGCGTCCGGGTCCGCATCGGGCCGGTCGTCCAATGGCGAACAGCGCGGCCCGAGCCCACCGGCCCGGTGGTGCTGCGGATCGAGACCCAGGCGTCCGGCCCCAGCCCCGACCACCCGCGCCAGGAGCCAGACGTGGTGCGGCTGGGCTTCGAGTCCAGCGACGGCCGCTTCGTGGTCCTCGACGAGCTCGACGGCCGCTACCTGTCCACGGAGGTGGCGGGCGGCTTCACGGGCCGCGTGATCGGCATGTACGCGGCCGCCGGCACGGTCCGCTTCGACTGGCTAAGCTACGACCCCACCCCCGACCCCCCCTAGCCCCCGCGCCCCGCGCGCCCCCCGCCCCCGCGCGCCCCCCGCCCCCGCGCG
>NZ_JBAKHX010000152.1:0-8568 GCF_036906915.1 Micromonospora sp. CPCC 206061
CGGCCGCGACCGGGCGCGGCGCGGTCGGCCACGCCGGCGCGGCGCGGAAGCCGGCGAGCGCCGCGCGCGCCGATTCGGTGGCCTCGTCGAGGCTCGGCACCGCCGGGCCGACCACGACCGGCCCCGCGCCGAAGCCGGCGAGCAGCTTCTCGGTGGCGTTCACCGGGTCGGCGGCGCCGCCCAGCACGATCACCAGCCGGTCGCCGTGTACCCCGCCGATGATCTCCACACCGATTCGTCTCGCCGCGCGGTACACCGTGTGCAGGACCGCCGCGACCTCGCCGCCCGGTGACCGACCGACCGCCACGGCCACCGGAGGCGCGTCTGCCCAGCCCAGTGCCGCCGCGCGGCTCGCCAGGACGTCGGAGGAGTCGCCGCGCAGCAGCGCGTCGACAAGCAGCGCCTGCAACCGCGCGTCCCAGGCGCCGCGCGACTCCGCGGCCCGCGCGTAGACGCGCGCGGCCGAGAACGCGACCTCGCGCGAGAACTTGAGTACGGCCTCGCGCAGCGCGCGCTCTTCGCCGGGGGCGGCAAGATGCGGTACCTGTTCCTCCGCCACGTCGATCGTGACCTTGATGAGGGCGACGGTCTGCTGGAGCGAGATCGACCTCGCGAGCGCGCGCGGCGCAGCCTCGAAGATCTCATCGGAGATGTCCTGGCTGCCCGCCTGCGTGTCGCGGCGCAGCCACTCCACCAGTGACCGCACGCCCGCCTGCGCGACCAGCATGACCCACGCACGCTGGTCGGCGGGCAACTCGCGGAACCAGGGCAGCGTCTCGTCCATGCGGGACACGCTCGCGGTGGCGAGCGCGCCCGCGGACCGCTCGACCCGGCGTAGCGTCGCCTTGAGCTCGCCATTTTCGCTGGTACCCACGGGTCCAGCGTCGCACGTCCGGCGACGTGCCACTATTGCCGGGATGATCGCCCGTCCGCCGCTCGCCGTGTCGCTGGCCGCTCTGGCCGGCTTCCTGATCCTGATGGCGCTCGTGCTCGCCGACTGGGCGCCGATCGAACGCCTCGACCTGGCGGCCAGCGGCGACTTCCGGAGCTACGGCGCCTCCAATCGAGACGTGATCTCCTTCGTGCGGACGGCGACCGACGTGGCGGCGACCCTGCCGTTCCTGGCGTACGGGTGCGCCGCCGTCCTGTACTTCGCGGTGACGCGGCAGCGGGGGGCGGCGGTGTTCTGCGCGCTGGTGACGGCCGCCATCCCGCTGCTGTGGGGCGTCATGCACTGGGCGCTGCACCGGCCGCGTCCGCTGGACGGATTCGTGTTCGTCGACAGCAACGGGTTTCCGAGTGGGCACACGTCGCACGCGGCGGCGGCCGGCCTCGCGGCGGTGCTGCTGCTGTGGCACCGCGTGGGTCGGCTGGGGCGCGTCGTGACGGTGGTGGCGGCGGTGCTGTTCGCCCTGCTGGTGGGCGCGACCCGTGTAGTCCTCCTGGCCCACTGGCCCACCGACGTGTTGGGTGCGTACCTCCTCGGACTCGCCGTCGTCCCTCTCCTGGCCCGCGCGGTGCCGGCGCGAGAAAGGGAGCGGGCTGGGGCCTAGGGCGGCGGAGCGGGAAGGGATAGATCCTGGGCGAGGATCGCGGCCTGGACGCGGCTGCGGAGCGCCAGCTTCGCCAGGATGCGGCTCACGTGGGTCTTGGTCGTGGACTCGGCCATGGCGAGCCGCTCGGCGATCTCCTGGTTGGACAGGCCCAGGCCGAGGCACGCCAGCACCTCGCGCTCGCGCGGCGTCAGCGCCTCCACGGCCGCCCGCAGCGCCGCCGGCGTCGCGGGTGCCGCCGCCGCGAACACGCCGATCAGCCGGCGGGTCACGCCCGGCGCGATGATGCCGTCACCGCGGGCCACCGTGCGGACCGCGGTGATCAGGCCATCCGCGTCGGTGTCCTTGAGCAGGAACCCGGCGGCGCCCGCCCGCAGCGCGCCGAACACGTACTCGTCGAGGTCGAACGTGGTCAGCACCAGGACGTCGGCCAGGTCCTGGGCGACGATCTCCCGGGTGGCGGAGATCCCGTCCAGCCGGGGCATCCGCACGTCCAGTAGCGCGACGTCGGGGCGCAGCCGCTGGCAGAGCGCCACCGCCTCCTCGCCGTCGGCGGCCTGCCCGACGACCGCCACGTCGGGCGCGCCGTCGAGGATCAGCACCAGCCCGGCACGCACCGCGTCCTGGTCGTCGGCCACCACTACCCGGATCATGCGCCGCCTCCCGCAGCCGCCACCAAGCGGAGCGACTGGCGGCTACAGGCACGCACAAGAGGCGCAGGACCCGCGCCAGCTAGCTCCGTCATGCGGGCAGCTCCGCGCGCACGCGCCACAGCTTGCCGTGCCGGCCCACGTCGAGCCGGCCGCCCAGCAGGGCCGCGCGTTCCCGCATGCCGATCAGTCCGGCGCCCGCGCCGGGCGCGGCGGGTGCGGAGTTGACCGGGTTCTCCACCGTCAGCAGCACCATGCCCGCCGTGTACCCAACTTCGATGCCCGCCTCGCCGGTGCCGTGCTTGAGCGCGTTGGTGAGCGACTCCTGCACGATCCGATACGCGGCCAGGTCGACGCTGACCGGAAGTGCCCTGGGCTCGCCGACGGTCTCCAGGCGCACCGCCAGGCCTGCACCGCGCGCCTGGGCGACCAGCCGGTCGACCTCGCTGAGCCGGGCTCTGGTGAGGGCGTCGGGGTTGGCCTCCTCGCGGAGGAGTTCGATCATTTGGCGCATCTCTGCCAGGCCCTGCACGCTGTTCTCCCGGATGACTCGCAGCGCCTGGTCGACGGCGCCATCGCCGGCGTCGCCCGAACGGTCGCGGATCGACAGCGCGGCCGTGGAGTGGATGGCCACCGCGCTCAGGTGGTTGGCGATCACGTCGTGGAGCTCCCGGGCCATTCGGGTCCGCTCGGCCGCGACCGCCTGCTGCCGGTCCAGCTCGACGAGGCGCGCGGTCTGCTCGGCGCGGGCGCGTTCAGCGCTGGCCTGGTCGCGGTACTGCCGCACGCTGATCCCCGTGACCGCCGGCAGCACGAGGCCGAGGGCCGGCACGATGCCGAGGACCAGCCCGCGCCAGGAGCCGAGCAGAGCGATGCCCGCGACGGCTCCGGCCGCGGTCAGCACGATGCTGACAACGAGTATCCGGCGCCACAACCGGATCGGGCCGTACACGCACGCGTCGTAGATCACCTGGCTGTATACGAGGATGGTGGGGAGCGAGCCGCCGAGCAGCAGGTCGCCGACGACCGCGACGGTGCCGATCGCGAGGCCGGTGCGCGTGGCGATACGGCGCAGCACCAGGGCCGCGCAGGCCACCACGAGCGGCGCGACGAAGAAGGCGATCGGGGTGTTCGTGCCGGTATCGAACGGATGCGTCACGCCGACCGCGAGCATGAGGAGCCCGCCAGCGAGGGACACGCCGGCAATCGCGAGATCGCGCCGCATGGTCCCGCGTTCCAGTCCGAGCCGTGGCACCTTTCGATCACATCACACAGGTACGCCGTCGGCCTCCGACTGCGTGGCGAGGTGTAAGGGGCGGAAGTCCGTCGAAGGATGTAGCCCACCGACCGGTTTGTGAGGTTCTCACTCGTGCCTCCGGTTCGCCCGGTCGCGCGGCACTGAAGGGCGACAGTGGCCTCGCTCACTGTGGGCCACGTTATTTCGGAGGTGGCCGGATGAGTGATGTCATAGGGGCCGGGGAGGCTGGCGTTGGCCGAAACCGCCAGTGAAGGAGGCCAGAGATGGCGCACGGGGAGGCCGAGCACGGCGTCGACGGAGAGCAGCACTACGTGCTGGGCAGTCACGACCCTCCCGGCCGGCAGATGCGCTGGGTGTGTGGTGCCGGCCCGCACGCGGTCGCTGGCCCGGCCGAGGCCGTCGAGGAGCCGCCGACGCTCGCCGACGAGGCGGACGACGACGGCGGCCGCATGCTGCCCAAGCGAGGCGTGCCGCCGGCCTGCCGCACGCGCTCGGAAGGCTGGGCGGGCGCCCACCCGCATCTCGCGGTCCGGCCGAGGCGCCGGGGCATGCGCCGCGAGCGTCCCCCAGGCCGGTGGTGCTAGGCCCTCGCCAGCTCCGCGGTGCGCGGGCGTGCCGCCACCCGCACCGCTGCCAAACCAGCCACCGGCACCGCCGCCAGCGCGAGCCACACCAGCGCCCCACCGGCCTCCAGCAGGGCTCCGCTCGCCGCGCTCCCGGCCAGCACCACCGCACCGGAGATCGACGACAGCGCGCCCGTGTACAGCCCGAGGTGCGCGTCCTCCACGAGGTCGGGCAGCCAGGCGCGGGTGACCGGTACGACCAGCATCTGCCCAACGGTCAGTAGGCCGACCATCGCAGCCATCGAGAGCGGCGGGGAGGGCAGGGCCGCGACAGACGCGAAGCCCGCCGCGATGATCAGCAGACCTGACGCCATCGCGGTGGACGGCGCCAGGCGGCGCGCCGCCCATCGGGTCACCGGCAGCTGCGCGACGATCACCAGGGCCGAGGAAAAGGCGAAGAGCACGGCGACCGCCGTCGCAGAGTCCAACCGCGCCGGTACCGCCAGGTAGAGCTGGTTGTACGCCAGCAGGTACGTGCTGTAGGCGAGGCTGAGCGCCAGGAACCGCCTGTTGCGGATGAGCAGCCGCAGACCGTCCGGCGTGTGCCGGCGCCCCGCCGCGCGCGGCGCACCGGGCGCGTGGCGTGGCATCAGCCAGGCGTGTCCACAGAGGATCGCCACGAAGATGGCCGCTCCGGCGAGGCAGGCCGCGCGGAAGTCCACGAGCAACAGGAGCGCACCCACCAGCGGGCCGGCGAAGGCGCCGATCTGCCCGGCGACCGAGAACACCGCCAGCACCTCGGTGCGCGGCCCTCCGCCCTCCCGTTCGTGCCGCACCGCCTGCCGGGCCACCTCGGACTCGACGGCCGGGGAGAAGAGCGCCGCCGCGACGCCGATCAGTAGGACCGCGCCGACGACCGTCGAGGTGCTGCTCGCGTACGCCAGCCACCCGAAGCCGGCCACTCGCAGCGCGCATCCCACGAGTACGACCGGGCGGGCGCCGAACCGGTCGGTCAGCGCGCCACCGACCACGAAGAGCCCCTGCTGGCTGAACGTGCGCAGCCCGAGGACGAGGCCCACCAGCCACCCGGCCAGGCCCAGATCGTCGCCGAGGTGGCCGGCCAGGTACGGCAGCACCGCGAAGAACCCGACGTTGAACGCGAGTTGGGTGCCGATCAGCAGGCGCAGCAGCGGGCTCACCGGCGTACCCCCGCCAGCGACACGGCCAGCACACCCAGCAGCGCGAGCGCGCTCGCGGGGGCGGCCACGGTCCAGGGTGCGCGTTCGGCGTACGCCTGGCTCTCCGCGAGGAGCTGGCCCCACTCCGGCGCGGGCGGCGCGGCGCCCAGGCCGAGGAACCCGAGAGCGGCCAGCGCGAGCGCGATCGCCGGGATGCGCAGTACCGCGTGCCGCAGCACTGGCGGCAGCACGGCGGGCAGGATGTGCCGGCGCAGCACGTGCCACCGGCCGGCACCGAGAGCTGTAGCGGCGACCAGGTGCGTGCCGGCACGCTCCTGTTCGGACAGCGCGGCCGTGTGCGCGGCGAGCGCCGCCCAGCCGACCAGGGTCACCGCGAGCGCCGCGCCGACCGTGCCCCGACCGACCGCGCCAGCCACCAGAAGTCCCGCCACCACAGCCGGTATCGCGTTCAGCACCTCGACGACGCCCGAGGACAGTCGCGGCAGCAGCCCGGCGAGCACACCCACGACGAGCGTGGCGACAGTGACGGCGAGCGCGGCGGCGAGGGTACGCAGCGCGCCGTGCCCTAGCCGGGCCAGGATGTCGCGGCCGACCGCGTCGGTCCCGAGTGGATGGTGCCAGGACGGTGCGGACAGCCGGGCAGCGGTGTCGACGTGCCACGGGTCGCGCAGCAACCCCAGCCCGATCGCCACGACGAGTACGGCGAGCAGTGTGAGCGGCAGCGCAGCGGTCACGCGGCCGGCGGCGAGGACGGGCAGGTGCAGCGGCGGCAGCGCGCGGGCGCGCAGGGCGGGGCCCAGCAGGGCGCGCCGTGCGGCCCGAGCAATCAGGCCAGTGGCCGCGCCGAGCAGCACGAGCGCGAGCGTGGCGCCTTGGAGCGCCGGCAGGTCCTGCGCGATGGCGGCCTGTAGTGCGTACCGCCCGAGGCCCGGGATCGCGAAGAGGCTCTCCACTGCCACCGCGCCACCGGTCAGGCCGACGGTGACGAGGGCGAGCTGGGGGAGCAGCACGGGCAGGCAACGGCGCAGGGCATGCCGGGCGATCACGCGTGGCGGCAGGCCCGCGGCGGTGGCGGCGCGCGCCCAGGGCTCCGCGAAGGCGGCTGGCAGCGCGTCGTCGAGCAGCCGGCCGAGCAGCGCGCCGGCCGGTACGCCCAACGCCAGTGAGGGCAGGATCATCGACTGTGGACTGTCCCAGCCGTACGCCGGCGCCCAATCCAGGCGCACCGCCACCACCGTGACGAGCGCGGATGCCAGCAGGAACTCGGGCAGCGCGGCGAGTAGGGCGCCGGCTGTGCCGGAACGGGTGCGGCACAGCCGGCGACGTGATCCTAAATGGAGGGTGCGGAGGCACAGCGCACCGGCCACCGGTAACGCTACGGCGAGCGCCCCGACCATGAGCGTGAGCGAGACGCCGAGCGCGCCGACGAGATCCGGCAACACCGGCGTACCCGAGATCCAGGAGGCTCCGGCGTCACCGCGCAGCAACCCGGCGAGCCAGCGCCCGAGCAGCGGCAGCGGCCCCCCGTCCGTGCCGATCTCCCGCCGGATCGCGGCCAGCACCTCGGGAGTCGGTTCCTGCTCGGCGGAGCGGGTGCGCAGTACCGTCAGGGCCGGATCCGTGCGGGCGAGCCACGGCAGCGCGCCGACCGCCGTCACGATGGCCGCCGCCGCGGCGGCCCGGCCAGCCAGTGCCGGCATGCCTAGCTCCGGTAGGTGCCGGCACCGACGAGGGTGCGCTCGCGGGCGTCGGGCAGCACGCCGGTAACGCCCGATGCCACGCCCTGCACGACCCGCTCGTGCAGCAGCGGTACGGCGGCGTCGGTGGCGATGATGGCGGCCTCGGCGCGCATGATCGCGGTTTGCCGGGTCGCGCCGTTACCGGCCGCCCCCGCCTCCGACACCGCACGGTCCACCGCCGGGTCACAGAGCTGGGCGATGTTGTAGCTGCCCGCGCACGTGAAGTCGCTCGCGAGGTACGAGACCGGATCACCCGTGTCGAGCGCCGCCGAGCGAGACAGGATCACCGCGTCGAAGGTGCCGGCGAGGGCGTCGGCCTCTAGGCGGGAGTACTCGCGCACCTCCTGGCGGACCGCGAAGCCGGCCTCTTCCAGCTGGCGCTGGACCACCGTGGCGATCTCCGGTAGCTCGGGCCGGTTGGTGTACGTGGCCAGCACCACGGTCCGGCCGGCGACCGCACCGGGTGCGCGGCGTTCCGGAGTGACCCGTTGCCGCGCCGCCCACGGAAGCGCCGGCCCGAAGAGCCCCTGGGCGGTGTCGGCACGCCCCTCGTAGACGCCCTCGACGATCGGTCGGGGCCGCACCGCGACCCTGGCGGCCGCCCGTGCCGCCGGTTCGGCGAACGTGCCCTTGGCGGTGTTGAGCAGCAGGTTTACGGTGCGCATGGTCGGCACCTCGTGCAGCGTGGCGCGGTCGAGCACAGCGGCCTGCGCGATGGGGATCGTGTCGACCACGTCGACGGCGCGGGTGCGCAGCGCGTTGGCCCTGGTCGTGCCGTCGGAGACGAACTCCACGTCGAGCCCGGCCGCGCGGGCGGGCTCGCCCCAGTACCCGTCGAACCGGTCGGCGGCGACGCCCTGCGCGCCCCGTACCTCCGTGAGAACGAACGGGCCGGTCGCGGCGCGGATCGGGTCCGGCTGGCTGCCGGCGTACGCGGACGGTGCGAGGATGCCGAGCGTCGGGCTGGACATCCGCTGCGGCAGGAGTGTGTCGGCGACGTCGGTGCTGACGGCGACGGTGTCGGGGCCGGTGGCGGTCGCGGTGAGGGCGAGTCCGGTCAGCACGCGCAGCCGGGGCGTCGCCGCGTTCGCGCGGCGCAGGGCGTCAGCCACGGCCGCGGCGGTGACCGCGGTGCCGTCGTGGAACGTGGCCGGGCGCAGCGTGAAGGTCCACGTCCGGTCGGCTGTGCGACGCCACTCGGTGGCGAGGGCGGGTCGGGCGGCACCGTCCTCGTCGAGTCGTGTGAGGCCTTCGATGACGCCGAGCTGGCTCAGGCGTACCGCGTCGTCGCTGTGCGGCGACATGCCCCGCGTGGGTAGGAAGGCGAGCGCGACGCGGAGTCGCGCGTCTCCGGTCGCGGCGGCGGGCTCGGCGCCGCCGGCGAAACAGCCGGTGAGCAGGAACGGAGCGGCCAGAAGCAGGCTGAGTCGTCGCATAGCTAGGGGAGGTTACATGAAAACCGTTATCATCTCCATGTGATGGGACGTCACGCGCGCGGGCCGTGAGCGCACGCAGGCGGCGCTGCGAGTCGATCAAGGTTGATCGCATCGATCAAGGGCAAACGCACGTGGAAATGAGATCGAACCACGTGCATTTGCCCTTGATC
>NZ_JBAKHX010000153.1:0-8408 GCF_036906915.1 Micromonospora sp. CPCC 206061
TGGAAACGTGCACGTCCGGTTCTGAGGGGGCGGCGGCGCAGCAATGCGCCGCCGCTACCCGGCCGATGCGCGCGTTGCCTGGTGCCGGTCATCATCCTGGCGGGGTCAGTGGTCCGTTCACCACGACGACCTGGTCATCCTCGACGCGGTATCCGAGAACCGGATGGGAGTGGGGATTACCGCCTTCGGCGTCCATCAGCACGGGCTTGCCAAGTCGCTGGCCGATCGCCTTGAGGAACGCGCAGAAGACATCGAGCCCATGCTGACCCTGTATCTCACGGAGGTCGACGTCGAAGTCGATCTGCGTCGGGGCGTAGAAGCGGAAGATCGCGAGTATGTGAGGAGCCGGCCAGACGCGAAGGGACGCGGTCTCGGCGTCCGGCGGGCGGCTGAACACCGCTTCTGCACGGGGTAACCGGATAGCCACGTCGCCTTCGGCGTACTCGTACCGCCATCGGCCTGACGCCGCGAGATCCAGGAGCGCTTGCCAGTCCGCGATCGACGTCGCGGGAACGCACAGGTCTGGAAGGGATCCCATCAGCCCAGGGTCGAACAAGGGCTGGACGTCGTCCCACAGCAGATCCGGCGGCACCCCGCCATTGTGCCGCAGCCCGCACCGGTGACTTTCCCTCACCACCTCCGGCCGTTCGATGCCGGCGCGCTAATCTGTCGCGGATATCGCGCGTTGCGACGTCGGCTCCGCGGCCGGGGGCCTTCAAGTGGGACGGCACCGCCGCGGCGACCCGTTGACGCTTGCCAACGGATGGCGCGCGACGCTGGGGCCACGTGCCGTCCACAGTGGTAGGCGGGCGCCACGACGTCAGCGCGGAGGTGTTCCCGCGTTCGTGAAGCGAGTTTGCCCTGGTCGGCTGGCCCTTGGGTTTGGGATAGAGCAGTGACATTGAGCTAGGGATGGACGCCTGCCCGGTGGTCGAGGTCAGGATTCGCCATCGCTGGTTTCGGGGAGCGCGCCGTCCGGCATCATGCGGTAGCGGCGAGGCGATTCCATACGGTTCAGAAGCCGTTCCATTGTGGTCTCGCGTTCCGACTGTTTCGAGCCGGCGGGGTCGGCGATCCGAAGTACACGCTCTTGCCGCCGACAGAGCGTTACGGTACGTGACAACGGCGGCGCCCGGCACGCGGTGGTGCGACGTCAGTGCGCCGGGCCCTGAAGCAGCACACGGTGCCTATCACATGCCTCACATCGCTGGAGCTCCCACCACGCTTGGTCTTCACCCTCGTTGACGTAGCAGGCTTCTTGGAAGTCGCTGCCGCACGAGCATTGGGTGCCAAGCGGCGTTCGGTGCAGGTGGTGGCCGACGTGCCCTTGACGGTCACGCTCGAGCGGCTGGCGCCTCCGGGCTATCCGCTCGTTTGCGCGCTCGCGAGCACGGGCGGCCATCCGCGCTTCCCATCCGTCGTCCACGCAACCACGGTAGTCAACCCCTTGGGACCCCCGGTCATCGACAAGTGATCACGCTCGTTGCCTCCTGCCGGTATACGGTCTGCCGCTGAGCGCTCGCTTGAACAGGCCGGGTTGGTTGCGTTCTTGCGCAAGGGCCGTTCAGGCATGGAAATGGCGGTGACGTGGAAACATCCGGCTCAGCCGTGGCAAGCGCCGTTCGATCGTGGCGAGGCTGTCGGTATCCCACGACATGCCCGCCATTTTCGGGTCGCAGGGGCGCCGGTGACCGCGTTCGCCGAGTGCGTCGTCGATGCCGTCGTCCTGGCCGGTGACATGGTCGTAGGCTCGGGCGGCCACGTACGACAGGTCCTCCCAGTGGGGCCATTCGGAGTCGGGCCAGTGCTGCGGGCGGCGACCGGCGAGGGCCTGTACCGCGGGCAGGTCGGCGAGGTTGTCCGGGTGCTGTGCGGCGTGCCCCCACCAGCGCTGCCCTTGGGCGATGAGCCATGGCTGGAAGTACCAGAACGAGTCGCCACTGCACAGCCCGTCCATGATCTGGTTGGCAGCACCGAGCATGTCCCAGGTGTCGATGGGGCGACGTGCTGTGTCGACATGGATCTGGAAGTCCACGATGTGATCCAGGGCAACACGGCTGAGCCGGTGCTCCAGCCACTCCGCTCTGCGCTGCGGGTGGGTTGTCGCCTCACCGGAGCGCTCCAGGAACCGCCAGAAGTCGACCACGTCCACAGCAACGAACCCTAGTTCGTCGCCGTCGCCCGTTCCTGTGACCACGGCCGTACGGATTTGCCGCTGAGTGGGTGCTTCGGTGGGTGGTCGACCGTAGCTGTCCGGGAGCTTGTCTGTTTGCGTGCGGTGTTGCTTGACGCATGCCGTGGTGAACAGCGGGTACCGCGGCAGAGCGGGAGGACGGCGTCGGGGTGGTACATGCCCTCGGCCGCTGTGCACGATGTTGCCTGTGCGTATCGAGCGTTTGAGCTTCTTCGTCAAGTCTGTCCAGGCTGTCCCGGGAGGGTGGCGTCTAGAGGGCGAGCCGGGGTACCACCCACGGAACTGGGCTCGCCCTGGCGACTCCTTCGACCGTGTCTGCCGCGATAACGGCGGGCAGGAGCGCGAGGTTGACCTTGTTGTGGTTGAGCTTAACGGCTCGTATGCCATTGTCGCGGGGACCGGCGGTGACCAGCTCGGGCGCGACGACGTCGTTTCAGGAGGGCGACTGAGGGAGGATCTTGGACACACCGGCCAAGGACCGCGGCGCCAGTCAGACGCGACCGAGGACCTCGCAGGGATTCTGGGCTTACCGTCGCTGGCTGGTGCGGCCTCGGCCGGCGGAGCCGAATGGTCGCTGGTCGAGGCTGCGCTGGGTGTCACACTGCCGGCTGATTACAAGCGTTTCGTCGATGCCTACGGCGCTGGCCTCGTCGACGATCACGTCACCGTATGTGCCCCTCACGCTCCGCACGAGTGGGCAGACTTGGTGCGGCACAACACCTGGGCGCAAGAGTGCGTCCGGCTGGACTTCGCAGGACCGGATAGCTATTCGGAAGACTGGTACTTGGGTGACCCGTCGCACTGGGAACCGAACCATGAGGACGTCCCGCCCTGGTTCGAGCCTGGCGACAACCTAGTCTCGTGGGGCCACACCGGCAACGGCGACCTGCTTTTCTGGCATGTCAAGCCGGGCGTTGCCGCCGGCGACTGGCCAGCGGTGCTGAAGGAGGAAGGACCGTACTGGGAGCAGTACGGGGTCGGCTTTTCGGCAGCCCTTGCTGGCTTACTCACCGGAGAGATTCAGTCCGAGTACCTGAGTCATTGGCTCGGAGGACCCCACTCCTACCACCTCTAACCTGGCTGTCGGGCGTATCGCGTTAGGCAAGATCGGGTGCACTCCTCTTCCGCGATGTTTTCGCTCCGGAGGGTCACGCTTCTCGGTCCTGTTGGTCCGTTCGTCGCGTTGGTGTGAGTGTGGTCGGCTGTGGCGCTTGCGGGGATATAGCCGGGTGTGAGCTGGGCGCGTTTCGGTAGCGTTGCTGGTCATGATCGAGTTGGTGGAGCGGAACACGATCCTGGCGGTGGTGGTCGGGTCGCGGGCGTACGGGTTGGACCGCGACGGCTCTGATCGTGACCGGCGGGGCGTGTACGCGGCACCGACGCGTTGGTTCTGGCGGCTGGACAAGCCGCCCACGCACGTGGACGGGCCAGCAGCCGAGCAGTTCTCCTGGGAGGTTGAGCGGTTCTGCACGCTTGCGTTGCAGGCGAATCCGACGGTGTTGGAGGTGTTGTGGTCGCCGCTGGTTGAGAAGGTCACCGACGAGGGCCGGGAGTTGTTGGCGGTGCGGCGGGCGTTCCTGTCGCGGCGGGTGGCTGACACCTACGGCCGGTACGCGCAGGATCAGCTTGACCGGGTCGCCGCGCGGCGGGAGCGGACCGGGCAGACCAATCACAAGCAGGCCATGCACATGATCCGACTGCTGTATGCCGGGGCCCATGTGCTGCGCACCGGGGAGGTCCTGGTCGACGTGGCGCAGCTGCGTGACCGGCTGCTGGCAGTGCGGGCCGGGGACCTGCCCTGGGAACGGGTCGCGGTGTGGGCGGCCGACCTGCTCGCCGACCTCGCCACCGCGGCGGCCGGAACCCGGCTACCCGAGCAGCCGGACCGTCGCGCCGTTGACGCCTTTCTGGTCGCGGTACGGGAAAGGAACCTGGGATGACCGTCGATGTGCCATCCTGGGCGGGCCAGAGCGCGCGGGCGTTGCCGTACCCGCTGGTGTTCGCGACCGTCAGCGGCGCGCACCTGTACGGGTTCGCCTCGGTCGACTCGGACCTTGACCTGCGCGCCGTGCACGTGTTGCCGACGGCCGAGGTCGTCGGGTTACGTACCGGACCGGATACCCTGCAGCACACCGGGATGCGGGACGGGGTCGAGCTGGACGTGGTCAGCCACGACCTACTCAAGTTCGCCCGGCTGCTGACCGACCGCAACGGCTACGTGCTGGAACAGCTGCTGTCCCCGCTGGTCGTGGTCACCACCGCCGTCCACACCGACCTCAAGACACTGGCGGGCGGGCTGATCACCCGTCACCACGCGCATCACTACCTCGGCTTCGCCACCGGCCAGCAGAAGCTGTACACCAAGACCGGGCGGCTCAAACCGGCCCTGTACACGCTGCGGGTGCTGCTGACCGGGATCCACCTGATGCGCACCGGCCAGCTCGAGACCGACCTGCGCGTACTGGGCACCGGGCTGGCATACGTACCGGATCTGATCGCCGCCAAGCGCGAGGCCGAACACGGACCCCTACCCGACGGCGCGGTCCGGCACCTGGCCGCCGACATCCCCCGCCTACGCGCCGAATTGGAAACCGCCCGCGACACCTCACCACTGCCCGAACAACCCGACCCCTCCACCATCAATACCCTGCACGACCTCGTAGTCCGCACCCGCCTGACCTCAACAACCAGCCACGCAACGTAACAGCACAGGAGAACCACCAACACTCGGATTTGCCGATGAGAGTTCAGTGCCGAGCGCAGTCGTTGCGGTTGCACAGACGTTGCTTTGGAGACTGTGACCATCGGTGCGCGGCGGCACCGTCCGCCCCGCGTGCCCACCGGGCCTGGCGCTGCCGCGCCTGGCGTTTCAACTCGCCAAGCCATCCACGTGCTACAGGACCGCGAGATCATCGCAGGATGCAAAGGGGCTCACTCTGTGGAACCGTTTTCACTCATTCGAACGCACCGGCCAACCTGTCTCTGGTTTACTGCTGATGGCAGCGTCTCGAGGAAAAGCATCCAGATTCACTCGGAACCGGACCACCTTCACTCCGGGCCAGGAGAACAATTGTGAGCCCACAATGCCCGATCCCACAGTGGCAGAAGTCCTCGGAAGCCACAACCTGAATAGCATCATCCGCCTGCGCACCGCCCGACGCATCACGGCCATCGCCGTGGTAATCGCCGCCCAACTCGGCAGTACGGGATTCGCTATCGGCGTGGCCGCCGCCGGGCCTGGTCTGACCACGGCGGTGACCGTGCGGATAGACGGCGCGACCGGCCGGTGGACACCCACCGATTCCGCCGCGGTACCGGCGGAGACCGTGGCCACCGACCCGGCGACGGCACCACCCGCTCCGACATCGGACCAGTCGATCGTCCCGACTACACCGGCCGCGTCCCAGACGATCACGCCCACTGGGACCACCACCACCCCGCCCGTCGACGAACTGTCGAGCCCGAACGAGCCGGAACCCACGAGTCGTTCCTGACAACCGGGCGCCCGCGGACCACCGCACCACCAGGCGCATCAACCGGCACGACGTATTCCATCTCGCGGTATTTCCGCACGCGATTCCACTCGATGTCAGGAGAATGTCCATGCTTACCACCTCAAAAATCAAGCCCGTGCTCGTCATCGCCGCGGTCGGCACACTGATGGGCATCAGCGGCCTCGCGATCGCCGCGTTCGTCCAGAGCAGCACCACGGGTCCTGTTGCAGGTTCGGCCGAGTCCTTCTCTGCCGTCACCGTCACCGGCGCGCAAACCGGCACGCTGCTGCCCGGCGAAAGCGCGTACGTCACCCTCACCCTCACCAACCCGAACACCAACGTGAAAGCCAAATTGATATCTATCACCCCGGGTGAGGTCGTCATCGACACCGTCGCCGACAGCGCCGACACGGCCTACTGCCACGACCAGATCGAACTGTCCACGGTCGGCGCAGACCCCCTCTTCCCCACGCTCGCCGTGAGCGAAGCGAACTACCCGTTCAAGTTGACTGACGCCGTAAAGCTAAAGGTCGACACCGACATCCGTTGCCAGGGCATGACGTTCCACACGACGTGGACGGCCCAGTTCGAGGCCGTTCGCTAAAGGTCGAGTCCGACCCCACCGATCGAACATGACCCAACTCCTGCTCACCCACGCCCGCATCCGCACCAGTCTCGCCGCCGCCTGCCAAGCCTGACAGCGGACCCGCAGACGGTTGGGCCGCCAGACCGAACCAGAAATCCAGCCGCAGCCACTCCACGCACATGGTCGAAAACGACGAGCGGCATGGCCACCTCCGCAAGACGGGAGCCACATGCTCGACTTTTGGCGCCCCTTGAGCCCGCGCTCTCCGGGCGGATGTTCGTGACAACCGGCGCCACTTGCAGATCAGGACTCGGTTCGGCCCCGATTGAACCGCAGCGGCGAGTGACTGCACGTAAGCTAATCACGGTCGTCGGCTCCAGCCAAGTGCGCGGATCTAGCCGAGAAGAGTGCGCACGGACCGTCCCTTGGACAGAAGCCGTGGCAGGCTCATCGCTATGACCGACAGCACGCCTAGCCCCGACGGCGATCCCCACTGGAAACCATGTCGGATGCCGCTAAGGAAAGCGTCAGAGTGGCAACCGATGCCGTGAACCTGGCCTACGAGATCCACCGCCAAGCAGTCGAGGCTTGGCATACAGCCATCAAGACGGGAGACCCCGCGGTCGCGGAAGTTACCAACGCTGGGGTCGATCGTGCCTCGCGGGGCATCACGGAGGCCCTTCGAATGCTTGATATCGCCCACGCAGCAGGTCAGGGTGCTACCCAAACCCTCAAAGCCCAAATGATCCGACTCCTGATGCTTCAGGCGGAAGCTGGAGCTGAACAACGTGCTGGTGCCACCGGCGAACTCATGCAGGCCGCCAACTCGCAGGCCGCCTCGCTGAAATGGGCCACCTGGGCACTTGCCGGCGCCACCGTCGCCCTGGTCCTCGCCACCGTGTTCTTGATCTTTGTCACTGCGAATGCCTGAATCCACCCATTCGGCGTCTGCCTCGCATGCGCCTGGCGCAACTGGGACAGGGACACGTTCTTGGATGGACGACAGAAAGACGTCCGGAACTGCCGCGATGAGTGTGTTACCGAGCATTGTTTCGATCGGTCAATCGTGGTCGTAGACGGTGGTATCGATGTCGCGGCCACACAAGGTCGCGGTGACGAGCGGTTCGATGCGCTCCCACCGGCCGCCGGCCAGGCCACAACCAATGCGCGGCATATGGACGGTAGCGGACAGCCGCACGGCGTGCTCGGCGAGGGCCCTCAGGCACCGCTCGACGGCGTCGTATCGGATCGGCGGCCCGCTGCTGCCAGTGCGGATGCCGCGCTGGGCGACCATGTTGGCCACCCAGGTGTCGGGACGGACCTGAACCAACTGGGTAGCGCCAAGGCCGAAGTCGTTGCCGGAGCGCTCACGGTGCCACTGCCGGTAGGCACGTTCGGGTTCCGGCCACCGGCGGGAGACCGCCAGAACGAAGCCCTTGCCCCACCCACCGAGGTCGTTGCATACATGGGCGATGATCTTTGGTCCCTTTGCCTGAGGACTGGTTGCATCGCCTCTGATGATCCGCAGTGGTACCACGCGGTGATGCTCCCATCGGCGCAATCTGCCGTCGAGCCCGTTTCGGTTTGCCGCGTCGCTACCGAGCGCTGGATTACCGCGCACGCTCATGCCGCGGATATCGCGCGTTGCGACGCCGGCTCTGTGGCCACATGACCCCTCGAGTCGACGCGGTGCGCCGTCGTCAGGCCGCCACCATGTTGTCGGCCTCGTGGCGCCTGGTGAGGCTGTCGCGTAGGAGACGCGGCATCCGCGCCGTTGATGTAGGGCGTGGGGACCTGGCACGTGCGGACGTCCAGCGCCTGCTGCCGCCGGGGGACGCGGTTGGTCTGCCGAGTCCGGGACGACGGTCATCTTGCGCGCCACGGGCAGCGGCCGGGTCTCGATGGTGAGTGATTCGGGCTCTGCCGCGCGATGGCGTTCGCGGTTTCGGCCCGGGCGTCCCGGTCGTGGTAGTCGTGTCCCGGCCGGGACGTCCCGTTGGCCGATCACTAAGCCCTGATCCACCGATGAGATTCGGTTGAGGGCGGTGTGGCAGACGGGAAAGTGCCCTCCGAACTGGGAAGATTGAAGTTGCTGACGCTTCTATCTTCTGGTTCGAGAGGGCACCGTCGAGGT
>NZ_JBAKHX010000154.1:0-8239 GCF_036906915.1 Micromonospora sp. CPCC 206061
GAAGTCCGTCGATCAAGGGCGAATGCACGTGGAAATGAGATCGAACCACGTGCGTTTGCCCTTGATCGACGAGCGTGGCGTGGCGGGGGCGGGGACGGTCCGGGCGGGGTAAGGGGTTAGCGGCGGGGGGCGCCGGAGTATTGGCGTTCGACGTCGGTTTGAGCGAACCAGATGTAGCGTTCGGCGCCGTCGCCGACGAGGGCGATCATGTCGTCGGCCATCACCTGGAGGAACTGGGTGCTGGCGGCGGGGAGGCGCAGGGAGCTGCCCGCCAGGGCGGCTTCGGTGCTGCCAAGGCGCTGGAGCATGACCAGGTTGCAGTCCTGGATGGACGGTACGCCGGGCTGGCTCAGCTGGCGCAGGATCGTCAGCTGCGTCTGCCATGGACCGAGTGGCTGCGGTGCGGTGGCACCGAGTTGGCCGAGGTCGTACACCACGAGGATCGGCTGCTGCGCGCTGGCGGTCACCGCGAGCGGCTGCTCCGCGGAGAGTACCGCCACGCGGTCGCCGCGGCCGGTCGCGCGTTCGCCGAAGCCTTGCCAGGCTTGCGGGTCGGCGGTCACGACGGCGACGCGGGCGCCGAGCGCGAGCGCCCGGAACGTCACCAACTGCCCGGCCCAGGCTCCGCCGACGAGGGCGATGCGGGTGGGCTCGGGGCGGAAGAAGCGTACTGAGACCGGGCCCTGCTGCCGGTCGGCGCCCAGGATGAGGCCGGTGCCGGGGGAGGCGATCCGGAGCTGCGCGAGCGCGGATCGGGACGCGGTGTGCGAGCCGATGCGCAGCCGCGCGAGCCGGCCGGACAGGCCGCGGTGGCCGTCGCCTCCGCCGGGCGGGCGGCGGCTTTCGTACACGGTGCCGGGCGGCAGCGCAGGCGTGGTGTCCGGGATGGCGCGCGCCTCGGAGAGCGGCACCGCCGCGGCCCGGGTGGCGGTGGCGGCCGCCGCTTGGGTGGCGGCCCGCGTGGAGGCGCTGGACGAGGTCTGCGCTGGCGGCACCGCTTGCACGGGAGGCGCGGTAGTCGCCGGCGCGGGCCCCGCGGCCTGCACCGCGGGCGATGAGAGCGTCGCGTCGCGGCCGAGCACGGCGCCGCCCGGCCCATTCGCGAACTGGGTCAGCGGCGGTGGCGGCGGGCGTTGCGGAAGCGGGGCGCCGTGGGGCGGGGTACCCGGTGCGCCGGGGGTGTTGTCGGGCGCCTGTGGCCTGGCTGCCGCGGCGTGCGGGCCGCTCAACGCACCCGGCACACCGGGCGGCGGTGCTTGGGGCGCGGGCTGGCCGGGAACGGCGGGCTGACCATAGTGGCCGGGCGCGCTAGCGACGCCGCCACCGTAAACGCCGCCGGCGCCAGCACGGCCCGCGGCACTGCCGCCCGCGCCGTAGGTGCCAGCGCCGGGTGCCGGCGGGGCCTCGTGGCGGCCGACGGAGGCCTTGCCGACCGCGGGCGGCTTCTGCTCCTCGCCCTGAGAGTCGCGAGGATCGCGAGGATCGGTCATCGCGCGCCGCCTCCCGTTGGTGCGGACGCGTACACCGCCGGCGCCTGCTCGCCGTCGAGCTGGAACAGTTCGGCGTGCGCCTGCTCGGCGCCCCGGGTCAGGGACTGGCAGATCGGGCCGAGGTCGCCGGCGGGCGCCGACACGCGTACCAGTGCCCGAAGGTCGACCATGCGGCTGTCGTCGTCGGCAGCCATGATCAGCGAGACGCTTGTCATCGCCGCGGGCGAGGTGGAGAGCCAGTTGAGCAGCGAGGCGGCCTGCGCGACGGGCGGCCATCCGCGTACCCAGAAGGAGCGATGCGCGAGCCGCGCCGAATGCCACTCGGACCATTCCTCGCGCGGAGGCTGGGTTTCGGTGTGTGGCGTGGCCGGCGCGAGGTCGCACGACCGCATCAGCGCGCCGAGCAGCGCCTCGGCGTCGAGCAGCCGGTGGGTGATGCCGTCTTTGCGCAGCGACTTGGCGACCCGGCGGACCATGGCGGCCACCACGGCGGGTGCCAGGTCGAGGTCGGCGCCGTCGCCGATGATGGCTTCGGCGAGCGAGCGGGCGTCGAGGCGTACGGCGACCCAGGTCTCGCGGTCGGCCGGCACCGGCACGGTGCCGAAGCGTGCGAGCAGTTGCCGGTACGACTGGCCGGCGGCCGAGGACGGGTGCGTGTCGATGCTGGGCGCCGGCACGGTCTGCGTGACGACCTGGAGCACCGCGCCCGGCTGGTCGGCTTCGGCGAGCGCCGCTGCCAGCGTGTCGAGCGGGATGCCGCCTGGTTCGTCGCGGGTGGCGAGGGCGGGGGTGACGGCGGCGACCGCGTACCAGCCGGCGTCGTCGCGGGCGACGCCCACGTGCGAGCCGTCGGCCACCGAGACGTTTTCGACGATGAGGTTGGGCGCGAGGCGGCGCAGGGCCGCGAGCCGCGCGTCGTCGCCGAACGCGGGCGCGCCCGCCTCCTGGCGGCGCCGCCGGTATCGCCGGGCCATCAGCCGCCGCTCGATCCACCAGCGCCCGCGCGCCCGGCCGAGCACGATGAGCAGCAGGACCGCGCCAACCAGGCCGACGCCGATGGCCAGCACCGCGTTCT
Organism: Micromonospora sp. CPCC 206061; assembly: GCF_036906915.1. Taxonomy (NCBI): domain Bacteria; kingdom Bacillati; phylum Actinomycetota; class Actinomycetes; order Micromonosporales; family Micromonosporaceae; genus Micromonospora; species Micromonospora sp. CPCC 206061. The sequence goes on from NZ_JBAKHX010000154.1 coordinate 2,566, forward strand.
GGGTGACGGCTGCCAGTACTGCGACGAGCACCGCCTCGGCGAGCAGAAGCTGCGTGATGTGCACGGGGCCGAGGTGGCCCGGGCGCCGGCGGGGCAGCAGGATCGCTGGGCCGGTGTAGTCGGCGGACTCGGCACTGACCCGCCCGACGGCGCGGGCTGGCTGCGCCGAAGCGGCCTGCGGCGACACGGACATGCGGTGAGCTACCCCCTGCCTGTCGTAGAGATCAACGCGTCGCGGCCAACAAGTCGTCGAGCACGAGCGTACGCAGGTCGTCGCGGCTGGGCATCCGGCCGAGCGCCCGCAGCCGCCCGGACTGCGCCTTCCGCATGCCTTCGAGCAGCTTGCGCGCCTCGCGGGCGTTACCGAAGTTCTGGTCGCGCTCGATCTGCGCGAACCACTCCACCAGCGCCTCGTCGAGCCCGGGAGCCAGTAGATAATCGTCGTTGCGGGCGATCCGCTGCACGATGAGCACCAGCTCGTCGGGGGAGTAGTTCTCGAACTCGAGCGTCTTGGCGAACCGTGAGGCCAGACCGGCGTTGGCGTCGAGGAAGTTGGCCATGTCGGCGGTGTATCCGGCCACGATGACGGCCACCTGGTCGCGGTGGTCCTCCATCAGCTTGACCAGGGTGTCGATGGCCTCCTGCCCGAAGTCGGCGGAGGTGCCGGCGGAGCGGGACAGCGTGTACGCCTCGTCGATGAACAGCACGCCGCCCAGCGCCTGCTCGAACACCGAGGTGGTCTTTTCGGCGGTGTGGCCGATGTACTGGCCGACCAGGTCGCGCCGCGAGACTTCTTTGAAGTCTCCGCCCGGTAGTACCCCGAGGGCCTTCAGGAGCTGGCCGTAGAGGCGGGCCACGGTCGTCTTGCCGGTGCCGGGCGCGCCGGTGAAGACCAGGTGGTTGCTGGCGGCGCCGACGGCGAGCCCGGCGGTGCGGCGCCACTCGTTGACCTGGATCTCGTCGATGAGCGCGCGCACCTCGGCCTTCACGCCGGCGAGACCGATCATCGTGTCGAGCTCGGCGAGGAGCTTCTCCATCTTCGCGGTGTCCTGCCGGTTGCCGCCCTCGACCGCGCCCGCGCCGACCTTGGGGGCGAGGCCACCGTCGTCGGCTTCGCGGATGGTCGGGTGGGCGCCCTCTTCGACGAAGATGCTGGGTGTGGCGGTGCCCTCGACGCGGGTGCCCTCGACCGAGCCGCCGCAGCCGCGGCCGAACGTGATGCCGGAGCCCTGGGTGTCGTGCACCCAGGAGTCGACGATCGTGGGCGCGCTCTGGTGGGCCACGGAGATGCCCGCGTCACCGGTGCCCGAGATGTCACACCGTTCGATGGTGGGGCGCCCGGCCTGGTACACGTAGATCCCGCGGAAGCCGCAACCGGCGATCGTGGAGTTACGGATCGTGGGGTTGGCGCCGAGCCGCACGATCACGCCGTCGTCGGCCGTGTCGCGGACCTCGCACTTGTCGATGAGCCCGCCCGCGTCTTCGACGATGATCCCGTACTGCCCGCCCGTGACCTTGACATCGGTGGCGGCCAGGGTGGCGCCGTCGGTGACGGTGATGGCGGCCGCGTAGCGGGCGCTGGCCTCGCATTTCTCGATGGTGAGCCGGGTGCCGGCGGCGTTGACGGCCGGGTAGTCGGCGCCCTTGAGGACCAGGCCGGAGAGAGTGACCTCGCCGCCCTCGCAGGCGACCGCAGGGGCGTACGCGTCGCCGGCGTCGATGGTGACCGAACCGGGTTCCTTCGCCGCGACCAGGCTGACCCGCCGACCGCTGAGCCGGAGGCTCTCCGTGTAGGTGCCGGGCTCGATGGAGATGACCGTGCCGTCGGAGGCGATCTCGAGGGCGTCACGGATGGTCGGGTAGGCACCCGCCCGCTCCGCTGAGACGGTCAGTGTGCGCGCCATGATGTCCGTACCTCCCCGTCGGCCCACGAGGATCGTAGCGACCCGGCGCCCGTACAACGAAGCCGGTCAGGGGGCGGGCTCCAGGGTGAGGCTGACGGAGTTGATGCAGTAGCGCTGGTCGGTCGGGGTCGGGTAGCCCTCGCCCTCGAAGACGTGGCCGAGATGCGAGTCGCACCGCGCGCACCGCACCTCTACCCGGAGCATCCCGAGCGTGCGGTCCTCGATGTATTTCACGCGGTCTTCGGCGAGCGGCGTGTAGAACGACGGCCACCCGCAGTGCGAGTCGAACTTGGTGTCGCTGGTGAAGAGCTCGGAACCGCAGGCCCGGCAGCGGTAAACGCCCTTCGTCTTGGTGTCGACGTACTCACCCGTCCAGGGCGCCTCGGTGCCAGCTTGACGGAGGACCCGGTACTCCTCGGGAGACAGGCGCACCTGCCATTCTTCCTCAGTGTTTGGAAGCGTCATGCATCCAGGCTACCGATTACCACCAGCGCCGGCCGTCGTTGAGCAGGCATGCGAGAACCGGGTCGCGCGGTGCTGGCCAGCTTCCGCCCGACCTGGCGGCAGGCGGTCGGGCACGGCCTGTACCTGGGCGCGGCCGCCGGTGCCGTGGGCCTGATGGCGTCGTTCGCGCTGCCGTCCGGCTACCGCATCGCGATCGTGCTGGTGCCAGCGCTGGTCGCCGCGGCCGCCGGCGTGGTCGCTGGCCGGCGCGGCGGCGCCGACGTCGACGACGCGGGCATCCGGCTGGCGCAGGCTGGGTTCCTGCCGTGGAAGCGGGTGGTGGGCGTCCGGGCGGAGCGCCGCCGGCGGCGCACGGTGGTCGCGGTCTATCTGGAGTCGGGGGAGACCCGGCGGCTGCCGGCGCCGTACGACGGCGCCCTGCTGGCGCACGACCCGCTCTTCGAGCGGCGCGTCTTCATGCTCTGCCACCTCTGGGAGACGCACCGCGACTGGAGCGTCCGCGGTTAGTGGGCGGCTTCAAGCGCGCGAACGACCGAGCGGAGCGAGGGCATCACTTAGGCTCGCCCCATGAGCCCAAAGGCGAGCGCCGTCGAGGTCGAGGTCGCCGGCCACGCGGTACGGCTGAGCAGCCCCGACAAGGTGTACTTCCCGGGACCGGGCTACACCAAGCGGGACGTGTTCGAGTACTACCTGGCCGTCGGTGACGGGATCCTGCGGGCCCTGCGCGAGCGCCCGACGACGCTCCAGCGATTTCCGGAGGGCATCGAGGGCGAGATGTTCTACCAGAAGCGCCTCCCGACGCGCGGGGTGCCGCCGTGGCTCGAGTCGGCGCGGATCACGTTTCCGAGCGGCCGCCCGGCTGACGAGCTGTGCCCCGTCGACCTGGCGCACGTGGCCTGGGCCGCGCAGATGGGTGCCGTGGTGTTTCACCCGTGGCCGGTGCGCCGGGCCGACGCCGACCACCCCGACGAGCTGCGCGTCGACCTTGACCCGCAGCCGGGCACCGACTTCGGGCACGCGGCCGAGGCGGCCGTCGCGCTGCGCGAGGTTTTGGCCGACGCCGGCATGACCGGATACCCGAAGACGTCCGGTGGGCGGGGAGTGCACGTTTATGTGAGGATTCGCCCGGAGTGGGACTTCGTGCTGGTACGCCGGGCGGTGATCGCGCTCGCCCGCGAGCTGGAGCGGCGCCGGCCCGACCTCGTCACCACCTCGTGGTGGAAGGAGGAGCGCGGCGAGCGGGTGTTCGTCGACTTCAACCAGATGGCCCGTGACCGCACGATCGCCTGCGCGTACTCGCTGCGCGCCAACGGGCGAGCCACCGCCTCCACGCCGGTGACCTGGGACGAGCTGCCCGACGTCGACCCCGACGACTTCGATCTGCGCACGGTGCCGGAGCGGTTCGCGAAGGTGGGTGACCCGCACGCCGGCATCGACGACGAGGCGTTCGACCTGGCGCCGCTGCTGGAGTGGTCGGAGCGCGACGAGCGGGACGGCCTGGGCGACATGCCGTACCCGCCGGACCATCCGAAGATGCCCGGCGAGCCGAAGAGGGTGCAGCCGTCGAAGGACCGCGACCGCAAGAAGTGAGGACGTGCGGCCGATAGGCGGCCCGCCCTCGCACCGGCGTGGGAACCTGCGGGTGGTGCGCGAACTGGTGGAGCGGCTCAACGCGGGCAGCGCTGGCCGGCCGGGGGCGGGCTGAGGTCGATCAGGTACTTGTCGACGGCGTCGTTGACGCAGTTGGTCTGCGGGTAGGCGGTGTGCCCCTCGCCTTCCCAGGTCAGCACCACGCCCACGCCGAGCATCGAGGCCAGCTTGGCGGTCTGCTCGTACGGTGTGGCCGGGTCGCCGGTGGTGCCCACGACCACGATCGGCGGCGCGCCGGTGGCCGCCCCGGTCGGGTACGGGTCGCGCTTGGCGGGCCAGAACGCGCACGGCAGCAGCCCGACGGCGAGCGGCGCCCCGAAGAGCGGGTACTTGGCCCGCCACTGGGATTGCGTCGCCCGGATCTGCGATACCTCGGGCGAGACGGGCGCGTCGGCGCAGTTCACCGCGAGGTTGGCGTCGAAGAGGTTGGAGTAGCGGCCGCTGCCGTCGCGCTGGGCGTACGAGTCGGCCAGGTCGAAGACGCCGTCCGCGTCGCCCTCCGCGAGGTCACCGATGGCCTTCCCCAGCTCTTCCCACCCGTCGACGGTGTAGAGCGACGAGATCACCGCGTACAGGATCCAGCCGGACGTGGCCTCCCGGCCGCCGTCGCCGCGGACCGGCGATGTGCGCGCCTTGTCGATGGCGGTCATGACCGCACGTCGCGCGTCGGGGGCGATGGGGCACTTGTTCGCGTTGCTCCCGCACCAGGCGGCGAAGTTGCTGAACGCGAGCTCGAAGCCCTTGGCCTGGCTTTCCGAGCCGGCCAGCAGGTCCTGGCCGGGGTCGACCGCGCCGTCGAGGACCATCGCTCGGATCTTGCCCGGGAAGAGCTGGGCGTACGTGGCGCCGAGCAGCGTGCCGTACGAGTAGCCGAGGTAGGTGAGCTTTTCGTCGCCTACCGCCGTGCGGATCGTGTCCATGTCGCGGGCCGCCTGCTCGGTGGCGAAGAGGCCCAGCTTGTCGCCGTACTTGGCGCCGCAGCCCTGCCCGATCCGCTGGTTGAGCGCCACCAGGCTGTCGAACTCGGCCTGAGTGTCGGGGTCGGGGTCGGCGCCGAAGCTGGCGTCGAGGTCGGCGTCGGAGATGCACTCGACGGGGCTGGAGCGGCTGACGCCGCGCGGGTCGAACCCGACGATGTCGAAGCGGCGCAGTACGTCGTCGGGCAGCCCGCCGAACGTCTCGCCGAACGAGAGGTAGACCGCCGTGTTGATGCCGGACGCGCCCGGCCCGCCGGGGTTGACCAGCAGCGAGCCGATCCGGTCCTGCTGGCGGGTCGACCGGGCCCGGATCAGCGCGATCTCGAACGTGCCGGGGGCGTTGGGCGCGGCCCAGTCTTGCGGCACCGCGACGCTGCCGCACTCGTATCGCATGTTTGGCGCGCCTCGCCCGACGAGGTCTTCCGGCACGTCAGGGCAGGGTCGCCAGGTCACCGCCTCGCCCGACCCGGCGGGTGCCGGCGTGGCGGTGGCGGTGTCGCCGCCATTGCGGCCGGTGTTCGGCGCGTACACCGGCACTGTGCAGCCGGCGACGAGGCCGGTCACGAGGAGCCCGGCCACAGTGTGACGAAGGGTGCGAGACACCGGCACTAGGCTCAATACCGGTGACTTAAGGTCGTGGTGTCCGTTTGACGCGTTTCGGTTTGGTGGCGCCTGTGA
>NZ_JBAKHX010000155.1:0-7966 GCF_036906915.1 Micromonospora sp. CPCC 206061
ACCCCGTCTGATCACGACCGTTGACCCCACACCTCGGGTGTCCGGCCTACGGGGGGAAGCTCAGTCCGGCTCCGTGGTGCTGGAGTCCTGGTGGTTCAAGCCCAGGGACCTGCGTTTGGTCGAAGCCGGCCTTCGTCGGTGCATGCCGGCCAGTGTGGTTGAGGTCTGGTGCGAGGTGCCGCCTCACGTCGCGAAGTGCCGGTATGCGGCCTGCCAACGCCACCACATCCATGATGACCAGCGCCAACTCGCCGATGCCTGCCCCGGTGGGAAGCAGAGGCAGAGCCTCTCGGCGTCGGCCACGTTGTGCGCGTGGACACGCGCGGCTCGGTGAACTTCGCCGACGTAGCCGATCACATCGCGAAGGCCAGGATGTAGGTCCGGATCGACAAGAGCACCACGTCAACGCTACTCAGCGGCAGATCAGGACATGCGACCTTGGCGCTGCGGGCTGGCAGGTGCGGCGACGTCAGGTGGCGCCGAGGAGGTCCCACCGGTTACCAGAGATGTCGAGAAAGACCGCGACCCGGCCATAGCATTCGGTCCGCGGTTCCCGCACAAAGGTGACACCCGCCTGCGCCAAGCGCAGGTATGCGGCGTCGAAGTCGTCAACGCGGAGGAAGAACCCGACCCGGCCGGCTACCTGGTTACCGACAGCGGCACGCTGGTGTTCTCCGTCTGCGCGGGCGAGCAGAATCCCGGTCTGGGCGCCCGGCGGCCGGACGACGACCCACCGCTTGGGTCGCCCGTCATTGGTCAGCGAAGGAGAGTCCTCGACGAGGTCAAACCCGAGTACGCCGGCGAAAGACGAAATCGCAGGGTCGTACTCTTCAACGATCAGGGCAACCAAGTCGATCTGCACCACGGCGGCGTACTCAGGGTAGTCCTGCCCAGCGCCCACGCACCGCGACAGCTGACGTGTGCGCCGCACTGATCGGTCAACTCGCCACGACGGCGCCCGTCCCCTCCCGTCGGCGTCACCACGCAGAGCTTTGCCTATGGCCGGTTGTTTGCGGTGAAGGGGCGGGTCAACCGCGGGCGCCGCGCCCAGCGTCGGTGACCGTCGCTTTCTGGCTCCAACTCGCGGCCGTCCTGGCGCTGCTGCTCATGGTGGGGCTGGTGGTTGCCTACGCGGTGTACTTCGACGGGCAGATCTCCCGCGCCGTCGAGCTGGTTCCCGAGGCCGACCCGGAGGAGGTGAGCGGCGAGCGGGTCGGCAACATCGTCACCTCGGTGGTCATGGGCGTCATGATCCTCGCTGTGGGGGTGTGGCTCGCGGCGACCGCGGTGCCGGTGCTGCGGGGCAGCAACGTCGCGCGCATCCTGGTCTTTGTCGCGGCGGGCGCCCACCTGCTGCTGTGTGCCGCGCCCTGCCTCGGCGGTGCGGCGCTCGCCCCGATCTTCCTGGCCGGTGCCCCTGAGGAACCCTCAGAGGGTCCGTATGTTGGCCAGGAGCCCTGGGAGGAGTCGCGGTTCATCGAGACGCTCTATTCGCAGACGTTGCCGTTCGAGGACGGGTTCTTCCTTGGTATGACTGTCGGCTTCGGCATCGAGGTGTTGCTTGTCATCGCGGTCGTCGTGCTCCTGGCTGTGCCGCCGGCAAGCCGTTACTTCGTCCCGCGCCGGCCCCCGCCGGCCTGGCCCGGTGCCTACGCCATGCCGGCGGGGGCCGCGTGGCCGATGAGGCCGTCATGGCCCGGGGCGTCCGCTGTGCCGCACCCCGGACTGCCGTACGTGATCTGCCCGGACCCATCCATCCACGAAACGCCCCCGCCCGGCGACACCCCCGGCACCAGACAGGAGCAGCCGCCCGGGCCCGACAATGGGCCCTGAGCATGTTCAGAACTGGCGGGCCCTCGGCCAGCCCTAAAGGGCTGTCCACCGATGACAGAAACTGGATTAGCCAACCTTCGACCCGGCTGGGGTCCACAACGGTCCAGGACGACCACGGTGACCACGACCCGCGCCAGCCGACAGCGCGCGGAGGTCCTACAGGCCGGCCGCGCCGCCGCCGCCGAACGGCGATGCGCCGATAGCCAACGCTGCCGCGACCGCGTCACGGTGGTCATCGACGACATGCGCTGCCGACGGACTCCGCTCTGCGATGCCGATACCACCCGACGGGCCGGTGTCAACGCCCAATACCTGCAGCGCCACCGCGACCTCAAACTCCACGCCGAACAGATCGCGCCGTCCTCGCCGACGACACCGCACGGCAGGACACCATCGCCCAGTCAGCTGCCGAATTGGCGTTGCGCACCGAGAACGCCATGCTCATCGAGCAGAACCATCAGCTGCGGCAGGACCTCAACGCCGCCCACACCGAACTTCGGAAGCTGCGGGTCCACGAACTCGCCAGCGCCGCCACCGGCATTCTGAGTGGCCGGCTACCTCCCGACGAGGTGGTCGTCGACCTGCAACGGCAGGTCGACACTTCGAGTAGCGCTGCACAGCGCCGAGGCCGACCTCAGCGCGGCGCAGAACCTAAACCAGCGACTGCTCGTCGAGAACACCAAACTCATCAGCCGGTGAGGCTGAACGCGTCCCGAGCCCGGATCGGTCCACTCTTCAGCGACCTTTGCCGCGCCCGACGCACAATGGACGTCCTTCGCCGAGGCTCGCGACTACGGGCCGCGAACACGGCGTCACGGCGCCCGAACGCGGCCGGCAGCCCTCAAGGCCATTATCGGTACGTCCGTAACGGCTGGTTCCCGTTAGCTAATATTGTTCGAGCCCGCGTGCCGGCGACCGCCTGAACACGTTGGCAGGCGAGGCAGCAGTGATCCTAGACTCGGGAAGGCCGGAAGGGGTTGTGCTCCAAATGGTATTTGGCTTCAAGCGGACGCCGGCGCAGAACCCATCGGTGGCAAGGTTTACTCGGTCGTTTTTCAGAACAAAACCCGAACGCCATGTGTCGCTCTCCGAGGTCGCCAGAGACTACGCGATGCATCTTTATGAATGGCATAGTAATCCGCTCGGGCTGAGAACTTCACCGTTCAGTACCGCCGGATGTAGGTTTAACATCGGCTTCATGGGAGAGCCCGGGGACCGATCGGACCTTACGAAAAGAGGCGTTCTGGTCTCCGATACCCTACTACTGTCTGATGTCAATGGGAGGACTGTTCGCCATGCAGGCACGTACAACAGATTTGCGGATCCGACGTCCGACATCTCGGAGGAACCATCGCGACATTGGACGGATGTCTATATAGGTTGTGACGACCTTGCGGACCTAGGGCAATGGATTCTCGACTGCCGCGACCTGTTAAGACAGGGTCTTCTCGCCTACCTGCCAGCCTACCTCACAAGCGATTACCGAGCGCGCGGATCATTCTGGACCACGGAGTGGCAAGAGCCAATCAGAGAGTCTGAGATCGTAACCTATCTTGTCCGCGACCGCATAGCCACTGTCCTCGGCGCAGAGGACCCGATCGTGAGTCAACTCGTTCACCCGATTCTTCGGATCGAACTTCCATACGTTGACGGCGTCAACATGAGAGACTTCAGCCGTATAACGGTGGATGAACTGAACTCCTATCAAGCCTTCCGAGACTTCCTGCGCGGGCGCTTTCTTGATCTCGACACGGCCGTGTGCAGTGAGCAAATGGACCGAGATCTCGTAAAAATAGGCTTGGAGATCGCCGACGGTATCCGCGAAATCCGGTCCGGCCTTACTGAAATCAAGAAGCGGCGGTCTGTGGCCATGACTGGCGCGACCACAGGCACCGTTGCCGCTGTTCTCGCGGCAGTATACGGTCCGGCGCTGGTCGACGCTGCGTCCGTCCTCGGAGCCGGGGGCGGTTTGTGGAAGGTCATCGAATCCCTAGCCGAGTCACGCGTAAAGCGGTCGCAGGTAGCCGACGGACCGTGGTACTACGTGTGGACGTTAGAGCGACGCAGCTCCCGAATCTAAGATCAGCCGACTCGGCATCGGCGCACGCATCGCTCGGAAGGGGAATTGAAACCTCCCAGCGGCTGGGCCGCCGTTTTGCTGTTCGGCCAGCCGCTGCCCCGGATCCGCACGCTCACTGTCGACGACATTGTTGTCCTCGGCGACGACCTGACGATCCGGCTTGGCGATCCACCGAGTCCCGTTCCCAGCCGTTTAATGCACTCCTGCTCGGCATCGGGCAGCTAGCCGGGTACGGTCCCAGTGCCATGCCGGCGACACGTACAACATCACAATGTCCATAGTGGTTGGGCGATTGGGTGTGCCGGCTGTCGGGCTAGATGTTTAGAGGGCGTCGCCGCCGCTGCAGTAATCGTTCGGGAAGAATGGCTTAGCGAGGATGTGCCTCGCGCAGGGATGCGGGCGCGGATCCGCAGGAGCGCGCTCCCGCACGGTGGTGTAGTAGCTGTAGCCGGGTGCGCTGGCGCGGGCGGAGGTCTTGGCCGCCTCGAACAGCAGCCACCGCAGCACCTCAGGGCCTTGCCGGGACAGCAGGCCGGGACTGCGTTTGTTGTCCGAGGAGTGCACGGTGACATCCAGGCCGACGAACCGGACCGCTTTGCGGGAGGAGCTGAACCGGCCGGCGCCGCCGAGCCAGGCGCACAAGGCCAGGCAGGTCATGCCTGCGACACCGTAGATTTCGTGCATGAGTACGCGGGCGCCGTGCACGTGTCGGGCGGTGGCCAGCAGCCGTTGACGGAGCCGGTCGAGATGGTCGGCCAGGACGTCCATGATGGCTAGGGCGGTGTTGGCTTGCAGCCTGCCCACCGGCGACAGCTGGTCCTCCACAATGGATGCCAGGTGTTGGCGGTCGCCGCGGATCACCCCGGCCTGTCCGGGCGCGGTGGCGCCTTGGTGGAAACAGACCGCGTGGACGCGCTGTGCCCACCCGGAGTGCTGGGTGCGCAGGTCGTGGTAGAGCTCCAGCAGGGCCCGCCATTCCAGCACCGGTGACGGCGGAATGTAGCAGCCGGGTAGCCGGCCGTCGGCAAGCGGTTGGCGTAGATGGTGGGCATCGGCCCGGTCGGTCTTGGCCCGCCGCTTACGCCCACGCAGCGCGGCGGTGTCGGCTGGTTCGGCCAGGTGTGGGACCACGCCGGCGGCGCGCATCTGCTCGGCGACGTATCGCCAGCCGGTGCAGCCTTCCATCGCGAAGTGCACGTCGTCGACGCCGTCGAACCGGGTCAGCCAGTTCGCAAGGTGTTCCCGGTCGGCCGGGACGATCCGACCCCGTTCCCACCGACCGGTGTCCGGTTCGACGTAGTCGAACGTCAACTGCTTCCGGTGGATATCCACCCCGCCTACGATCCTCATCAGGGCCTCCTCGAGCTCCGACACGACAGATGTCCCAACGCAGCAATGCGTTTGAGCCGAGGAGGCCCCCAAAGCCCACGGCCGTCAATACCCCGACCGGTGTACACCCTCCGGGTCAGCTCACCGACCCCGCGACACCGAACGAAGCCGATGCATGTCATCTCATCTGCCGAATTAAGGACAGTGGATCTTGGTAGGTCAGGCGCTTCGGATGGTCTGAGCCTCGGCGATGACGTAGCTCAGTTGATCACTGCTGAGCTGTCTCGCCCGCCAGGCCAACGCAGCGATCTCCGCGTGCTCCGGGTGGACTCTCGCACCCTCCACGACTGGCCCGACTCCGGTCAGTGCGACCACGTCTCCGGGCCGGTAGCCAAGGAGATAGGCGAACGCCGTCACATACTGCGGGGTGATCACGACCCTGCCAGTGCCCAATTGCGCAATGGTGGAGTCGGAGACGTACGGACCGTCGCCGACCGCGTTGAGAAGCCACGCGATGTACGGACGCGGACGGATATTGCGGTTGCGGAGCAGGCGCACCAACAGTGCTCCTGGGGTGTCTAGGAGGTCGTCGGCCGGCGCGGACTCGGTACGCGGCTGTACTGGTAGCGATCTGACCAACGCCTCCAGCTGGCTGCGCTGCTTCGCGTTCATGCTGAGCGCGGCGCGAAGGATCGAGCCCACATCCCGCGGCGATGTCGGCCACGCTGAGGCAAGCTCGTCCGGCACTGGCAGTCCAGCGATGACAAACAGGTCGGCGGTACGGATATCGAGTGCCGGTGCCAACTTCCCGACGAGATCCGGACTCGGCGACGCACCGCCAGTCATGACTGCGGCGAGTTCCGCGCTGGATACGCCAGCCTTCCGAGCCAGGTTGGCCCGCATGTGCTCGATCGACGTGGCGAAGGTCCGCCGACGGTGCGACAGCAGTCGCCACAGCCGCACGCCGAAGGGTGAATATCCCACGACGTACGACCGTACCGCTCGATCGTCCCGCCTTCCGACCCCTACAGGCCAACGGTCTGAACCCGGGCATTCGGCTGTCCGGACCGCTTGATCTCATGCACGCTCATGCCGCTGGTCGATCGTTACCTAACGTGATGGAGATCTGAAGGCCCGACGCTCGGTCATACCGATGGGCGGTAGCCCGTCAGCCTTGCCGATGAGCGTCGTAGGCGCGGATTACTCGGGCCGTGGGGTCCGCGCTTTCCGGCGTGCGCAAGCGATCGGTGAGCAGAAAGCCGGGCAAGGAGAACCGGGCCGCGTGCTCGCGCTCGGACAGCACGAACGTTCCTCCCCGCAGCTCTGGCTGCCAGCCGTGTTCCAGGCCGTAGCTGATGACCGCCCGTACGTCGGCGGGTGCGGGGTAGGCGCCGTCTGTCGCACATGCTCCCCAGGGTGCCGGCCAGGCCAGCGAAAGCAGATCCGCCTGGAGTGCCTGGCTGGTCTTGTCCGCGCCCCAGGCGCGAACGCGGATGCATCGGTGGCAATCGCCGCTGCCCTGTACGTGATGAATCTCGGCGCGCCACACAAAGGTCCGCGCGTCGACTCGTATCTGCCGCAGCCGCGTCTGCACGTGAGTCACCCCGTGGTGAATCCTTCCCGTTCCGCCTGTCGTCCGCCAACGTATTTGCCGATGGCACGAGCCGCGACCGGAGTCGTCCGTGATGTTCACTGATTTGCCGCGCTGCGCGCGCTGAGCTGATCTGCTGTTGACAGCGTTGCGTTGACCACGCTGCGGGGACCTGCCGATGACCGGACGGTTCAAGCATCGACGGTGCTATCTTCGCCTCCAGTGGTGAGGCTGGCCAGGGCGATCCCGCCGTCGTGGTCCCAAAGCAGCAGCTCGTTGGTGCTGACAGTGGTTCCGCCGGCCCATCCGAACGGGGATTGGGCGTCGGTCGCGGGCATGCGGGCCGTGATGATCGGTCGTCCGTTGGGTTGATCGACCCTGAGCGCGTGGCCTTCCCTGGTAATGACGAGCAGGCACCCGTTGCCGAGGTCGACGGTGTGTTGAATCTCGTCGTCGTCGTCGTCGTCGCCGCCGACGATGGCAGCGGGGTCGACGCGTCGGATGACGTTTCCGCTGGGCAGATCGTGCCAGGCGATTTCTTCACCGTAGGCCCAAGGCACGCTCAGGGCCGTGTCTGGGTTGGTGGTGATACCGCACACCGCCCGATCCCTCAGCGCCTTGATCTCGGTGGCCGCCAGCGCCTTGTCGTCGCTGATCCACCAAGACCACTGCCCGTCTTGTCCGGCGCCGACGCTCACAAGGTAGGCGGATTGGTGCGGATGGGTCCACATGGTCGGAAAGACGTCGTTGGTCACCGGGAAAATGACCGTCGCGGTGAGGGCCCAGTCGGCGACGCCATCGAATGTGCGGACCTCGGCGGTGCCCCGGGCTTCCCCGGCGCAGACTGCCAACAGGCAGTCGGCATCGGTGGAGAAGGTGACCGCGCTGCCGGAGCTGTCGGGCCAGCGTCGCAGCGCGACGGTGGTGACCTGATCGCCGCTGTCGTCGTAGAGGGCGACGGTGTCGGTGCCGGGAATGGCGAGGAGCTTTCCATCGGGGCTGGCCGCTGCCGTGCCGTTCCGGCAGATCGTTAGGCTCTTCTCGACCGTGAGCGCAGGCCCAACCAGGAGCAGGGCGATTGCGTAGTCGCGGGGATGCTGGCTGACCTGGTCCTATGTGGGCGGCCGAGGATG
>NZ_JBAKHX010000156.1:0-7735 GCF_036906915.1 Micromonospora sp. CPCC 206061
ACATCCTTCCTGGAAGCCGCCGTCCACCTCACCTCAGGTGTCCGGAGAACCGGGGGAAGCTCACTCTTCCTCCATCTTCGGAACTTCCCGACGTGCTGATGAGCGAAGATCCGAGAACGTCGAGCCCAGGTAATGCTTGCACTGGACGACTATCTTTCCCGCTGTTGTCTTTGCCCGTAGGTCAACGCCTCCGTCGCGGCCACGCCCGAACGCTTCCAAGCGCCATTGACGGTCGGCTTCGAGAAGATCATGAATCAGTATCTCGAAGTCGCTGGGTGAGAGGGTATGGAAGTCGTAGTCGGCCAAGTCCTTTTGCTCCAACAGAGTGATGTAGCCGCCAGCTTGCATCGTCGAGGTGGGCCTATCAACCGCTCGGACGCCACGGAACTGGCCTTCGACCATTTCACGCTTGATCTCCAGGCCCACCACGAACGCCTACGAGGTCGGCGAGGCGCGAGGAGCCGGGCGCGCGGTGCCGCGCCCGGCCTGCGCGAGCGGCACGCTGGCGCCGCTTCGGTTCACAGATGTGAGCTACCGCGACGTCCGCGGCGGTCCAGGCCGCTGCTCCCGCGGCCTCACCCGCCGCGGCGCAAGATCAATACCGCGACCGCCGACGCGCGCGCCGCCATGTCGCCACGGTGAGCAGGGCCGCTGGACCCGCCTGCCGTGACACCACGGCCCCCTGATCATGGATGCCTAGACTGTCGGCCATGGGACGACGACCGACGGTCTATGACGTCGCGGCGCGAGCGGGTGTCTCGATCGCCACGGTGTCGTTCGTCTTCACCCAGCCGGACCGGGTCAGGAAGTCAACACGGGAGGCGGTGCTCGCCGCCGCGGGCGACCTCGGGTACGTGCCCAGCGCCAGCGCCCGCGGGCTGGCGAAGGGGCGTACCGGCGCCATCGGCCTGTACACCTTCGACTATCTGCTCGATTCGGTGCCCTCGGGGCCGCCCGCCAGGGGACCCGGCATCGCGGCCGAGACAGACATCCGACGCTTTCCGCTCTATGTCGACGAGGTGCAGTGGGGCGTGGAGCTGGAGTGCCGCCAGCGCGGCTACGCGCTGATGCTGGGCGCCGGCCACAACCCCGGCAACCTCCCCGCGGTGATCGACATCGCGGGTCGGGTGGATGGGCTCATCGCGTTCGCCGGCTCGGCCCCGCCGGAGGCGATCATCCAGGTCGCGCGGCGCATCCCCGTGGTGGAGCTGGGCGGAGAGGCTCGAGCCGAGGGTGTGTACACCGTGCTCGTCGACAACCGTACCGGGATGCGCGAGCTGACCGAGCATCTGCTTGTGGCGCACGGCCTTCGCCGGATGGTGTACCTGGGCGAGCGCGGCACGCCCGAGTTCCGGGCCCGGTACGACGGCTTCGCCGACGCCCTAACGGCCCACGGGCTGCCGGTGCCCGAGCCGGTGCGCAGCCACCCCAGCGACGACCCGAGCACGATCGCAGCGGTCAGGCCGTACATCGAGTCCGGGGCGCTGCCCGACGTGTTCGTGTGCGCCACCGACCAGGAGGCCCTGGTGGCCATCGACACGCTGCGGGCGGCCGGGGTCGACGTGCCGGGTGGCGTGGCGGTCACCGGATTCGACGGTACGGTCGCGGCGCGGCTCGCCACGCCGCGGCTCACGACGGTACGGCAGCCGATGGAGGAGGTCGGCCGCACCGCCGTACGCATCTTGGCCGGCGTCCTGGCCGACGCCACCCCTCCCGACGAGCCTGGCGTCCTGAGCGGGGCCGACGCCCTGAACGGCGCGGCCGGCGCCGACCGCGCCTGGCTTCCGACGACGTTCGTACGCGGCTCGAGCTGCGGGTGCGTCGCCACTGTTTAGCAGAAAAAAGGCAACTTCGCAAGATCTTGCAGGAAAAGTACTGTGCGCCTATGTTATGCGCTTAGATTACCACTGTGAGTTCCGAACCCGCGCCGACGAGGGAGTGGGCATGACCCGAAAACTCAGCACGCTGACCGCGGTGATGGTCGCCTCCGTACTCGCCGTCGCCGCGTGTGGTCGCAGCGACGAGGGGCCGGCGGACAAGCCCGCGGACAGCATCTCTTCCGGTCCGGCGACCGGCACTATCAACATCTGGGCCCAAGGCACCGAGGGGGAGGCGCTCAACGACTTCCTCAAGGGCTTCAGGGACGCCAATCCCGACGTCACGGTGAACGTCACGGCGATCCCGTGGGACCAGGCGCAGAACAAGTATCAGACCGCGATCGCCGGTGGCACGACGCCCGACATCGGCATGCTCGGCACCGACTGGATGGCGTCGTTCGCGAACGCCCTACGCGCCACGCCGAAGCAGGTGGACACCTCCGGCATGTACCCGGCGAACGTCGAGTCGACCAACGTCGGCGGCACGCACTACGGCGTGCCCTGGTACGTCGAGACGCGGGTGATCTTCTACCGTACGGATCTGATGCAGAAGGCGGGCTTCAGCTCCTTCCCGACCGACTGGGAAGGCTTCAAGCAGCTCGCCAAGGCCATGAAGGAGAAGGCCGGCGCCCAGTACGGCGTGGCGCTGCCGTCCAGCGGCTGGAACGCGTTCTTCGGCGACCTGCCGTTCATCTGGTCCAACGGTGCCGAACTGATGAACGCCGACCAGACGAAGTGGACGTTCGACCGGCCGGAGACCGTCGAGGCGTTGGCGTACCTCAGAAGCTTCTTCGACGAGGGCCTCGCCAACAAGAGCCCGGACGACCAGCCGGGCGCGACGGCGGGCGCTTTCGCCAACGGCAGCGTGCCGATGTTCCTTAGCGGGCCCTGGGACGTGGGCCAGATCGCCAAGGCGGGTGGTGCCGGTTTCGAAGACAAGTTCGCCCTGGCACCCGTACCGGCACCGCCCGGCAAGACCCCCATCTCCTCGGCCGCTGGCGCCAACCTGGTGGTCTTCGACAAAGCCAAGAACCCGGATGCGGCGTGGAAGCTGATCCAGTGGCTCACCGAGCCGCGTACCCAGGTGGAGTGGTTCAAAGCGACCGCCGACCTGCCGTCGCAGAAGGCCGCCTGGAGCGACCCGGCGCTGGCGAACGACCCCAAGGTGTCCGTCTTCGGCAAGCAGCTCGACAACGTCAAGACGCCGCCCACGCTCACCACGTGGACACAGATCGCCGCCGCGGCTGACACGCTCGTTGAAAAGATCATGAAGACAGGCATGGACCCCGCACAGGCCATGAAGGAACTCCAGGCGACCGCGGACTCGCTCGGCACGGGTACCCGGTAGCGGTGGCGGTTGTCCAGATCCCGGCTGCGCGCGCGGCACAGCGCGCTCGCAGCCGTGGCGGGGGCCCGGTAGGCAGCCGGCGGCGGACGGCGCTGGTCGCCTACCTCTTCGCGCTACCGTTCGTGCTGATCTTCGCGGTCTTCATGCTCTTCCCGCTGGTGTCGTCGCTGGGCATCTCGTTCACCGATCTCACCAACCGGGACGTGACGAATCCGTTCGCGGTGAACGTGGTCGGGCTGGAGCAGTACCAGCGCCTGTTCCAGAACACGCAGTTCCTGCGGTCGATGCTCAACACGGCGTACTTCGTCGCCATCGGGATTCCGTTGACCATGGTGGTGGCACTCGCTCTCGCCGTCGCGCTCAACAGCGGCATCACGCGCTTCCGTACCGCGTTCCGGGTCGGCTTCTACGCGCCGGTCGTCACGAGCATCGTCGCGGTCGCCGTGGTGTGGCGCTTCATCCTGCAGCCCGACGGGTTGCTCAACACGGTGATCGGCTGGCTCGGCGTCTCCGGCCCGGACTGGCTGGGCGACCCGCACTGGTCGATGCCCGCGATGATCCTGCTGGCGGTCTGGCGCAACATGGGCACCCTCATGGTGATTTTCCTCGCCGGCCTGCAGACCGTGCCCCGAGAGCTGCTGGAAGCGGCCGAAGTGGACGGTGCGTCGAGCTGGCAGCGGTTCGTCCGCGTGACACTGCCGATCCTGCGCCCGACGCTGCTGCTGGGCGCCGTGCTGCTGTCGGTGGGCTATCTGCAGTTCTTCGAGGAGCCGTTCGTGATGACGCGCGGCGGCCCGCTCGACTCGACGCTGTCGATCAGCTATTTCACCTACAACCAGTTCGGGTTCGGCAACTATGGTCTCGCCTCCGCCGCGAGCTATGTGCTCTTCGTGGTCATCGCCGCGTTGAGCGTCATCCAGTTCCGCGCCTTCCGTTCGAAGGACTGAATCCGTGCGCGCCAGGATCTTCACCTATCTCGTCCTGATCGTGGCGGTTGTCGCGACGCTCGTCCCGTTCGTCTGGATGCTGCTGGGATCCATCAAGACGCAGGGGGAACTGCTGCGCCGCCCTCCGACGTGGTGGCCGGAGCAGCCGACCCTCGACAACTTCGGCACCTGGTTCGGCGAGCTGGACATCGGCCGCTTCTTCCTCAACAGCCTCGTGGTAGCGGCGTTCACGGTGCTCGGGAACCTGCTGTTCTGTTCGATGGTCGGGTACGCGCTGGCCAAGCTCGAGTTCCCCGGCAAACGCGCGCTGTTCCTCCTGGTCATGGTGACGCTGATGGTGCCCGGGCTGGTGACGTTCGTGCCGCTGTTCGTCGTGGTGAGCAAACTCGGCATGGTCAGCACCTATCCCGCGCTGATCCTGCCGTTCCTTGCAGGACCCCTCGGCGTGTTCCTCATGCGACAGTTCATCATGGGCATTCCCGACGCGCTCATAGAGGCTGCCCGCATCGACGGTGCCGGCGAGGTACGCATCTTCGCACGGGTCGTCCTGCCGTTGTGCGGCGCGCCCCTCGCCACGCTGGCGATCCTGACCTTCCTCGGGTCGTGGAACAACTTCCTCTGGCCGCTCGTGGTGGCCCAGAACGAAGACATGTACACGCTTCCGGTCGCGCTTTCGCTGTACTCCACCGGCCAGAACGCCACCAACTATGGCGTGCTGCTGGCCGGTTCGGTGCTCGTCATCACGCCAGTGCTCGCCCTTTTCGTCGCGCTCCAGCGCTACTTCATCCAGGGCATCGCCCTGACGGGAGTCAAATGAACGCCGTACCGGCCATCGCCGGTTTCCACCCCGACCCGACCATCTGCCGGGTCGGCGACGACTACTACCTGGCCACGTCCTCGTTCGAGTACTTTCCCGGCGTCCCCATTTTCCACAGCCAGGACCTGCTCACCTGGCAGCAGATCGGCAACGCCCTGGACCGCCCGAGCCTGCTCGCACCGGGCGGCGACGCGGCCAGCCGCGGCATCTACGCACCCACCCTGCGATACCACAATGGACGGTTCTGGCTGGTAACCACGAACGTTTCGCACAGCAAAGGGCACCTGCTCGTAACCGCCGGCGACCCCCGCGGCCCGTGGTCCGAGCCGGTCTTTCTGGACGGGGCCGACGGCATCGACCCGGACATCGCCTGGGACGAAACCGGCCGGTGTTACCTCACCTGGCATGCCAAGGAGCCGGCGGGCATCGTCCAGGCCGCCATCGACCCGGACACCGGCACCCTGCTGGAAGCCCCGCGCCGGCTCTGGTCGGGTACCGGACTGGCTTGGCCCGAGGGCCCACACCTGTACCACCGGGACGGGTGGTGGTACCTGCTGATCGCCGAGGGCGGCACCGAGCGCGGACACGCCGTGTCCGTCGCACGCTCCCGCAGCATCACCGGGCCGTTCGAGGGAGCACCGCACAACCCGATGTTCAGCCACCGCAGCACCACGCACCCGGTACAGAACTGCGGCCACGCCGACCTGATCGAACGGCCTGACGGGGAATGGGCCGTCGTCTATCTGGGTACCCGCCCGCGCGGTGCGACGCCGTCATACCACGTCAATGGGCGGGAAACCTTCCTCGCCGGCATCGAGTGGGTGGACGGCTGGCCGGTGTTCGACGAGACCCGCTACCCGGTTCCGCACCGTGACCACTCGTACACCGACGACCTGTGCGGGGAGCGCCTGCATCCTCGCTGGATATCACCGGACGCCGCGCCGGACCTGCTCGTCGAACGTGACGGCCCGCGCGCCGCGCGCCTGCGCGCCGGCGGCGTCCTGGCCGTCCGCGCCTATGACCCGGCGTGGTCGTTTACCGCGACCGTGGCCCTCGACGGCGGGGCCTTCCGGCTGCTGCTGCGCGTGGACGACCGGCATTGGTGCGCGCTGGACCTGCGCGCCGGCCGCGTGGTCGCCCGCCTGCGCATCGGCCCGCTGGAGAGCGAGCTGGGCACCGCCATGATCGCCGAGCGGAGGCCGGTCACCCTGCGCATCGAATCGCGCGCGCCGTCGGAGGGCGGCCCCGACGACGTCGCGCTCGGCGTGGGCCTTGGACCCGAGTACCGCGAACTGGCCGCCTTCGACGGAAGGTACCTCTCCACCGAGGTGGCGAGCGGATTCACCGGCCGGGTGGTCGGACTCCAGACGCTGAACGGCGTGACGACCCTGCACGAAGTGCGATACACCACCCAGCGGTCCCGAGGAGCAGGCCTCGCCTGACATTTGTCACCGGTCGGCGGTGCGGTACGCACCACGATCGATGAGTGCTCGCACTGCAGCCGCCGGCCCGGCTGCCCAAGACTCATCGACATGGAAGACACTGACGTCATAGACGTCCGCGACCTGCGCCGCCGGTACGGCGCGACCGGCGGATTCGAGGCGGCGCGTGGCGTCTCGTTCACCGTCGCGCGGGGCGAGCTGTTCGCCCTGCTGGGCACCAACGGTGCCGGCAAGACATCGACGCTGGTGTTGTCACCGGGTCGGGTGGCGTCGGCGGACCGCTGATAGGGACCCGGCCGCCCCACCTGGGGTTGGTCTCTTCGTAACGTGGCTGCCGGCAGTCCGACGCCCAGACCAGCGACCGAGGCCACCGCAGCGGTGCGAGGAGGCAAGGCGTGCACGAGGGGTTCGGCGTCTTCTTGGGCCTGGACGTCGGCAAGGACGGACGGACACCATGCGGTCGGGCTGTCCCCGGACGGCAAGCGGCTGCACGACGCGCAGTTGCCCAACACCGAAGCCAGACTCCGGGCCCTGTTCACCAAACTGGCCCGCCACGGTCGCATCCTGGTCGTGGTCGACCAACCCGCCTCGATCGGCGCGCTGCCGGTCGCGGCCGCCCGCGCTTGCGGGCATCACGTGGCCTACCTGCCCGGCCTGGCCATGCGCCGCCTGGCCGACCTGCATCCCGGCACCGCCAAGACCGGCACCGCCGAGACCGTCCTGCCCCGACTGGCAGACAACCTGCGCGACCTGCTACGCCAACGAGACCAGCTCGCCGCCGAAGTCGAGAACAGGATCGATGACCACCCTCTTGCCGGGATCATGACCTCGATGCCCGGCATCGGGGTCAGGGCCGCAGCCCGCATCCTGCTCGAAGTCGGCGACGGCAGCGCATTTCCCACCCCCGGCCATCTGGCCGCCTACGCCGGCCTGGCCCCGGTCACCCGCCGCTCCGGCACCAGCATCCGCGGCGAACATCCACCCAAGGGCGGCAACAAGCAGCTCAAACGCGCGTTCTTCCTGTCCGCGTTCGCCGCCCTGTCCGACCCCGCCAGCCGCACCTACTACGACCGCAAACGAGCCGAAGGCAAGAAACACAACGCCGCCCTCATCTGCCCCGCCCGCCGCCGCGTCGACGTCCTACACGCCATGCTCCGCACCCAAACCCCCTACCAGCACAAAACGACGGACGAACCCCGCCTCGCTGCTTGACAAAACCCATAGGGACACCCCCCGTTTCTGGCTCTTCTGACTGATCTGTGGGTTGGTTTGGGCGGTCATCGACCGTGGAGGGTGGGTCGGTG
>NZ_JBAKHX010000157.1:0-7542 GCF_036906915.1 Micromonospora sp. CPCC 206061
CAATTGACCCGCACGAGGCACACCACGACCAACGACCGAATTGCCCCTAAGTTACCGGTATTGGCACTAGGCTACCGGCTTCGTTTTGGGTCGCTCGGTCGTGCGGCGCTGAAGGGCGACTCCCTCGCTCCGCCGCCGAGCACCTCGTCGACATCGAAGCGGAGCGGGCGTTCCAGCTGTTCGTAGGTGCAGGATCGCGGCTCGCGATCGGGGCGCCATCGCAGGAACTGCGCGGTTTGTCGGAACCGCTCACCCTCCATCGCGTTGTATGCCACCTCGACCACGAGCTCGGGCCGCAACGGCTCCCAGGCCAGGTTTTTGCCGCCGGTCCAGCGGCTCACCCCGCCCGGAATGCGCTGCGCGCCCTCGTGGTCGCCGTGCGCCCACGGGTGGTCGGTGACGTCGCGGTACGGCGCCAGCTCCTCCAGCAGCTCGGCCCGCCGCGCCATCGGGAACGACGCCGAGACGCCGACGTGGTGCAGGGTGCCGGCCTCGTCGTACAGGCCGAGCAGCAGCGAACCCACCACGGGGCCGGACTTGTGCCACCGGAAGCCCGCCACCACGGCGTCGGCCGTGCGGGCGTGCTTGACCTTGTACATGAGGCGCTTGCCGGGCTCGTAGGCGATGTCGGCGGGCTTGGCGATCAGGCCGTCCAGCCCGGCGCCCTCGAAGACCTCGAACCACCGCCGCGCGGTGGCGGGATCAGCCGTGGTCGGCGTGACGTACACCGGCGCAGCCACGTCTTTCAACGCGTTCTCCAACGCGGCACGCCGAGCCGCGTACGGAGTGTCTAGATAGGACTCGTCGTCGAGGGCGAGGATGTCGAACGCCACGAACGACGCGGGTATCTGCTCGGCGAGCAGCCTGACCCGCGACGCGGCGGGGTGGATGCGCTGGCTGAGCAGGTCGAAGTCGAGGCGCGGCGCGCCACCACCCTCGGCGCGCTGGATGATGACCAGCTCGCCGTCGATCGCCGACCGCGGCGGCAGCTGCGCCTTGGCCTGCGCGACCACCTCCGGGAAGTACCGCGTGAGGGTCTTGCCACCCCGGCTGGCCAGCTCGACCTCGTCGCCGTCGCGGAACACGATGCACCGGAAGCCGTCCCACTTCGGCTCGTACGTCATGCCCGGCACGACCGGAATGTCCGGAATACTCTTCGCCAGCATCGGTTCGACCGGCGGATTCACCCGAAGCTCCACGGTCAAACACTAGAACCTGAGTCCGACATACTTCTTCCCGTGGCGCGCAGTAGGCGGGGGGCGGACCCGATCACGGAGCAGGTCGACACCGGTGTCGCGGAGTTGCGACCCGACATCGACCGGCCTCGGGCGTACACGCTGCTGCTCGACCAGGCCCCGCAGTCGCACGTCGACCTTGACGACCCGACCTACCTCGACTTCGAGTACGTGCGCCGGTTCGCGATCGCGGTCGACCTGGCCGCCCCGCCCGGTGAGCCGCTGCGCGTGCTGCACCTCGGCGGCGGCGCGCTGACGCTGCCCCGGTACGTGTCCGCCACCCGGCCAGGGTCCACGCAGCGGGTCGTGGAGGTCGACGGGGCTCTGGTGGAGTTCGTCCGGCGGGAGCTGCCGTGGCCACGCGATCCGCGGCTCAAGATTCGGGTCGGTGACGCGCGGGAGGTTCTCCAGTTCCTGCCCGGCGCCGCGTACGACGTGATCGTCGGGGACGTGTTCGCCGGCGCCCGCACCCCGGCGCACCTGAGCTCGGTGGAGTTCGCGCGCGAGGTGGCCCGGGTCCTCGCTCCCGACGGGCAGTACCTCGTGAACATGGCCGACGGCCCGCCCCTGGCGTACGCGCGAAGCCTGGCCGCGACGGTCCGCGCGGCTCTGCCGCGCACCTGCCTGATCGCGGACAGCGGGGTTCTGAGCGGCCGGCGGTACGGCAACCTGGTCCTCGTGGCGAGCCGGGTGGATCTGCCGATTCCGCAGCTCAACCGCCGGGTGGTGGGTGACTGGTTTCCGGGCCGGGTGCTGCACGACGCGGAGTTGCACCGGTTCAGCAGCGGAGCCCCTGTGCGAGACGACGCCAGCGCCCGCCCATCCAACCCACCACCGTCATTAACTTTTGGCTCGACCCATTGATCCCTCCTGCGCTCACAGCCGTACCAGAACATGGTCGCCAGGCTCCACGGCCCGGCCTGCCACACCCTGTGACGTGCGATGGAGGTCTCGATGGTGACGCCGCTGGAACCGCTGGTCCGGGTATGTACGCGATAGCCGCGGAGTGGCGTGGTGGCCGGGCGACGGACCGTGCGTCCGCTGTGCCTCCGCAACGGTCCGCCAATCGGTGGCAGGCTATCGACGGAGGGGCGGCCGCACGCAATGATGAGCGCGTGACGCCACGCCCTGCCCCCGGGCGCCACCAAGCCGGGTCCTCTCCGGCGAACCACGACGACGCTCTGGTTCGCGAGTTGTACGAGGAGCACGCAGGCCCGCTCCTGATGTTCGTGCTCCGCCTCACCGGCGGTGACCGCCAGCGGGCCGAAGACATCGTGCAGGAGACGCTCCTGCGCGCGTGGCGCAACGCGCACCGGCTCGGTGCCCAGGGGCAGGCGTCCCTGCGGCCGTGGCTGGTGACGGTGGCCCGGCGGATCGCGATCGACGACCACCGGAGCGAAAACGCGCGGCCGCCGGAGACGTACGGGCGCGACCTGGAGGCGTTCTCCGAGCCCGACGAGACCGAGCGGGTGCTGCGCCTCATGACCGTGACGGACGCGCTCCGCACGCTCAGCCAGCCGCACCGCGAGATCATCCTAGAGACGTACTTTCGGGGGAAGACTGTGCCTGAAGCGGCGGAAGCGCTGGGCCTGCCGTTGGGCACTGCCAAGTCACGGGTCTACTATGCGCTTCGTGCATTGCGGAGCGCGCTACAGCAACGGGGTGTGACCGGATGAGCCGGGCAGCACACTGGGACGTGGCCGCGTACGCGCTTGGCGTGCTCGACGAGCGTGAGGCCGAGAAGTTCGAGGAGCACCTGGCTGGCTGCTGGGCGTGCGCCGGCGAGCTGGAGTCGATGCTCCCCGTCGTCAACCTGTTGTCCGAAGTGGACGGCGAAAACCTCGTGACGGCCGAGCAGTCCCGCTCTGATGGGCGCGTGCTCAATCGGATGATCGTCGAGGTGGGCGCCCACCGCAAGCGCGCTCGCACCCGGCAGATCCTCGCCGCCGCCGCCTCCGTCGCCGTGCTCGCGACCGCCAGTGGCGTGTCGCTGTTCGCCGGTGGCCAGCTCTTCGGTAGCGACAGCGGCAGCTCGCCGAACGTGTCGGCGCAGGGTAACCAGACCGCCACCGGTCCCGCCACGCCCAACCCCAACGGCACGGGTGGGCCCGGCATCGGTGGCCCCGGTGGCCAGGCCACGGGCGGGGTCGGCGAAGACGGTGAGAAGTTCACCGCGCGCGACACAGAGACCGGCGTCGAGGCCGAACTGCTGCTGGAGACGAAGATCTGGGGCACCCAGGTGTCGTTCCAGCTCACCAAGCTCAAGGGCCCGCGCACCTGCCGGCTCGTGGTGTTCCGGGAGAGCGGCTCGACCGAGGTGCTCAACACCTGGTCCGTGCCCGCGTCCGGCTACGGGACCGCGGAGGAGCCGCAGCCGTTGCTGCTGTCCACCACCACGGCCACACCGCGCAACGATATCGACCGCATCCAGATCCAGTCCGTCACGGACGGGGTCGCGGAGCCGCTCGTAACGGTTGCTCTCTAGAGCGCAGATCGCGCCCATACCTGCACACGCACGGCAGGGCGATCTGGTTCAGGGCTTGGCTGTGAAATTGTCCACCGTCAATCATGACCGCTGGCTCAACTATTTGGGCCGGGCCTACGTACTTCATGTCAAGAAGGCCCAAGTGGATGAAAGTAACAGGGAGGGCAAGTGATAACGGGAAAGCGGACCGCTCTCGTCGTGAGCGCTCTGGCAGGTGCCGCCGCACTGGCCCTGGCTGGTTGTGCCCCGACCGGCTACGACCAGAACAATGGCGACCAGGTTGAGGTGGCCAACCAGGCAGCCGCCGCGGCGGAGGCGACTCCGACGCCCGAAACTTCGGAAGGCGCCGAGGACACGGCCGAAGAGCCAACCAAGGATGTCGCCGCCGAAGACCTCACCACGAAACTGACCGCCAAGAAGCTCCCGCGGATGGGCACGGTGGTCGTCGACCAGGACGGCTTCACGCTGTACCGCTTCGACAAGGACACCGTCAACCCGCCGGCCAGCAACTGCGTCGAGAAGTGCCAGAAGGTCTGGCCGCCTGCGTACACCGAGGACGGCAAGCCCGACCTGGTGGGTATCGACGACGAGAAGCTCGGCGTCATCACCCGGCCCGACGGCACCAAGCAGCTGACCCTCGGCGACTGGGCGCTGTACCGGTACATCGGTGACACCAAGCCTGGCCAGTGGAGAGGCCAGGGCGTGGGTGGCACGTGGTTCGTCGTCGCGCCGGACGGCAAGCGCAACCTGACCTGCCTCCCGACCGGTACGCCGAAGGCCGTCGAGCCGCCCGCGGACGACGAGTCCAAGGACGGCGAAAGCTCCGAGAGCGGCTACAGCTACTAAGCGCAGAGAAATGACGCGGTGACCGGTCGTGGCCATTATGGTGCGGCCGGCCACCGCGTTTCTGTGCCAATTCAAAACCGTCCGGCATCAGCCGAACGGCGGATGTCTCAGCGTTGAAGTTGGACGGCATAAGTTCCCTTTAAATGCCACCTAAGAGTTCCCTATTTTTCGCAGGTGAGATTGACGGTCCTGGGAGTGCCGTTTTACGGTTTCTTCAGCTTCGTCGATCGCTTGTTCAAGCACCGGTCCTGGAGGTTCAGAGATGCTCACGGGACGACTCGCGGCACCTGCGGCGCGTCGGGCGGCGGCCGTCCTCACCGGGCTGGCCATCGGCATACTGGCGATGCCCGTGGCGGCGCAGGCGGCGCCCGACACGCCGCTCACCGCGGCCGACAAGAACCTGCTGTCGGCCGTCCGGCTGGCGGGGCTGTGGGAGATGCCCGCCGGCAACATGGCCGCCGAGAAGGGCGGCCGGGTGCGGGTACGCCAGGTCGGCGCTGAGATCGCCAAGCAGCACGCCGAGCTGGACCGGCTCGTGGTCGCGGCGGCCAACAAGCTCAACTACCAGCTGCCCAACGAGCCCAACGGCGACCAGCAGAAGTGGCTGGCGGAGATGGAAGAGGCCCAGGCGGGCGCCGACTTCGACCAGGTCTTCGTCGACCGGCTGCGCGCGGCGCACGGCAAGGTCTTTCCGGTGATCGCCCAGGTGCGCACCGGCACCCGCAACGACGTGGTGCGCCAGCTCGCGCAGGACTCCAACAAGTTCGTGCTCACCCACCTGACCCTGCTGGAGAGCACGGGCCTGGTGAAGTACTCAGACCTGCCGCTGCCGCCCGACCCCAAGGTGACCAACGCCCAGGGCAGTGGCTTCCTTGACAACGCGATCGCCACCGGCTCCGCCAACGGTACGGGGGTGAACCCGACGGTGATCTGGGTGGTGCTGCTGGTCGCCCTGGTGGCCGGCGGCGTGACGACCTTCAAGTTGTTCCGCCCACGGTAAGACTTTCCGGAGCGCTCGTGTCGCACTGCCCGCCCGGCGGGCGCCCCGCCCCCCATCGTGCTGGAGAGCCCACGATGGACGGCGCGGGACGTGCACCAGCCGAGGGCGCGGCGCTAGTCCCCCAACTGGCGCACTACAAAAGGACCCGGAGACCAACACCAGGCGAAGGGAGAGGTCACTGACCAGCCGGGTCTGACGCAAGCGCTCCGGAGAGAGCGGCACCGGGACACCCCGTCCGTGTCCCGGTGCTCGCGTCTGTGCGGCCCCTTTCAGGGTTGGGGAAGCCTACCAGCCACTTCGCTCCCGTGGCAGAGTTTGGTCGTGCATCGGGTGCTGACGCCGCCAGACGGTTACCACCTGGCAGGGTCGGTCGGGCTGCTGCCAATGGGCCAGCATGACCCATGCGCCCGCTTCGTCGACGGCGCATTCTGGTACGCAAGCCGCACACCAGACGGTCCTGGCACGCTATCGCTGCGCCGTGACGGCCACCAGATCGCCGCGACCGGATACGGGCCGGGCGCCGCCTGGCTGCTCGACCAGGCCGATGCGGTGGCCGGTCTGCACGACGACGTCAGCGGCTTCGCTGACCTCGCCGCCGCGCATCCCCTGGTCGCGCGCCTGGCGCGCACCCACGCCGGCCTCCGGCTGCCGGCAACCGGCCAACTCTTTCCCCGGCTGCTGCGCGCCATCCTCGAACAGAAGGTCACCGGCAAGGAGGCCTACCGCGGGTACGTGAAGGCGGTGCGGCACTTCAGCGAGCCGGCGCCCGGGCCGGTGGAGCGGTTGTGGCTGCCGCCCGACGCGGCGGCGGTCGCCGCGGCACCGTACTGGGTCTTCCACCCCTTTGGGGTGGAGCAGCGGCGCGCCGACACGCTTCGCCGGGCCGCCGCGGCCGCCGCGCGGCTTGAGAAATGCGCGGACAGTACGGAAGCCACCACGCGCCTGGTCGCTATCGCCGGCATCGGGCCGTGGACAGCCGCGGAGGTGGTACGGGTGGTTTTCGGCGACGCCGACGCGGTATCGATCGGCGACTACCACATTCCCAACACCGTGGCCTGGGCATTGGCTGGCGAACCGCGCGGTGACGACGCCCGGATGCTCGCATTGTTGGCGCCATTTCCGGGGCACCGCGGACGCGTTTGTGTGCTGTTGGAAAAAGCGGGAATTGCAGCACCCCGGTACGGGCCGCGGATGCCCCTCCGCTCGTTCGCGCGCTTCTGACCTGGGAAGTTAAAAAATCTTGCCCGACGCTGAACCGTCGGCATCATCCGAACGGGGGATGCCATAGCGTTGAACGCTCCGGCATAAATTTCCTTTAAGGAAAGTGCGGAAAGCTTAATTCCTTCTTCTCGGCTTGACACTTATAGAGCTGCGCTTTTAGGTTGGGATCGCAGAAAAACGTGGTGCGAACTCGTCGCGAATGTCAATCCCGTAGGCGTAGGTCGGCACCCGTTCCGGACATCGTGTGTAGCAGAGAGGCAAAACCTCAACTGGACGACGCCTGCCCACCGCGCCGCCCTCGATGAGAAGGAGAAGGTATCCCCACATGTACAGGTCGGCACAACGGCGCAGCTCGACCATGAGCAGTAGGACCAAGCGCATCATCGGTGTGCTAGCGACGCTCGTGGTGTTCGGCGGCATCATCACCGTGACTCAGGTCTCGTCCGCGCGCGAGCGCAACCGAGGGCGTGCACCGGCCGCTTGCCGCCCGGCTCCGAACGGCACCGCGCCGGAGGGCCAGCAGAACGTCACGCAGACCCGCCAGAACGGTCGCACGGTCCGGAACTACTGGGGTGACGGCCAGGCGTGTACGGGTACGGGGGCACCCACGACACCACCCAGCAACAACAACGGCACGCAGGGCCCCAACCAGCCCTCCACGCAGGCGCCGACCACCACCGCGCCGCCGCCGTTGAACAAGGAGCCGAACACGTGTGAGGAAGGCAGCAACCTGCCGATCCACGATGGTTTCCAGA
>NZ_JBAKHX010000158.1:0-7500 GCF_036906915.1 Micromonospora sp. CPCC 206061
CGGCGCTCTGCTCCAGCTCACCCTCGGCCACCGCACACTGCCCGAAGTGCTCGACACCTGGCCCGACTGCCTCCTGCGCGGCAGCGTCACCGAACACTTCCTGACGACGGCGTTTCCTCAGGTGCCGGTCCGCGTCTGGCCCCGCAACTGACCACTGGGGCGCACAACGGCGTTGCTGCGCAGTTGCAGGTCGTCCACCTTCGCCGTCGACAGCCACGTCGACTCGGTGATGCGACAACCAGAAGACGAACGCTGCGCTAGGTGAGCGCATCAACCGGCGCCAGCCCAGGCCGCTAACAACCCGACAGTTCCGCCGTACCCTGGCCTGTTTCATCGCCGACCGCCTCGGCGGCACACTGCCCGGGCTCGGAGGTCATCGCTTGGATCACCAGCCTCCGCACCGCCTTGCCATCGGACCACCCGCGACGCCGCTGCGGTCCGAGCCCTAGCGATCTCCCAGTGAAACGACTTACTATCGCGGATAGTAGTACCGAGGTTCATGTCGGCTACGACGGTGCAGCGCGAAGGATCACGCACCTGCCCCGGGCTCCCCTTGCACCAGGGACGTCCAAGGCGCCGGCATCGTCCCACCAGAACCGTTACGGGGAGGCGCATCGTGCGGCCCACCGCCAGGCATCAACCCCAACGACCCGCAAGAGGCTCAGCACTGCGACCCCTTGCGCGCTCGGTCATGTTGGGGGCCGCCTTCACGGCCGCTCTCGCCACCCCGGCATACGCCGAGCCGGCCTCGCCGGGCACGGTTCCCGACGCCGGGTCCCGACCTGTCCCGGCGGGACCGCTCCAGCTACCCGGTCAAGCCGCGCCCGGCACCACTGCGGCCACCACGCCTCCAGGTACCTCTTCGGCGAGCGGGCCGCTCGCCGCCCAGATCTCCAACGCCGAGGTGCAGGTAGCCGCACTGGCGGAGGAGCTGGTCAAGCGGCGCCTAGAACGTGACCAGGCCGGAGCCGACCTCAAGGTTGCTGAGCAGCAGCTGCAGCAGGCCCGCGACGCGGTCGCCGGGGCCGAGACCGCCGCGGATGGCGCCGCCGGCGAGGCGTTCAGGCGGGCCGCTGAGCTGCCACCCGGTGTCTTCGGCTCCGACCTGCACAGCCTGCGCGAGCTTAGCCGCATCCAGCGGGGCGAACAGTCCACCACCGGCACCGACGCCGTGGACCGGGAGGTGGCTCGCGCCAAAGATGCCGAACGCGTCGCACTCGCGGCACACGGTGCCGCGCTTGCCCGCTCAGAGCAGGCGAAAAACCAGTTCACCACGCTGGAGACCACGTACAAGCTCAACGAGGCGGCGCTCGCCGACCTGATCGAGCGCAACGCCGCCGAGTATGCGCTGATAGAACAGCAACGCGAGGCGCAGGACCAGCGTCTGGGCTCCCAATACCTCGACGGCCAGACGGTCGCAGGGCTGGCCGCTCATCCGAAGGCGCTGGCCGCCCTCCAGTTCGCGCTCAAACAGCTCGGCAAGCAGTACGTCTGGGGCACGGAAGGCCCCGACACGTACGACTGCTCCGGACTGACGTGGGCGTCGTACCGCTCAGTCGGCTACTACCAGCTGCCTCGGGTGTCCCGCGACCAGTACTACGCCACGCGCCAAAACTCCGTTTCACGATCGGCGCTGCTGCCCGGCGACCTGGTTTTCTTCGCCTCGGGCAGCAGCTGGACCAGCATCCATCACATGGGCATGTACATCGGCGACGGCAAGATGGTCCACGCGCCGAACAGCCGAAGCAAGGTCAAGGTTTCCAGCGTGTGGTGGTCACGGTTCTTCGCCGCAACCCGGATCTACGGCGCGGTGCCAGCACCCACCACCACGCCCCCGTCCACGCCACCGACCAGTACGCCACCCGCCCCACCGCCGACCACCAGGCCGCCGACGTCCACACCGCCAACCACACCACCAACCACGCCGCCCACCACACCACCAAGCACCACCCGGCCGCCAACGCCACCGACGCCGCCACCCACACCGCCAACACCACGACCGACGACTGCAACGCCGACCCCTACGCCGACGCCCCCGACCCAGGCAACCGCCGCTCCCGCGACATCAAGCGCCGCGCCGGCGTCGCCACCGACCGGCACGCCGACCCAGTCGCCAACCCCCAACCAATGAGTCGGCGTCCGTTCGACCCTTCAAGCCGCCACCAAAGGCACGGATGCGAACCTGTTGCCGGTTAGCGGTTGCCATAGCGAGCAAGCGGCACTGAGAACCGGATAGAGCGACGAGACCGCCAGCTCCCGATCGCGGGACGGCGGCCACAGGGCCCTGGATAAGCCTCGTCCTGGCGGCCTTTGTGGTGTCCGAACTTGACGCCTTGATCGTCGGGCCGCTCGCATGTCGACATGCCATCTGTCGCCGCCAGCATTGCAGCGTTATGGGAATCTGCGCCGAAGATGGTATGGCGCACATCCGCACATGCAGTTGTGTTGATGTACGGCCGGTGACACGCTCTGGTCATCCCCGTACTACTAACGCACATAGGAGTCACAGGTGCGCACGAGAAGAATGGCTGCCGCGGTCACCGCCGCCGTAGTCGCACTCGCAGTCGTCATGCTCCCCGGTGCCGCGCAGGCGAACCACCGCTGGGGCAACTACCACTGGGCGCGTACGGCGAACCCGTTCACGGTCGAGCTGGACAACAACGTCACCTCCGCGTGGACGTCGTACCTGTCCACCGCATCCGCTGACTGGACCACCTCCACAGTGCTCAACACGACCATCGTCAACGGCTCGTTCGGCAGCCGGTCCAGCTGCACGCCCGCGAGCGGACACGTCGAGGTCTGCAACGGCAGCTATGGAAACAACGGCTGGCTTGGTATCGCGTCCATCTCGGTCAGCGGGTCGCACATCACCAGCGCCTACGTCAAGGTCAACGACACCTACTTCAACCAGGCGACCTACAACACGGCCCCCTACCGGCGCCTGGTGATGTGCCAGGAGGTCGGACATGCGTTTGGCCTCGCCCACCAGGACGAGAACCAGACCAACGCCAACCTGGGCACGTGCATGGACTACACCCGAGACCCGGACGGGCCGCCGAACAACGAGCACCCGAACGCGCACGACTTCGCCCAGCTCCAGACGATCTACTCGCACACCGACTCGTTCAACACCACCAGCGTCGCCGCCAGCCCGCTGTCCCAGCTGACCAACTCACCGACGTCGTGGGGTCGGATGGTCGAGGGTTCCAAGGCGCCCGGGAGTACGGCGACATATGAGCGCAAAGTTGGTAGGGACACGGTCTTCACGTTGGTGATCTGGGCCTGACGGCAGAGGATCAGCCGCTTCTTACAGCAGTCTCTGATCGGGGCGTCCGCGCAGCAGTTCACTGCTCAGCGGACGTCCCGATCACCCTTGCAGTCCGTCCGATATGGAGCCCTGGAGAGACGCTCCGATCACGTCAGGGGGACCAGTGTCGCGCCGCGCACGTCGCCGCCACCGACAACTGACTAATGGTTGCATCATCGAACCGCTTGGTTGTATGGTCGAACCATGACCGAGGTCGAACAATCCACCGATGTGGTGGCGGCGCAGGACGCCCTGATGCGCTTCGTGCGCAACTTTGGTCTGCACCAGCCGGATCGCACGCCCTGTGGTCAGCCGCTTCCGGTGTCCGAAGCGCACGCCTTGACCGAGATCGCGCGCGATGGTCGGCTGCGCCAGGTGGAGCTGGCGCGGCGACTGCGGCTGGAGAAGAGCACCGTCAGCCGCCTGGTGACCAACCTCGTGGGTCGCGGTTGGGTGCAGCGGCACACGGCGGACGACGACGGCCGCGGTGTGCTGCTGGAGCTCACGGACGCCGGCGGCACGGCCGCAGAACGCCTGGCCGAGGCCCGCCGACAACGGCTGGACGCGCTACTCGAACGTGTCCCGGACGATGAGCGCGCCGCCGTCGTGCGCGCGCTGCAAACCTTGGCGGAGGCAACCGAATGATCCCCACAGCGTCGCGACGAGCCTGCCGGCTGGCGGCACTCACCGCCGGTGCAGCACTCGCGGTGGCTGGCTGCGCACAAGAATCGCGCGACCAACCGCCACCGGCCGCAAGCACGGACCGGCAAGCCGACGTCGCCGAACGAGGAGCCTCGGTGATGCCGTTCGACCTGGAGCGCACGACACACCGGTTCGCCAAGAACGCGACCGGCGGCGTGCAGACCGTGGTCGCCGACGACCCCGCCGATATGACCCAGGTCAACCTCATCCGAGAGCACCTGCAGCACGAAACCGAGGAGTTCCGGCAAGGCCGCTTCACCGACCCCGGCCAAATCCACGGTCAGCAGATGCCTGGGCTCGCCGCGCTGCGCGACAGCGCCGGACGGATCGACGTCGTCTACACGGACACACCGGACGGTGCTCGGATCACCTACACCACCGGCGATTCCGCGCTCGTGACGGCGTTACACGCCTGGTTCGACGCCCAAGTCAGCGATCACGGCAGCCATGCCACCACCGAGTAGGGCCTAGGAGCCGCCAAGAGTCTGGGATGGCTTGCCGCCGCGCCATAGCGACGGGATCCCGTCGGTGGCGGACCTACGCGGCGACCGGAGCCTAGGAGCGAACCAGCCGGGCGATGGCTTCGGACGCCTCACGGACCTTCTCCTCAGCCTCGGAGCCGCCGGCCGCCGCCGCCTGGACGACGCAGTGACTGAGGTGCTCGTCGAGCAGCCCCAGCGCGACCGACTGGAGCGCCTTCGTCATGGCGGAAACCTGCGTCAGGATGTCGATGCAGTACTTTTCTTCCTCGACCATCCGTTGCAGCCCCCGAGCCTGGCCCTCGATGCGCCGCAGCCGCCGCAGGTAGTCGTCCTTGTTGTGGATGTAGCCGTGCTGGCTATCCAGTGCGATCGTTTCCATGCCGCCCTCTTCACTGCCCGGCCCCGCCACCCATGTGGCGCAGCCAACATACCCCCCTATGGTACCAGCGCCGGACCATGCTATCGTTCGCCTACCATACCCCCCTATGGTAAGGAGCCGCGGTGAAGAAGAACCTGGCGATCAAGGTTGAGGCCAGCGGGACGGACTGCTCCTGTTGCTCCACCACCGGCCAGAGCGCCACCGAAATCTCGGCCGTGGACCCCGTATGCGGCATGACGATCGATCCGGCCACCGCGGCAGCGAGCACCAGCCACGACGGGCAGACCTACTACTTCTGCGCACCCCGATGCCAGCGGGCGTTCGAGAAGGACCCGGCCAGCTACCTGAGCTCGGCGAGCCAGTAACCACCAGCCCGGGGCCACACGCCCGGGCTATAGACCCGGACGCCAAAAGGGTGCCGGCTATGGCTGCGCCAGCGCACTCCGGCCGGACCGCCGCGCTGGCATCTGGCGTTCGCGCTGCTTGCGGTGGCCGTACGGGGTCACGCCGCGCGGCTTGTAAACCGCCAGCACCGTGGCCGCCAACAGCAGGATCAGCGCGAGCCCAGAATGGATCGTGGGAGAGACCCGCATCGCGCCAAGATCATCGCTGGAGAATTCGGGTCGTGCCGCCGCGTCCGCCAGGGAAGCGAGCGTCCTGGTGTACATCAGCAGCACAACCACGGCGCCGCCATTGATGACGAGTTTGAACAAGACCCAGTAATGGCGCACCAACCCCCACGCGGTACCCAGCGACTGGATCAGCCCGGTGAGCAGCGACGCGAAGGACAGCGGGATGAGAACGAACCACGCGGTAGGTTCCATCACCAGATAGGCCGCCCGCACGATCGCGGCATCCCGACTGGTCATGCCGACGACGCCAAGGACGAGGAACACGGCGACCGCACCGAGCCATCCCACCGACGTCGTGACATGGACGGTCAGCATGAACCTGCGCACACCAGGGCCCATCGTCATCGGCGCACGCCCGCCGACGCATAGCCGCCATCGACAACGCCCATCGCCGGCAGCTGACGGCCATGCTCCGCACCCGCCGCACTGTGCCGGCCAGGACCGTGCTCGCCACCGAGCCCGGTCAACAGCATCACCAGGACCAGCACGGCGACCACGATCGCGATAATCCCCACCACCTTCACCCAGCGAGGCATGCCAGCTGCGGATTCAGATCGCCTCAGCGCGTCAGCGGGCCTTTCCTCACGGTTGTCGCCGTCCGGATAGCGCGGTGCTTCAGCCACGGTCTTGCTCCCTCGCTGTCGACTAGACCCATACGCGAGTTTACGAGACACTATGTCGCTGTCAAGCCACAACGTCACGGCTCCGTCGTAGCGTATGCTGGCGTCGTGCCGAGGCTGTGGAACCAGACGATCGAGGCGCACCGCCGCGAGGTGCGCGACGCGATACTGGACACCACCGCGGCCCTGGTGGCCGATCATGGGCTGCTATCCGTGACGATGTCGCAGATCGCCGAAGCGACGGGAATCGGCCGGGCCACCCTGTACAAATACTTCCCGGATGTCCAGGCGATCCTGTTCGCCTGGCACGAACGGCAGATCACCGCACACCTGGCCCACCTGGCCGAGGTACGGGACGGCGCCGGCGACGCTGGCGCTCGGCTCAGGACCGTCCTCGAGGCGTACGCCGTCCTGTCCCACCACCGCCACAGCGGCCACGACACCGCACTCGCGGCAATGCTGCACCACGACGAGCACCTCGCACACGCGCAGACGCAGGTCCGCGACATGATCCGAGACCTGCTGGCGGAGGCCGCGACGACCGGCTCGGTCCGCGACGACGTCGCACCCGACGAGCTAGCGAACTTCTGCCTCCACGCCCTTGCCGCCGCCAATAACCTGCCCTCCGACGCGGCGGTCCACCGGCTCGTCATGGTGACGCTAGCCGCGTTGCGACCCACACACTGACCCGTCCCAGACAGCGGTCGTATCGGTGATACTCGCGCAGCAGGCGGCGTCGAACGCGTCCCGCTTCGACAGTGCCTCCACAGTGCGCAGACACACAGCACCTGGCAGAGGGTGAACACAGGCCAGCCGCGACCACAGTGACCTGCGGGCGTGGCCGCGCGAAAGCGGCATGCGCATGACTGGCGCCCACCTACACCCAGAGGCCAAGGGCCTACACATGCGCCCGCGAAGTGGCACGAGACCACCGGAGATGCGGGCATACACTATGAGACTTAGTAGATCTTCGCGGCCCACAACTGCTACCGGGCCTGCTACTTGGCCACATATCGGCAACGACGGCGTCGGATACGGCCCATCGCCGCGCGCCTCTCCGAGCGAACCTCCACGTGGGCGGTTTGACACAACCCACGACGGGCATGCCGGCGAGAACGGATCTGCGCCTTCAGCAGCATCTGAAACCCGCCGACAGATTCGTCACCGACCCTTGCGGTAATACCCCAGGGGGGTATAGTCAGGTGGTCAGGAGGGGATCCATATGCAGCACCACGACACTGACCACGCGGCGATGCCTGCTACCAAGCAGCATCACGGCCACGGCCAGCATGACGTTCACGCGGGGCATGCCGGGCACGGCACCCACGGCACACACGGTGCCGACGCGCACGGTGGGCATGGCGGCCACGACAAGCAC
>NZ_JBAKHX010000159.1:0-7431 GCF_036906915.1 Micromonospora sp. CPCC 206061
CGCATCGATCAAGGGCGAATGCACGCGGAAAAGAGATCAAACCACGTGCGTTTGCCCTTGATCGGCGGAAGCGGGCCGGGGCGCGAAAGCGGGCCGGGGCGCGAAAGCGGGCCGGGGCGCGGAAGCGGGCCGGGGCGACGCGGCGCACGGCGCGTGTGACCACAATGTTCGTAAACATCGCTGTGGTCAAAACGGTGACGTGGGACACACGCTGGGTCCACCATCATCGCGCCCCCTCATTCGGAAACGAAAGAGAAACCGCGATGAAAAATATGACGAAGGCGCTGGTCGCCGCCGCCTCGCTGATCGCTGTCACAGCGCTTAGCGCGTGTGGTGCGACGGCGGACAAGGATGAGACGTCCGGCACCAGCAGCGGCCCGGTCACCGACCTGCGGCTCATGGTGCCCAACAGCCCGGGCGGCGGGTACGACACCACGGCCCGCACGATCGCCAAGGTCATGGAGGACGCCAAGATCGCCTCTGGCGTGGAGGTGTTCAACCTGTCCGGCGCCGGTGGCACCGTCGGCCTCCAGCGCACGGTCAACGAAAAGGGCAACGGCAAGCTCGCCATGCAGATGGGTCTGGGCGTCGTCGGCGCCTCGTACACCCAGAAGTCCACGGCGAAGCTCACGCAGACCACCGCCCTCGCCAAGGTCATCGAAGAGTCCGGCGCGATCGTGGTACCGAAGAACTCGCCGTACCAGACGATCACCGACCTGGTGACCGCCTGGAAGGCGGACCCGAAGAAGGTCGCGGTCGGCGGCGGTTCCTCCCCCGGCGGCCCGGACCACCTGCTGCCGATGCAGCTCGCCAAGGCGGTCGGCATCGACCCGAAGCAGGTCAACTACGTCTCGTACGACGGCGGCGGCGAGCTGCTGCCCGCGGTGCTCGGCGGCAAGGTGGCGTTCGGGGCGAGCGGCTTCGGCGAGTTCCTCGACCAGGTCGAGGCCGGCCAGCTCCGGGTGCTCGCGGTGACCAGCGAGCAGCGCCAGGAGGCGCTCAAGGACGTGCCGACGCTGAAGGAGTCCAGCATCGACCTGGTCTTCACCAACTGGCGCGGCGTCGTCGCACCGCCCGGCATCTCGGACGCCGACAAGCAGACCTGGATCGACGTACTGACCAAGGTGCACGACAGCGACGCCTGGAAGGCCGAGCTGGCCAAGCGCGGCTGGACGGACGCGTTCGTCACCGGCGAGGCGTTCGCGACGTTCCTCACCGAGCAGGACAAGGCGGTCGCCGACATCCTGACCGGCCTGGGCCTGGTATGAGTTCCGCGACCACGACGCCCGAGCGGCGGTCCGGCCGGGCCGCCGCGCGGGACCGCGCCCAGTACGGCGTCTGCGCGTTCCTCGCCCTCGTCGGGGTACTGGTACTCGTCGACGCCGTCCAGATCGGCCACGCCACCAGCAGCAACGACCCGATCGGTCCGCGTCCGGTGCCGATGCTGCTGGGCGTGCTGCTGATCGTGGTCGCCGCCGTGTACGCGCTGGACGTGACCCGGGGCGGGACGGGCGAGCCGGAGGGCGGCGAGGACGTCGACCTCGCCTCGCCGATCGACTGGCGCACCGTGCTGCTGCTCGTCGCCGCGTTCGTGGTGAACGCGCTGCTCATCGAGCGGCTGGGCTGGGTGATCAGCGGGTCGCTGCTGTTCTTCGGGGCTGCGTTCGCGCTGGGCAGCCGGCGGTACGTCCTGACGCTGGCGATCGCGATCGCGCTGTCGCTGGCCACCTTCTACGGATTCGCGATCGGGCTAGGCGTCAACCTTCCGGCCGGCATCCTCCAAGGAATATTGTGATCGAGAACCTGACGAACCTGCTCGACGGGTTCGGCAACATCGTCACGCCGATGAACCTGCTCATCGCGCTCATCGGCGTCACCGTCGGGACCGCCGTCGGCGTACTGCCCGGGATCGGGCCGGCGATGACGGTCGCGCTGCTGCTCCCGGTCACGTACGGGATGGAGCCGGCGCAGGCGTTCATCATGTTCGCCGCGATCTTCTACGGCGGCATGTACGGCGGCTCCACCACGTCGATCCTGCTCAACACCCCGGGCGAGTCGTCGTCGGTGGTGACCGCGATCGAGGGCAACAAGATGGCCAAGGCGGGCCGCGCGGCGCAGGCCCTGGCCACCGCGGCGATCGGCTCGTTCGTCGCCGGCACGATCGGCACGCTGCTGCTGGTGCTGGTCATGCCGATGATGGTGTCGTTCGCGATCGACCTGGGCGCCCCCGACTACCTGGCGATCATGGTGCTCGGCTTCATCGCGGTCAGCGCGGTGCTCGGCGCCTCCCGGATACGCGGGTTCGCCTCCCTGCTGCTCGGCCTGGTCATCGGCCTCGTGGGCATCGACCGGGTCACCGGACAGCAGCGACTCACGCTCGACATCCCGCAGCTCGCCGACGGCATCGACGTCGTGGTCATCGCGGTCGGCATCTTCGCCGTCGGCGAGGCGCTGTGGGTGGCCGCGCACCTGCGCCGCAAGGCCAGCGAGGTGATCCCGGTCGGGCAGCCGTGGCTGGGCAGGAACGACTGGCGACGCTCGTGGAAGCCGTGGCTGCGCGGCACGGCGCTCGGCTTCCCGTTCGGCGTGATGCCGGCCGGCGGCGCCGAGATCCCGACCTTCCTGTCGTACGCCACCGAGAAGAAGCTCAGCAAGCACCCGGAGGAGTTCGGCAAGGGCGCGATCGAGGGCGTCGCCGGTCCGGAAGCGGCCAACAACGCCTCGGCCGCCGGCACCCTGGTGCCGATGCTGGCGCTCGGCCTGCCCACGAACGCGACCGCCGCCGTCATGCTCGCGGCCTTCCAGTCGTACGGCATCCAGCCGGGTCCGCTGCTGCTGGAGCGGGAGTCCACATTGGTCTGGACGCTGATCGCGAGCCTGTTCGTCGGCAACCTGTTGCTGCTCGTGCTCAACCTGCCGCTGGCACCCGCCTGGGCGAAGCTGCTGCAGATCCCGCGCCACTACCTGTACGCGGGCATCCTGTTCTTCGCCTCGATGGGCGCTTACGCGGTCAACGCCCAGCCGTTCGACCTGTTCCTGTTGCTGATCCTGGGCGCGCTCGGGTTCGGCATGCGCCGCTTCGGCCTGCCCGTGCTGCCGCTGATCGTCGGCGTCATCCTGGGCCCGATCGCGGAACGCCAGGGCCGGATGGCGTTGCAGCTCTCCGGTGGAGACCTGTCCGGCCTGCTCGGCGGTCCCGTCTCGTACCTCATCTACGCCGCCATCGTGGTCATCCTCGCGTGGCCGCTGCTGCGCCGGTACGTACGGCGGCCAAAATGACGGTGAGCCCGCCGGCATAAGGCCGGCGGGTCACCGCCCGGGGGTGGTCAGGCAACGAGCGCCAGCTCGCGCTCCGGGGCCGTTTCCTCTGGTACCGCGTGAGCGCGCGCCTTGCGCGGCAGCAGGAACGCGAGCCCGAACGCCGCCACGGAGAGCACGATGGTCAGCAGCGTGACCGCCGTGGCGGCGTCGACGGCGGTGCCGGCGTCGAGCATCCCGTGCGCGGTCTGCTGGGTGGTAGGCCGGGCGATCCCGAAGAACACCGTGCCGAGCACCGCCACGCCGACCGAGGCGCCAAGCTGCTGGATCGACTCGAGCATGCCCGCGGCCGAGCCCACCTCACGGTCCTCGATGTCGCCCATGATGATGTCGAACAGCGGCACGAAGATCATGCCCATGCCCAGCCCGAAGACGAACAGCGGCGCGGTCAGCGTCCAGGTGCCGATCTCGGTGCCGTAGCGCTCGAAGACCACGTACACGCCGGCCGTGCCCACGGTCATGATGGCGAGGCCCACGTGCAGGATGCGCCGGCCGAGCTTGGCGGCCGAGCCCGCGCTGAAGCCGGAGCCGAGGAACGCGCCGACCGCCCAGGCGGCCATCGTCAGGCTGGCGCGGGTGGGGCTGTAACCGAGGCCAAGCTGGAGGAACAGGCCCACCGCGAGCGAGAAGCCGACGATCGCTCCGAAGAAGACGACCACGAAGGCGACACCGGAGGTGTACGAGCGCTTGGCGAACACGCTCAGCTCGACCAGCGGGGTGGCGCCGGAGCGGCGACGGCGGATCTGGTACGCCACGAAGCCACCGATCAGCGGGACCGACGCGACCAGCAGCGCCAGCGACCAGGCCGGCCAGCCCAGCTCGCGGCCCTGCACCAGCGGGAAGACCAGGGCGAACATCGCGACGGCGGCGAGCACGACGCCGGGCAGGTCGAGGGTGCGCGGGCGACCGGCGGTCTGGCCGGGTGCCGCGTCCGGCAGCGCGATCCGGCCGGCCAGCAGCGCGAACGCCCCCAGCGGCAGGTTGATCGCGAAGATCATGCGCCACCCGGTGCCGAACACGTCGGCGTCGACCAGCACGCCCGCGACGACCGGGCCGAGGATGGTGGCGAGGCCGATCATCGGGCCGAACACGCCGAACGCCTTGCCCATCTGGTCCGGCGGGAACAGGTCGCGGATGAGCCCGAAGCCCTGCGGGATCATCACCGCGCCGAAGAGCCCCTGCACGACCCGCGCGATGACGAGCGTCTCGATCGTCGGGGTGGCCGCGCACACGACCGACGCGGCGACGAACCCGACTATGCCGATCATCAGCATCCGCTTGCGGCCGAACATGTCACCCAGCCGGCCGCCGGTCAGCAGGCCGACCGCCAGGGCGAGGGTGTAGCCGGCGGCGATCCACTGGAGCGCGGTGTACGAGCCGCCGAGCTCGGCGTGGATCGCCGGCGCCGCGACGTTGACGATCGTCGAATCCAGCAGGTTCATCAACGTGGCGGCCAGGATGGCGAAAAGTCCCACCCACGGGCTCTTGGCTTTCATGACTAACTCCCCTACCTGCGATTTCAAGCGGAACGGATCGTTCTGTTCTCAGACTAGCAGAGCGGAACAGTCCGTTCCAGTAGTTGCGGAACAGAATTTTTCGTTCCGCTGTATGCTGGGGTCATGACGAAGCCCCTGAGCGGCCGGAAAGCCCAGGCAGCGCGCAACGACGAAGTGATCCTGGAAGCCGCCCGGGCGGTGTTCCTCGACGACCCGGGCGCGCCGATCGCCGCCGTCGCCGAACGGGCCGGCGTCGGGATCAGCGCGCTCTACCGGCGGTACCCGAGCAAGGAGGAGCTGCTGCGCAAGCTCTGCTCGGACGGCCTGATCGCCTACATCGCCGCCGCGCAGGCCGCGGTCGACGAGCTCGACGCGGGCGGCGACGCCTGGCCGGCGTTCGCCGGCTTCATGCGCCGCGTGGTCGACGCCGGCTCAACGTCGCTGACCATCCGGCTGGCCGGCACCTTCACACCCAACGAGCAGCTGTACCGCGACGCGGTGCACGCCGACGAACTCAACCGCCAGCTGATCGGGCGGGTGCGCGACGCGGGCGCCGTGCGCGACGACATCGAGGTCGCCGACGTCGGGCTCATCCTTGAGCAGATCGCCTCGGTACGCCTCGGCAACGACCAGCGCACCGGCGAACTGCGCCACCGGTACCTGGCCCTGATCCTCGAAGCCCTGCGCCACCCAGGCCGCGGCGAATTACCCGGCCCCCCACCCCGCCCCGAAGAACTAGCCGCCCGCTGGTCCACATAGGCCCCCACCCACACCCCCCTCCCCACCTAAGCCCGCTCCGCGCGGCACGACCCGCTCCGCGCGGCACGGCGCCGCACGGCCCACACCCGCGGCACGGCGCCGCACGCTCTCCCCGTCGATCAAGGCCAACCGCACGTGGTTTGATCTCATTTCCGCGTGCATTTGCCCTTGATCGATGCGATCCCCCTTGATCGGCTACGCCGATCTGCGTACGCGGGTGCCGCTTCCTGGAGGGCGGCGGCGGTCATCGATCGGGCCATGATGGCCGTATGCCGGACACGATCACTCGCGAGGAACTCCAGATTCCGATCACCGACGGCGCAGCCGTGGTGGTCGACGCTCTACCGGCCGCCCCGTACGGCCGTCGCCACCTGCCCGGCGCCGTGAACCTCGTCATCGACGACGCCGACGACCGGGCGCCTGCCGTGCTCCCCGACCGGTCCGCGACCGTCGTCACCTACTCCACCAACGACACGTGCGGCCGCGGCGAGGCGCTCGCCGATCGGCGGGGATCGAAGACTGGGTCGGCGCCGGGCTGCCCGTTGAGCGTGGCTGACCCGCGACTAGGGATCTCGTGGGTGGCTCATACCTGCAAAATAGGTGACTAAATGGTCACATACCAAGGTGTCGAATCTGTCCCGCGCCGGACGACGCTTCGGTAGACACACACCTGACGAGAAGGGAACAACACAATGGGCAAGGTAACGACCGGCGCGACGATGTCCCTGGACGGCTTCATCGCCGGCCCAAATCACGACGGGTTCGACTACCTGTTCAAGTGGTACAACCGGGGCGACGTCGAGATCCCCACCGGCAACCCCGAGATGACGTTCCACACCTCGGCGGCCAGCGCTGAACACCTGCGCAAGCTGCAGGAGCGCCTCGGGGCCCTGG
Organism: Micromonospora sp. CPCC 206061; assembly: GCF_036906915.1. Lineage (NCBI taxonomy): Bacteria > Bacillati > Actinomycetota > Actinomycetes > Micromonosporales > Micromonosporaceae > Micromonospora > Micromonospora sp. CPCC 206061. The sequence continues at coordinate 6,468 of NZ_JBAKHX010000159.1, forward strand.
TGGTGGGCCGCACGCTGTACAACATCACCAACGGGTGGGGCGGGCGGCACCCACTGAACACGCCGACCGTGGTCCTCACCCACAAGCGCCCCGACGACCGGCCGGAGGACGACGAGAACTTCGTCTTCGTCTCGACCGGCATCGAGGACGCCGTGGCCAAGGCCAAGGATCTGGCCGGCGACAAGGACGTGGGCCTCAACGGCGGCACGATCGCCCGCCAAGCGCTCGATGCCGGGCTGCTCGACGAGGTACACGTCGACCTGGTGCCGGTACTACTCGGCGACGGCATCCCGTTCTTCGGCCAGATCGCCGGCGCCCCGGTCGAGTTCGAAGGCCCGATCTCCATCACAGAAGGCGACGGCGTAACCCACATCGCCTACCGCGTAGCCCGCTAGACGTTGCCCCGCGCGGCCCGCGCTTACCACTCCCACTCCCACTCCCACCCCACCCCCTCCCGCTGATCAAGGGCAAATGCACGTAGTTGGATCTCTTTTCCGCGTGCGTTTGCCCTTGATCGAGGAGGATGTCCTTGGTCGACGCGCGGCGAGGCGGGCCGCGCCGGCGAACGGGCGGGCGCCGCTCACGGTGGGTGCCGTCCCTCATGGCCAGCCGCGGGCGGAACGCATCGGCCCCTGGTTGGGGTCTAGGTCCCGACCGGCCTCGCGGACGGCCGGCGCCACGATTCCGAGATCTTGCCGAGTTATGGCTCATATGGAGCGCAGACTCGGCAAGGTTCCGGTCGCGTGTAGGGCGCCGAACGGCGCCCGTCCCATCGCGGCAATCGACCTTGACGCGGCGCCGGATCGCCCAACTCAACACCGTCGATCAAGGAGATCTGCATGGATCAAGGGCAAACGCACGCGGAAAAGAGATCGAACCACGTGCATTTGCCCTTGATCGACGGAGCGCGGGGCGGAGCGCGGGGCGGAGCGCGGGGCGGAGCGCGGGGCGGAGCGCGGGGCGG
>NZ_JBAKHX010000160.1:0-6827 GCF_036906915.1 Micromonospora sp. CPCC 206061
CGAGGGCCACACCCTGGGGAATTACTTGAGCCCAGCCCCGGGGAATTACGTGAGCGACGACACCTCGACACGATCGAGAACGACCTGGTGGAGCGACGCGACCGGGCATCGCAGGAGGGCTGGCTCGGTGAGGTCGAGGGGATCGATGTGACTTTCAGCCGACTCCGCAGCAAACGCGATCAAACCATGCGCCTATGCCGAACCGCCGCACCCGTCCACCTCGGCATCCCATCGAGACCCACCCTCGGCGGCGGGCCAGTAACGGGTTAAGCCGCCCGGCTTCACGGTCGCTCAAGGGAACGCGGCGCCCCAGTGTGTCGAGAGACGTGGATGCGGCTCGAACGCACCAGCACGATTGCCGGCAAGGCGAGGTCCGGATAAGGGCACCGGCATCGGTACGGGCAAGCACGACATCGACGGGGCGCCTTACCTGCCGCAGACGATCACGATCGTCCAGTTTCTCTTGACTGGTGCAGAGAAGTGTGGCGCATCGCCACCCGCCCCTTCCAGGGCTCGCACGTCGCCCCGTTCCCGCTCGACCTTCCGCTACGCGCGATCGTTGCCGATCGTGTAGTGAAGAGCTGCCTTTCTGGTGATCCCGATGGCCGCGGCCATCATGCGCGGATCGGCAAGCTGGGCGAGATCGGACAACCGAGTCTGGCGTAGGACCTGGGGCGTCGGGGCGACCGTCGTGAGGATCCGTACGGGAAAGTCGATGGAGCAGGGCCTGTTGTGCTGCCGGCTGTGGTGTGTCACGAGCAGATACCGGTTGTCGGGCGCTGTTGTCGGGCGTTGCTCGAGGCAGGCCCGGATCGCGTCGATGGTCAGCGGGTCGAGCGGCACCGGGTGGCGGCGGTTGTGTAGTCGAGCGGATGCCTGGTCGATGTCGATGTCGATGTCGATGTCGATGTCGATGTCGATGTCGATGTCGATGTCGATGTCGATGTCGACGTCGACGATGGTCAGCATACGCACGTCGTTGTTGCTGGCTGCGTGCAGGAGGCATAACAGGCCGACCACGCGTTCGCGTGGGTCGGTGTCCTCCCGCCGCCACCGGTCCAGCAGTTGCCGCTGCCGGGCAGGTTCGGTCAGCGGACCGGCGTATCCCTTGCGCTGGCTGCGGCGCAGGTCGGCAGCCGGGTTGATCAGGGTGATCTTCCGGCGTCGGGTGAAGGCGAAGAAGGTGCGCAGCGCCGGAATGCGCTGGGCAGTGTTGGAGATGAGGAAGCTTTCCAGGTCCTCGGCGGCCACGGCAGCCCAGTCGTCGATGTTCCGGGCATCGAGGTGGTCGGCAAGTTGGAGCAGGACGTTGATGCGGTGGGCGATCGTCTTGTCGCTGAGGCTCGCCCCGCCGTAGAGACGTGCGCGGCGCTGTTGAGCGACCAGGTAGTCGACGAACTGCCCGCCGGCTGGCCTGAGCCTGGCCGGCAGGCGGTCCAGTCGTCGTTGTCGCAAGGCGTGTACTGCGGCATCGGTGTTGTCTGCGTGTGTGCCATGGCGGGTGAAGAATTTTTCCCACCCGGTATCTCGATCCGCTTCGGCAAGCTCAACCACTGCACCATGAACGACGACGACCCCATCGGCGCCAAGTGCCTGGAAGACGCCATCATCCCGGACGGGCACCGCGGCCCCCTGCTCGACCGCTGCCAGCCCAGCCGCTGCCCCAACAGCATCATCGCCGCCGAACACATCCCGATCTGGACCGCCGAGCAGTCTTCCCTGCAGCGGATGCTGGACACCGACACGCTCGCCCCGAACCACCGACGCAGCATCCAGGCCCAGCTCAAGGAAGTCGACCGCGTCCTCGACCGGAGCACCCAGTGACCGAACAGCCGCGATCCACCACCCGGCAACGGCTCCACGAGGCGATGGAACGCCTCTCCTCGGCCTTGTCAAGGTCGTCCACCAGTTGGTCCCAGCTTCGGGGCGACAGCTCGGCCCTGCCGGTGTCGAAGATGGACAATGTCGACCTACCTGCGTTGCACGCGTTCGTTCACGGCCTACGCATGGACCTGCCAGCCGTCGTGGCCGGACTGACCGTGTCCCACAGCAACGGCCCTATCGAAGGCGCCAACACGAAGGTCAAACTCCTCAGACGGCAGATGTACGGCCGAGCCGAATTCCCGTTCCTGCGACAGCGGATCCTGCTCGCATAGACCGATCACGTCGACCACCCTTTCTGCGCTGGAGGCGTTATCCTTCGACTCAGACCGAAACGGCTGGTCTGCCCGGCTATAGTTGCGGCCGTGATCTTCGATGTCGAGCGCGCCCGGCGCGATACTCCGGGCGCGGCTCGGGTGGCTCATCTGAACAATGCGGGGGCGGCGCTACCTCCGGTGCAGGTGACTGAGGCCGTGATCGCTCACCTGAGGAGGGAAGCGGAGGTAGGCGGGTACGAGGCCGCTGCAGCCGCCGCCGAGCAGGTTGAGGGCACCTATACGGCCATCGCCCGACTGATCGGCTGCAACGTCGAGGAGCTCGCGGTGGTGGAGAACGCGACCCGGGCGTGGGACATGGCCTTCTACGGCCTGAGGTTCGAGCCCGGTGACCGAATTTTGACTGCGCGGGCCGAGTACGCCAGCAACGTCATCGCCTTCCTTCAAGTCGCAGCTCGCACCGGCGCCGTCGTTGAGGTTGTCGACGACGACGAGTCCGGGCAGGTGTCCGTGCCGGACCTGCGGCGACGCCTGAGCGAGGGTCCGAGCCCGGTGAAGCTTGTCGCGATGACGCATGTCCCGACTCAGGGTGGCCTGGTGAACCCGGCCGAGGAGGTCGGTGCCGTGGCTCGAGACGCCAACGTGCCGTTCCTGCTCGACGCCTGCCAGTCAGTCGGGCAGCTACCCGTGGACGTGGATCGGATCGGCTGCGACCTGCTGTCGGCGACCGGCCGTAAATTTCTGCGCGGTCCGCGAGGAACTGGCTTCCTCTACGTTCGCCGGAGCATGCTCGACCAGTTGGAGCCACCGTTCCTGGACCTGCACGCCGCGACCTGGACCGCACCGGACCGGTACCAGATCCGTCCCGACGCCCGGCGGTTCGAGAACTGGGAGACTAACTACGCCGCCAAAATCGGCCTCGGCGTCGCGGTGGACTACGCCATGTCCTGGGGGCTAGACGCAATCGAGGCGCGCGTCACCGCCTTGGCCGATCGCCTTCGCGCGCAACTGCAGAGCCAGGACGGTGTCCACGTGCACGATCAAGGTCGGCGGCGCTGTGGAATCGTCACCTTCACCATCGATGGCGTACCCGCCCAGCAAATTCAGCAGATCCTCACTAACAATGGTGTCAACGTGAGCGTGTCCTTGGTCGACTACGCCCGCTTGGACCTTCCCAACCGGGGCCTTCCCGACCTGGTCCGGGCCTCCGTGCACTACTACAACACCGACGACGAACTGGACCAGCTCATCGCAGCTCTGCCCAGTCCCGCCATCCGCGCTTGAACCTTCGTGGTCGAGGTGGCGCGTCACACGGGGATGCGGACGTTGATAGCCAACAATGAGCGCCATGTCGTCGTCTCCGCTGCGGTGCTGCCTGGAGCTCCCACCTGGCCGCCTCGACTTCCCTGAGGGGTGTGGTCACACGAAATCAAGCGCTGCGAGCTCATGGGGGGACAGCGGAATTCCATGCTGAAGGACGTCCTGATCATGAAGGGCCGAGCACGGTGACCGGTGGCGTGCCTTCGGCCGCGGGGCTGACGAAGACGTACCGGTCGCCTACCTGGCGAAGCTCGAAAACGTAGGCGGATACCTTCTCCTCCTTCAGATCGTCGAACCGCACCAGGGTCCGGACCTTGCCGTCCTGAGGGGACACCGCGCTGAGCTGGTAGTCGAAGAAGTCGATGGCGACCGTCGCGACGACGGCGCCGTCCCCGACGCCGATACTCCCCACCGAGTAGTACGTTTCGGTGAGCCACAACCGGCGGCCGTCGGTGAGCGAGAAGCCGGCGATGGCGGTGTCCTGGGTCTCGCCGGGCTTGCGAGCCGGCGCCGCCAGGACGTCGCCGAGCACGGCGACCCGGTACGCCGGCCGCGACATGAAGGAGTACGGGAACGCGCCGACGGCCAGGTCCATGTCAGCCTGCGCCTGGGCGATGGTGGCGCGCCGCCGGCCCTGGTCGTCGAACGCGACGAACGCGCCGCCCGCGTCGCTGGTGCGGACGACGACCGGGTCGAGGGAGAGCACGACCGTCGCCTTGGTGCTGCCCCACTCGTGGTCGCCGTCGTCCTGGGTGCTGAGGCGGAGCGGCGCGCGCCACCGTTCCGTGCCGGACGCCACCTCGACGAGCGCGAGCGTGGCGGCGCGGTTGGCGCACGCGGACACGAGCGCGGCCACGTCGGGGCTGGCCGTGACCGAGTACGTGCGGCAGCCCTTCGCGACCGGCAGCCGCCATTTCCGCGTGTTGGCGCGCGCGTCGACGGCGACGAAGCCGGTCGGCTCCCGGATGATGGCGGTCTCCCCGACGACCGCGACCTCGTCCCCGCTCCGGTGTTCGCCCCCGAACCCTGGCCGCGGCCGCTGCCACAACGACCGCCCGGTGCCCAGGTCGACGGCGACGAGCGTGGTGCATTCGAAGCTACTGGCGGGCGCGTAACCGATGACGCCGACGTTGCCGTCGACGGTGCCGCTCATCGTGCAAAGCTCGTGCTCGGCCGGCACCGGGAAGGTCCACGCGACGCGGCCGTCCGCCAGGTCGTAGGCGACCAGGCGGTCGAGTCGGGCCCGGATGACCGCGCGGTCGGTGATCCAGCTGCCCTGACCCACCACATTGGAGGGGCGGTCGAACGGCGCGGTCCACAGCACGTCGATGTCCCGCCCGGCGGGTCCGCCGCCGTCGCCGCGGTCGATGAACGCGGCGACACCCACCACCACCGCGACCACGATCACCACCGCCGGCACGGCCACCAGCGGGATCCACCAGAACCGTGGCCGCCGCCGTGGCGTCCGGTCGGCCGGCGGCCGGTCGTCGGGTACCACCAGATCCCGCAACAGCGGCCGGAGCGCGGCGGCGGTGCCGGCCGCGTACGCCTTCTGGACCCGGTCGTCGTACTCGTCGAGGGTGAGCCGGCCGTCGTCCAGCGCGTGCTGGAGCTCCTGCGCGGCCAGTTCGCGCTCGGCGTCGGTGAGCCGGTGCCGCCGGTTCAGCGCCAGCAGCGACCGGGCCGTCGCCCGGCCACCGGTCGCCGGCGTCAGATCCGCCAGCAGCGCGGCCAGCTCGCGGTCCTGAGTGGCCGCGTGGGCGGCGGCGACCCGCTCGGCGTGCTCGGCCGCGTCCAGCTGGCCCGCGGCGTGCGCGTGGTCGAGACGCCGCACAGCGCGGCCCCGCTCGGCCGGGTCGGCCCGCTCCGCGAGGTCGATGGCGAGCGCGTCCAGGTCACGGTACCGCCGGGCGCGCCGGATCGCGGGGCCCAGGTCGCGGTGCTCGTCGGCGCTCAGGAGGCCGTTGGCCTTGGCCGCCGCCAGCTCATCCAGCACCGCCTGCCGGTCGGCGTCCGAGACCAGGAGACCTTCGCGCGCCGCGTCCGGCGGTCCGGGTACGCCGTCCAGCATCTTCGGCAGATCCGCGTACGTGGTCGCCGACGCGACCCCGGCGAGCCGCCGCTCGTGTTCGGCCGTGGTCAACCGGCCCTCGGTCAGGGCGTCGGCGAGCCAGCGGATGGCCTGTTCCCGGTCGGCCTGCCGGATCCGCAGGTGGCCGGCCCAGTCCCGGACGCCGAGCTGGCTGGGCAGGTCGGCGAGCAGATCGTTGACCTCGCCGACCGACTTGGCGTCCTGGACGGCCTGGGCGCGGTACTCGTACTCGGCCGCGTCGAGCCGGCCCTCCCGCAACGCCGCGGTCAGGACGCTGGCGGCCCGCTGCCGGTCGGCGCCCGACGCGCGCAGCGCGTCCCGCCGCCGATCATCTGTCGTCACGGCCGGCCATCATAACCCCCATGATCAAGGCGTCCCTCAAGTCGCTCTAACGACTTGAAGGACGCCTTGATCAGGATTGGGTTAGCTGAGGAGGAAGCGGGTGCGGGGGCCGTCGGCGGGGCCGGCGGTCAGCCGGCCCTGGTCGTGGGTGAGGAACTCGCCGGTGGGCAACTGGATCGACACGCCCGCGGTGCGCGGTACCCGGCGGAAGCTGGTCCCGACCAGGTCGAGCCGCACCGCGCCGTCCACGACCCGGACGTACCGGTCCGGGAGGTTGACCGACTGGATGATCTCGGTGCCGTCGCCGGCGACGCCGGCGACGAAGCGGAACTGGCTGTCCGCGAGGGCCCGCACATCGGCGTCGACGCGCAGCGTCGACTCCGCGTGCCGCACGAACGCGGTCCGCGCGTCCGCGGGGACAGGCGCACGATCGGCCCACCCGCGCCGCACTGGGGGACAGCAATCCGACGAACGTTGAGGTGGACGATGAGTGACCTGAGGCAGCTCGAACAGTGGGGAGCGACGCTGCGGCCGCCGTCGGGGGCACCGGCCCGCCTGCGGGCACGTGCGCTGTCCGGCACGCCCGCCCGGCGAACCCACCCGCGTCATCCCCAGCACACCACCGTCGGCAGGGCGAATTCTCTGCACCAGTCAAGACCCTGCGGTCGGTTCGTGCAGCCGATCTCTGACCACGGCGCGATCGGGTCCCAGCGCGATCTGGATCGCAGCGCCGAGGTGAACGTCCCCAAGCCCCCGGACAGGAGGACCGACTACTCGGTCAATGGGCCGACCAGTCGCCACAGCCAACCGGCGTACGGACAGTGATGGACGGCGACAGCCGGCGCGCTTTGTCAGCGGCAGATCCGGATACTCACTCGGGGCGGACCTTGGAAGATTTGACCGGTTCTGGGCGGTCA
>NZ_JBAKHX010000161.1:0-6750 GCF_036906915.1 Micromonospora sp. CPCC 206061
GGGCCTCGATCGGGTCACCCAGCGTGGTGCCGGTGCCATGCGCCTCCACGGCGTCCACCTCGGACGGGGAGAGGCCGGCGCTTGCGAGGGCCTGGCGGATGACGCGCTGCTGCGACGGCCCGTTGGGGGCGGTGAGTTGGCTGCTCGCGCCGTCCTGGTTGACCGCCGAGCCGCGGATGACCGCGACGATCGGATGTCCGTTGCGCTGCGCGTCGGAGAGGCGTTCGAGTAGCAGCAGACCGCCACCCTCGGACCAGCCGGCGCCGTCCGCCGCGGCGGCGAACGACTTGCAGCGGCCGTCGGGCGCGAGCCCGCGCTGGCGGCTGAACTCCACGAAGATGCCCGGCGTGGCCATCACGCTCACGCCGCCGGCCAGCGCCAGCGAGCACTCCCGCTCCCGCAGCGCGTGCGCGGCGAGGTGCAGCGTCACCAGCGACGAGGAGCAGGCGGTGTCCACGGTGACCGCCGGTCCTTCGAGGCCGAACGTGTACGACAGCCTGCCGGAGGCGACGCTGCCGGCGCTGCCGGTGCCCACGTACCCCTCGAAGCCCTCGGGGATGCGGTGCAGCATGCGGGCGCCGTAGTCGCCGTACATGACGCCGGCGAACACGCCAGTGCGGCTGCCGCGCAAGGCTGCCGGGTCGATACCGGCCCGCTCGACCGCCTCCCAGGCCATCTCCAGCAGCAGGCGCTGCTGAGGGTCGATGGCGAGCGCCTCGCGCGGGCTGATGCCGAAGAACTCCGCGTCGAACCGGTCCGCGTCGTACAGGAAACCGCCTTCGCGCGTATAGCTCTTACCCGCGCGGTCCGGGTCCGGGTCGTACAGGTCCTCGTCCCAGCCGCGGTCGGTGGGGAAGTGTGCGACGGCGTCGACCCCGCCGGCGACCAGCCGCCACAGGCCGTCCGGTGAGTCGGCGCCGCCGGGGAACCGGCAGCTCATCCCGACCACCGCGACCGGCTCCTGACGGCTCGACTCGGCCTCGACCAGCCGCTGCCGGGTCTGGTGGAGGTCGGCGGTCACCCGCTTGAGATAGTCCCGCAGCCTGTCCTCGTTCACCATCTGCACCTCATATGCCGAGCTCGTTGTCGATGAAGTCGAAGATCTCGTCGTCGCTGGCCGCCTCGATCCGGTGGCTGACCACAGTGGACGCGTCGGCGTGCAGCTTCAGCAGCACGTCCTGGAGGCGCACCGCGAGCCGGGCGCGGTCGTCGACGCCCACCGCCTCCAGGCCGGCCTCCAGCCGGTCCAGTTCGGCGAAGACCGCGGGGGTGGCCGCGGCGGCCGCCGGTTGGAACTCGGCCAGCAGCAGGCCCGCCAGCGCGGTCGGGTTGGGGTAGTCGAAGAGCGTGGTGGCGGGCAGCCGCAACCCGGTGGCCGCGTTGAGCCGGTTGCGCAGCTCGACCGCCGTCAGCGAGTCGAAGCCCATGTCGAGGAAGCCGCGTTCGTGCTCCACCTGCTCCGGGGAGGCGTGGCCGAGCACCGCAGCCACGTGTCCACGTACGACATCCAGCAGGGCGTCCCGCCGCTCGTCCGTGCCGAGGCCGGCGATCCTCTGACGCAGCGCGTCGGCGCCGTCGGCGGCCGGCCCGCGCCGGGTCCGCCGACGCACCAGACCGCTGAGCAGGGGCGGCACAAGGCCGGCCTCGGCCCGCTCGGACAGCGCTGGCAGGTTCACCCGTGCCGGCACGAGGACCGGCCCGCCCGCCGCGAACGCCGCGTCCAGCAGCGCCAGGCCCTCGCCGTCCGCCAAGGGAATGAGGCCGGTGCGGGTAATCCGGCCGTGGTCGTCGCCGTCCAGGTGACCGGTCATGCCGGTGGCTCGCGCCCACGGCCCCCACGCCAGCGACTGCGCCGGTAGGCCGGCCGCCCGGCGGTGCCGCGCGAGCGCGTCGAGGAACGCGTTGCCCGCGGCGTAGTTGGCCTGTCCTGGGCTGCCGAGCGTGGCGGCGGCGGACGAGAACAGCACGAACGCTGCCAGGTCGAGTCCGGCGGTCGCCTCGTGCAGGTGCCAGGCGGCGTCCACTTTGGGCCGCAACACCGTGTCCAGTTTGGCCGGTGTCAGCGAGGCGACCGTGCCGTCGTCGAGCACACCGGCCGCGTGCACGACGGCGGTGAGCGGGTGACCGTCCGGGATGGACGCGACCAGCGCCATCACCGCGTCGCGGTCACCGGCGTCGCACGCCGCGAAAGTAACGGTGGCGCCCAGTTCGGCCAACTCGTCGCCCAGCTCGGCGGCGCCCGGAGCGTCCGCGCCGCGCCGCGACGCCAACACCAGGTGGCGCGCGCCGTACGTGGTCACGAGGTGCCGGGCCACCAGCGCGCCGAGCACCCCCGACGCGCCGGTCACGAGCACGGTGCCGTCCGGCCGCAGCGCCGGGACCGGTGGCGTTGCCGCCGGTACGCGGGCCAGCCGCGGCGCGTACACGGTGCCGGCGCGCACCGCGACCTCGGGCTCGCCGGTGCCGAGAGCCACCGGCAGCGCCGACGCGTCGCCGTCGAGGTCGACGAGCGTGATCCGGTCCGGGTGCTCGGTCTGCGCCGACCGCACGAGACCCCGCGCCGCCGCGCCGGCCAGGTCCGGCACGCCCTCGTCAGCCCGGGCCGCTGCGGCTCCCCACGTGAGGACGACCAGCCGCGCCGCGGCGAGGCGCGCGTCGGCCAGCCACGCCTGGAGCGCGGCGAGGGTCCCGTGGGCCAGCGCCCCGGCCGCCTCGGCCTGGTCGCGCCCGGCGCCCTTCAGCGGCAGCAACACCACATCGGGTACCGGGAGTCCACCGTCGACGGCGGCGAGCAGCGCGGGCAGGCCCGGGTACGACTCCGCTATCAAGCCGGCCGGCACGTCCCCGAGGACCGCCCAGTTCCCACCAGGCTCAGCCGCCGCGGTTACCGGCACCCAGTCGACGTGGAACAGACCGTCCGTCCGGCCACCGGCGAGCCGGAGCTTGTCGGCCGGTACCGGGCGCATAGCCAGGGACTCCACTGTGGCCACCGGCGCACCGGAGGCGTCGGTGACAGTGAGCGCGACCGCTTCCGGTCCCGCCGGCGCGAGCCGAACCCGCAGCGCCTCCGCGCCGGACGCGTGCAGCGTCACGCCGGTCCAGGCGAACGGCAACCGCACCGCCGGGCCGTGCCCGTTCGCGGTGACCGCGTCGCCGGGTGCCGGGTGCAGTGCCGCGTCGAGCAGCGCCGGGTGGACACCGAATCCGCTGGCGTCGGTGCCGTCCAGCGACACTTCGGCGTAAACATCGTCGCCGCGCCGCCACGCCGCGCGCACGCCCTGGAACGCCGGCCCGTACTCCAGCCCGGCCGCGGCGAGCCGCGCATACAGCCCGTCGACGTCCACCGGGGTCGCCCCGGCGGGCGGCCACTCGGTGAGCGCAGCCGGCGCATCACCCGCCGCGGCGCCGAGCGTGCCGGTGGCGTGCCGGGTCCATTCGGTGTCGCCTTCGCCCCGGCCGTGCACGGTGACCGGGCACCGGCCTTCGCTGTCGACGGGACCGGCGGTCACCCGCACGTGCACGGCGCCCGACTCGGGCAGGACCAGCGGGGCCTCCAGGGTCAGCTCGTCGACCCGGGCGTGCCCGCCATGCGTGGCCGCGTGCAGGGCCAGCTCCAGGAACGCCGTCCCGGGCAGGATCGCCGTACCGCGCACGGCGTGGTCGGCCAGCCACGGGTGGGTGGCGAGCGACAGCCGCGCCGTGAACAGGGTCGCGCCGGTGTCGGGTACCTCGACGGCGGCGCCGAGCAGCGGGTGCCCGGCAGCGTCCAGGCCGAGGTCTTCGGGGCTCCCGGTGCTCGCGCGGCTGTCCGCCCAGTACCGGTCGCGCTGGAACGGGTAGGTGGGCAGGTCGACGACGCGTCCACTGACGACTGTGGTCCAGTCCACGGCGGCGCCGTGGGTGTACGCCTCGGCGAGCGAGGTGAGGAAGCGGGTGTGGCCTTCCTCCCGGCGCAGGGTGCCGATGGCGTTGGTGTCGACCACCGACGCCAGCACCGGGTGCGGGCTGCACTCGACGACGAGGCGGTGCCCGTCCGCGGTGAGCGCCTCGACGGCCTGGTGCAGCTGGACGGTGTGGCGCAGGTTGCGGTACCAGTAGCCGGCGTCCAGCTCGGTGGTGTCGAGCAGGCTACCGGTGAGCGTCGAGTAGAACGGGATGGTGGCCGGCTGAGGCTGGATGCCGGCGAGAGCATCGACGAGCTCGTCGCGGATGGCCTCGACGTGTGGGCTGTGCGAGGCGTAGTCGACAGCGATCTTTCGCGCCTCGAAGCCGCATGTGCTCACGTACGCGTCGAGGAGGGCGGCCTCTCCGGCGATCACCGTCGAGGTGGGGCCGTTGACGGCGGCGATGTGCAGCCCGTCCGGCAGTTCAAGCGCGGCGGCCGGGGCGGTGATGGAGGCCATCCCACCGCCCGGCGGCAGCGCGGTGATCGCCTTCGCGCGCATCGCGACGACGGTGGCGGCGTCGGAGAGGGACAGTGCTCCGGCGACGTAGGCGGCGGCGATCTCGCCTTGGGAGTGGCCGATGACCGCGTCAGGTACGACCCCGTGGTGCCGCCACAGCGCGGCGAGCGACGTCATGACGGCGAACAGGGCCGGCTGTACGACGTCCACGCGGTCCAGCGGGCCACGCAGCTCGGCGAAGAGGTCGAGGTGGGGTTCCAGGGCGCCGGCGCACTGCCGCATGTGGTCGGCGAACACCGGGGAGGTGTCCATCAGGTCGAGGGCCATGCCCGTCCACTGCGAGCCCTGACCGGGGAACAGGAACGCGGTCCGTCCGTCCGTGGCGACGCCTTGGACGAGCGTGGGCGCGGTCTGACCGGCGGCCAGGGCGCGCAGCCCGGCCGCGTCGGCGTCGAGGACCACGGCCCGGTGCTCGAACGCCGCCCGCGTCGTGGCGAGGGAGTGGGCGACGTCGGCGAGGTTCGTGTCGGGGCCGATCGCGGCGGCGAGTTTGGCGGCCCGCTCGCGCAGGGCCGGCTCGGTCTTGGCGCACAGGACCAGCGGCGCGGGCCCGGCCGGGTCGGTCGGCTCGGTCGCTGGCGGTGCCTCGGTCGCGGGCGCCTCTTCGAGGATCACGTGGGCGTTGGTGCCGCTGATGCCGAACGAGGACACGCCGGCCCGGCGGACGCGCCCGTTCGGCTCCCACGGCTGCGGCGAGGTCAGCAGCGACACGGCGCCCGCCGTCCAGTCGACGTGCGGCGACGGTTCGTCCACGTGCAGGGTCTGCGGCAGCTCCGCGTTGCGCAGCGCCATGACCATCTTGATGACCCCGGCGACGCCCGCCGCTGCTTGGGTGTGGCCGATGTTCGACTTGATGGAGCCGAGCCACAGTGGACGCTGGCGGTCCTGGCCGTAGGTGGCGAGCAGCGCCTGTGCCTCGATGGGGTCGCCGAGGGTGGTGCCGGTGCCATGCGCTTCGACGGCGTCGACGTCGGCGGGTTTCAAGCCGGCGTTTGCCAACGCCTGCCGGATGACGCGCTGCTGGGAGGGGCCGTTGGGCGCGGTGAGGCCGTTGCTGGCGCCGTCCTGGTTGACCGCCGAGCCCTTGACGACGGCGAGCACGCGGTGGCCGTTGCGCCGCGCGTCGGACAGGCGCTCCAGCAGGACCAGGCCCACACCCTCGCCCCAGCCGGTGCCGTCGGCGGCCGCCGCGAACGCCTTGCAGCGCCCGTCGGGCGCGAGCCCGCGCTGCCGGCTGAACTCGGTGAAGATGCCGGCGCTGGCCATGATGGTGACACCGCCGGCGAGCGCGAGAGAACATTCACCCTGCCGCAGGGCCTGCGCGGCCAGGTGCAGCGCGACGAGCGACGACGAGCAGGCCGTGTCGACGGTGACGGCCGGCCCTTCGAGGCCGAACGTGTACGCCAGCCGTCCAGACGCGACGCTCGTGGTCGTGCCGGTCAGCAGGTACCCTTCGAGCGCTTCGGGGGCCTGGTGCGAACGCGGCGCGTACTCCTGCGCGACGACGCCGACGTAGACGGCGGTCCGGCTACCACGCACGGTCGTGGGGTCGATGCCCGCCCTCTCGAAGGTCTCCCAGGCCGTCTCCAGCAGCAGCCGCTGCTGCGGGTCGCTGGCGACGGCCTCGCGCGGGTTGATGCCGAAGAACCCGGCGTCGAACCGGTCCGCGTCGTACACGAACCCGCCCGCGCGCGTGTAGGTGCGGCCCGGCACGTCCGGGTCGGGGTCGTACAGCCGGTCGAGGTCCCAGCCGCGCCCGGTGGGGAACTCCCCGATCGTGTCGGTGCCGCTGGCGATTAGGCGCCACAGCTCCTCCGGCGACGTCATGCCGCCCGGGTACCGGCACGCCATACCGACGATCGCGATCGGCTCGGCGGGGTCGGCGACGGTGACGACGGCCGTGGGCGTGCTGGTGACCGCCGCTCCGCCGAGCTGCGCGCCGACCTCGTCGGCAAGCGCGGCCGGCGTCGGGTGGTCGAAGAGCGCGGTGGCGGGCAGTCTCAGGCCGGTGGCGGTGTTGAGCCGGTTGCGCAGCTCGACCGCGGTGAGCGAGTCGAAACCCATCTCGTTGAACGCGCGTCCGGCGCCGATCGCGTCACTGGACGCGTGGCCGAGCACCGCGGCGGCGTGGGTGCGGACCAGGTCGAGCAGGGCCTCCCGGCGCTCGGCCGGTGACAGGCCGGCCAGCCGCTGCGCCCAGCCGCCCGCCGCGGCGGCGTCCACGGTGGCCGGTGCGCGCCGGGCGGGCGCCCGGACCAGCCCGCGCAGCAGCGGCGGGAGCGCGCCG
>NZ_JBAKHX010000162.1:0-6465 GCF_036906915.1 Micromonospora sp. CPCC 206061
CAGGACAACGGCGTGCGCTATTCACGACGCGCCGCACCACCCACGGAAGCGTCAGGAGAGCCCCATTTCGGGGCGGTGTTCCGTCGACTCGTCCAGGCTACTGGTATCGGCGAAGGTTCCCCGGCCCGTCCTCGGATCCACGACCTTCGCCATTCATTCGCGGTCCACACGTTGATCAGCTGGTACCAGGACGGCGGCGACGTGAGCGCCAAACTGCCCCGTCTTTCCACCTACCTGGGCCACCGCGGCCCCGTCTGCACCTACTGGTACCTCTCAGCTGTGCCTGAGCTACTGGCCCTGGCCGCCGGTCGACTCGAAACCGTGCAGGAGGCCCAGTCATGACCTCACTAGCGTCGACCCTGCAGCTGTTCTTCACCGAACGGCTCGCCAGACAGCGCCAAGCAAGCCCTCGCACCGTGATCGCCTACCGCAACACGTTCCGGCTCCTGCTGCGCTTCCTGCAAGACCGGACCGGCAAAGCCCCATCGATCCTGGACTGGCAAGACCTCACCGCCGAGGTAATCACGGCCTTCCTGGATCACCTCGAGACCGACCGACACAACAGCCCCCGCAGCCGCAACGCCCGACTGGCGGCCCTACGCTCGCTGTTTCACTATGCAGCCCTACGCCACCCCGAACACGCCCAACTCATCGCACAGGTGCTGGCCATTCCCCAGAAACGCTTCGACCGCACGCTGATCTCGTTCCTCAGCCCGGCAGAGGTCGACGCCCTGCTGGCCGCCCCCGACATCGACCGGTGGGAGGGCCGCCGTGACCGCGCCCTAATGGCACTGGCCGTGCAAACAGGCCTTCGGCTATCCGAGCTCATCGGACTGAACTGCGGCGACCTCCAACTCGGCGCAGGACCCTACGTGCGCTGCACCGGCAAGGGCCGCAAACAACGCTGCACACCGCTCACGACCTCAACCACGGCGCTGCTGCGCGCCTGGCTACAGGAACGCGGCAACCTCCGCGACCAACCCCTGTTCCCCACCCGCACCGGCCGACGCCTCAGCGACGACGCCGTCGAACGCCGACTCGCCGTCCACAAGACACACGCAGTGCAGCACTGCCCATCCCTCTCGACCAAGAAGATCACCCCGCACGTCCTGCGACACACCGCCGCGATGTCTCTGCTGCACGCCGGCGTCGACGTCGCGGTGATCGCTCTCTGGCTCGGCCACGCCGACATCCGCTCCACCCAGATCTACCTGCACGCCGACATGACCATCAAGGAACGAGCCCTCGCCCGCACAACGCCACCGTCCGTGCAGGCAGGCCGATACCGCCCTACCGACAGCCTGCTCACCTTCATCGAAACCTGTGATTACCCCGACCACCCCCACCGCCGACACCGCGGAACCCGCCCGCCACCACCGTTCCAGGGCTCCGCCCAACAGCCCGTCGGGATAATCCCGAGGTCGGGATAAGTCCACGCTCAGCACTGGCGGCACCGGCCCTACCGCAGCGGGCAGACCCATGAGGACTCGCAACACTGTGGTCCGGGACACCGCCACGCCGAGCCGGGCCAGCACCGCGGCGCCGGCGCGACCGGCAAGGGTCACGGCCAGGTCCGCGATCAGGGCGGTCAACTGGCGAGTCCGTCGCGCCCACCGCTGTGCCAGCGCTGGGATCTGTTCCCGGAACGTGCGCCGCCCGCAGCCGCTGGTCTGGCATAGCAGACGTCGGACCCGCAGCTCAACGACCACACCACGGCCAGCGGCCGGCAGATCGGCCAGACGGCGGACGTGATAGCCATGCACCCGCTGCGACGGTCGGTCGCACTGCGGGCAGGGCACCGCGACCGGTGGCGTTCTGGCTCGTACGACCAGCCCGGCGCCATCCTCGATCACCTCGTCGATCACCAACGTCGACAGCTGCGGCAACAACACCTTGATCACGTCCGAGGCACACCAGCAAGGAGTGTGCCCTACCGCCGCCGACCACTAAGGACAGACCCCACCACCGTCTCTGTGCCAGAGCCGTTTTCGCGATAGTCCCTGACAGAGGGGGACTATCGCGAAAACGGCTGGCCGCCTTCCGCACGAACCTGGCGTATTCGCGCAGTAGTTGCGGGAGGTCGAACATGGTGGTCATCCGATCTTCGTGGCGGTGGCGGCGGTGAGGACGGCGTTGGCGGCTTGTTGGCCTGCGTAGAGGGCGCCTTCGATGTGGCCGGTGTAGTCGGGGGCGGTTTCGGTGGAGGCCCAGTGCAGTCGCCCGCCGAGGGTCGGCTGCTGGAAGCGGGGGTGGCCGAACAGCCCGTAGTTGTTCTGCTGAGTGGCGCCGGCTGGTGAGGTCCACTGTTCGGCGCTCCAGTTCTGCACATGTAGCGCTTCGATCTCGGCGGCCGGCGGGCCGAACATGGCGGTCAGCTGCGCGGTCACCGTCTGCTCGAAGCCGGGGCCGATGTCGGTGGCGTGGGCGAACCCGAACAGGGCAGCGCGGGTGCCGTCGGGGCCGGACATGTCGTGGATCTCCCGGAGAGGGCCGGTGCGGCTGATCGCGGCTCCGGCAAGTCCGGCGGTGCGCCAGAACGGGGCGCGGTACCGGACGACGACTTTCGCTGCGGCGCCCATCCAGACCGGGATGATCGCGGCGAGTCGTGCCAGGTCCGGGTCGAGGGGGGTGTCGAAGGTGATGCGGGCGACGGCGAGTGCCGGTGGGACGGCGAGGACGACCTGCCGTGCGTGAAGGACCTCGGATCCGGTCTGGAGGTGAACGGTGTCGTTGTCGAGCCGGATGCCGGTGACCGGTGTCGACAGACGCAGCGCCGCGTCGGGAAGTCGGGCGGCGAGACCGGTGGCCAGGGTGTCGGCGCCGGTGGGGAACCGGTACGCGGGGGCGTCGATCGGGTTGCCGCGAAAGCGCTGTACTCCGGTGTGGTCCTGCAGGAGGGCGTCGCCGTGGCGGTGCTGGTCGAAGGCGGTGATTCCCAGTTCGGCGACGAGGTTGGTGACGCGTTGTTCGCCGTTCCAGAACCAGGTGGCGCCCACGTCGTAGCCGTCGATGCTGGCCAGCCGGCCGCCGACGCGGTCGCGGGCTTCCACGCAGAGAGTGTCGAGACCGGCCGCGTGCAGCAGGGTGGCGGCGGTGAGGCCGGCCGGTCCGGCGCCGACCACGATGACGTCGTGCACGGTGTCCATGGGTGCCATGTGCCTATCTCGGGTGTTCGCCGGTGGTCAGGACCACGCGGAAGCGGGCGTCGCCGGCTTGCTGGCTGATGAGGGCTTGTTCTGCCTGTTCGAGGGGCAGGGTCTGGGTTCGGGGCCGGATCCCGGTGGCGGCGGCGAACCGCATGGCCTGTTCGGTGTCGGCGGGGCTGCCGGTCAGGTGCCCACCGATGGTGCGGGCGTGCATGACGAGTGCGGCCATCGGCAGGTGCACCGCGGTGGCGTCGAACCCGGCGACGGTGAGCCGTCCGTGTGGGGTCAGCCCGGTGATCAGGTCGGCTAGCAGGGCGCTGGTGGCGGCGGTGGACACGATCAGTGTCGCGCCACCCAGCTCTTTCAGGGCGGCGCCCGGCGTCTGGTCGTCGGTGTTGATGTAGTGGTGGGCGCCGAGGTCGAGGGCGGCTTGCCGTTTGTGGTCGCCGCGGCTCACGGCGACGGTCTCGTAGCCCATCGCTGCGGCGAACTGCACCGCGAGGTGGCCCAGCCCGCCGATGCCGATCACGGCGACCCGGTCGCCGGTCTGGGCGCCGCCGTGGCGCAGAGCGTTGAAGGTGGTGACACCGGCACACCCGAACGGTGCCGCCTCGACGAAGCTCAGCGCGTCCGGGATCCGCGCGAGCGTCGTGGCGGGAACGGTGATGGTGGTGGCCCAGCCGCCGGGATAGGACAGGCCGGGAACCTGCCGGTCGGGGCAGTGCACAACGTCGCCGCGGCGGCAGGCGATGCAGTGGCCGCAGCTGCCACCGAACCAGCCGACGGTCACCCGGTCGCCCGGCTGCCAGCCGGACACCCGTGGCCCGACCTCGGCGATCACTCCGGCGACCTCATGGCCGGGAGTGATCGGGAACCCCGCGGACGGTGAGCCGGCGCCGACGGTGCCGGCGTCAGCCCCGCAGACGCCACTGGCGGCCACGTCGATGCAGACCTCACCGGTATCCGGTGTCCGTGGGCTGATCGGGGTGACCGTCAGCCTGCCGCCGGGGGCGTGTACCTGCACGGCCGTGGCAGCCGGCCGGACGTCATCGAACACAGCAATACGCTCCTGCCTCGCGGCGCACGAGGTGGATGGGGTGATCAGGGCCGGGGCGACCGGTGGGGCCGGGAGCCCCGGCTGCGATCTCAGGCTCCGTCGCTGGCGGTGATGACCGGCTCCACGGAGATGGCGCGGCGGAAGTTGTTGAGGTTGGGTGAGGTAGCGAGAGCGGCTTCGATGGCGGCGCGCACCTCGTTCTCGGGTGCGGGGCTGGTGGCGTCGACGTGCACGGTGACCTGGTCGTAGCCGGGGTTCACGGTGGGGTCGAGGCCGAGGAAGCCGCGCAGGTCCAGTTTCCCGCTCGATCGGATCCGCAAGGTGGTCAGGGTGATGCTGCGGGTGGCCGCGGTGGCGACGATGCCGACGGTCATGCACGCGTTGAGGGCGGCGAGCAGCAGTTCCTGCGGATTGGGGGCGGTGTCCTCACCGAGCAGCGTGGCCGGTTCGTCGGCGTCGACGGTGAACTGATGCGGGTGTTGCTGCCCGCCGAGGTGGTAGGAGCTGATGTGGGCTCGGCTGCGGGTGCCGCCCTGCCAGTGGGTGTCGACGGCGAAGCCGGCCGTACCAGCCTTAGGATCGGTGGTGACGCTCGCGGCGAAGGCGGCGAGCGCGGTGGTGTGATGCCATTCATCAGGTTTCTCTCCGTCCGCTGAGTGGTCACTGGTTGCGGCCGGCCATGACGCCGCCGTCGACGTCCCAGATTGCGCCGGTTACCCAGCCGGCCTGCTCGGACAGCAGGAAGGTGACGGCGTTCGACACGTCGGCGGTGGCGCCGATCCGGCCGATCGGGTGGAAGCCGTTGAAGCCGGCCAGCGCGGTGTCGACCTCGGCGGGCGGGATGAAGCCCTCGTAGATGGGGGTGGCGACCACGGCCGGGGAGACGGCGTTGACCCGGATCTTGTGGGCGGCCAGTTCCATGGCCAGGTGCTGGGTGAGGGCGTGCAGGCCGGCCTTGGCCATCGAGTACGCCGACGAGGGGGTCGCGGCGATGGCCTGCTTGGCCCACATGCTGCCGATGTTGACGATGGCGCCGCCGCGGCCGCCGTCGGCCATGCCCTGCGCGACGGTCTGGGTGATCAGGAAGGTGGCCTTGTTCAGGTCCAGGTAGCTGTCGTAGTCGGCCGCGGTGTGCTCCAGAAACGGCTTGGGCACGAACACGCCGGCGGCGTTGACCAGCAGCGTCGCGTCGGCGTGCTCGGCGGCCAGCTGCTCACGCACCCGGGTCACCGCGTCGGGGTCACGCAGGTCGGCGATGATGCCCCACGCCTGCCCCCGGGCGGCCAGGTCGGTGACGGTCTTGTCGACGCGTTCCGGGCGGGAGCCGATGACGACCGCGCTGCCACCGCCGGCGACGACGTCCGCGGCGACCTGGCGGCCCATGCCGCTGCTGCCGCCGACCACGACGAGCTTACGGCCGGTGAAGTCCTGTGCCATGGCTGATCTCCTTCTGATGTCTATCTACTAGTTGGAAGGTTGCTTGGTCGTGCGAAAGCGCTACCGCAGTGTGCTGTGCGCGGCTGTGCTGAGGGCGTGTTGTCAGATCAAGGCGTCGAGCAGGGTCGCCGCCACCGATCGGACGACGTCCCGGTCCGGTCCAGTGGTGGCGTCCGGCTGCCCGTGAGCGCGAGCCAGGAGCAGTGCCCCTTCCAGGGCCGCCAGGTAGGCTTCCGCCGCCGCGTTCGTCCGGGAAGCCGGCAGTCCGGCCTCGGCGAGCACGCCGGCCACCCACCGCTGCTGATCGGTGAAGAACGCGCCCGTCGCCCGCCGTACCTGCACCGGCAGGCTCTCCGCGTCCGCCGCGAAGACGCCGCACAGACACAGCCTGCCCCCCTCGGCGAAGACCTCGGCGTACAACCCGGCATAGCCCAACAGGCGCTCCCGGGCTCCCGTCGCGTCGTCGTCGACCTGCTGACGGGCGACCGCGAACTGCTCCCGATAGCGTGCGAGCAGCGCCTCGGCCAGCGAGGCCTTGGTCGGGAAGTGGTGATGAATACTCGGCTTCGTGATCGACAGCTCGGCACTGATGTCGGCGTAAGAGAAGCCGTTGTACCCCCGCACCTGCGCCAGCGCCTGAGCCCTGTCCAGGATCCGATCCGCTGTCGTCGTCACGCCACTATTTCTACCTTCTAGTTGGTAGGGAGTCAAGATCTGTGACCGCCGTCGCCACCGAGACCGCTTTGCTGACTCGCAGAAACGGGGCTCTCCTGACGCTTCCGTGGGTGGTGCGGCGCGTCGTGAATAGCGCACGCCGTTGTCCTG
>NZ_JBAKHX010000163.1:0-6278 GCF_036906915.1 Micromonospora sp. CPCC 206061
CCACCGGCGTCCCGGGCGCGGTCCCGCCCGGCGGCGCTCAGCGGCGCACCGGCGCAGCGGCGCAGCGGCCGGCAGCCCTCACCGGAGAGCTGGGCGCGACCGCGCGACCGGCCACGCCCAACCTCGCCGGCGCCCGCGGGGCGACCCCACCGGTACCGCCGCCCAGCGGCCCGGTCCTCGGCCGCAACGCCGAACGCCGGCCAGCCCGCGGCACCGCCCGGCGCCCGCTCGCCGCCGTCCCGCGGCAACCGGTCCACGATGGACCGTGGCAGACCGCGCCGGTCAACCGGCTCGACCTCACCGGCCAGCGCCGGCCGCCGGCGCTCGCGCCGCAGACGCCGCAGCTGGCCCTGCCCGGCGCCCGCGACCAGGCCGCCAGCCCGGTCGCCACCGGGCCGCGGCGGGACCGCAAGCCGGCGTACGAGCCGCCGCGGGTCGAGACGGCGGGCACCGACGCGGCGCCCGAAGACAGCCTGTGGGAGACCGCCCCGGCACCCACTGCCATCGTGGACGGTCCCGTCGCGGAGCGGCCGGTCCGCGTGGCCGAGCCGGCGATCGCGGGCCAGGTCCGGTGACGCTTCTCCGGCACGACTCTGGAGGACCGGGGGGCGAATCGGCCCCGGTCCCGCCGCGCCGGCCCGTGGCCCGGCAGGCGAAGGGCTCCGCCCGGGTCGCGCACGAGCACGAGCTGTCCACGATGGTTCGCCGGGCGCAGGGCTCGCCACGGGTGGCGGCGTTCGTCGCCGGCAAGGGCGGCGTGGGTACGACGAGCACGGCCGCCGGCGTCGCGCTGGCCCTCGGCACGCTGGTGCCCGGGCAGGTGGCCCTCGCCGACACCCGCACGGGCACACCGTCGCTGGGCCGGCTGCTCGGCGGCGCCGCCGCACCCGACGCGGGCGCCTACGCCGCGGGCACGGTCGAGCCGGCCCAGGTCGCCGGCGTCGCCGTCGTCGACGGGGCGCCCTGGGACACTCCGCTCGGCCGGCCCACCCTGGCCCGCGTCGTCGCCGACCTGCGCCTCGACTTCGCGTACACGCTGCTGGATGTCGGTGCCGACGGCAGCGACATCGGCCACGGCGCGCTGGCCCGGTCGGATCGCGCCGTGGTGGTCACGACGGCCGCGCCGGACGCGATGTCCGCGGCGGAGAACACGCTCGACCGGCTGTACAAGATAGACCGGTCACTGGCCGAGTCGGCGGTCGTCGCCGTCACCGGCGTGGGCCGGCTAGGCCGGCTGGGCCGACGCGACCGGCGTGACCGGCTCGGCCGCTGGCGCCCCAACGAGCGCGTCGTGCGGGTGCCCTGGGACGACGCGCTGGCCGAGAACGGCATCGTCGACATCGAACGACTTCGCCGCCCGACCCGGGCGGCGCTGCTGGAACTGGCGGCCTGCCTGGCCGAGGAGGTCCCCTCGTGAAGTTGCTGAACGTGTTTCCGCGGCGGCTGCGCGGATTCACGGCCGGCACGCTGGTCGTCGCGGTGGCCGGCGCTCTGGTCGGCACCGTGTTCGGGCTCGGTGCGATGGGCCAGGCCCCGGCGGTCTTCGACGGCAGCGCCTGGCTGTGGAGCCGGCCGGTCGGCGAGGTGTCCCGCCTCAACGGCGACTCCGGCACCGTCGACCTACGACAGCCGCTCGTCGACTCGCGCGGGCACCGCATCCGGGTGACGCAGGACGACAACTTCCTGCTCCTGCACGACCTCGACACCGGTCGGATGACGTCCGTCGACCTGAGCCGGATGGGCTTCAGCGGATCGCTCGCCGTCGACCCGGGCAACGACGTCACCGTCGTGCTTTCCGGCGAACGCGCCACTGTGGTCGATCGCACCCGTGGCCTGGTCCGCTCGCTTGACCCGGCGACGCTGCAGGTGCGCGGCGAGCCGCTGCAGCTGCCCGCGCCGCTGGTCGGCGGGGCGTACGACACGAACGGCGCGCTCTGGCTCGGCCTGCCCGGCCAGGGCACCGTCGTCGCGGTCACCGGCAGCGGCGACGACCTGGCGGTCACTCGCACGGTGCCGGTCGCCGAGCCGGGCCACGACCTCGCGGTCAGCGTGCTGGACAAGGGCGTCCTCGCCGTCGACCGCAGCGGTGACGCGATGGTCGCGGTGAGCGGCAAGGAGACCAAGCGGATGAAGGCGCCGGTCAAGCTGGCGTCCGCCGTGATGCCCGAACGCACGGTGGGCGACCTCGCGGTGGTGACGGTGCCGCCGGACCGCGCGGCGGTGACCATCGAGGACGTCGACGCCGGCGGGCCTGTCGGCAAGGTCGCGCTCCCCGTGGGCGCGCAGACGGCGGTACCGTTCGCCGGGCGCATCTATGTCCCTGACGAGAAGGCCGGCCTGGTACGCGTCTACAACAAGGACGGCAATCCACTGAAACCCATCAGCGTGCCGCGCTCCACCGGAACGCTGGAACTGCTGGTGCGCGAGCAGCACCTGTTCATCAACGCGGTGGACGCTCCGACAGCCGTGGTCGTCGACCCCGGGGGCGAGACCAGCACGGTGGACAAATATGGTCCTGGCGCGGCCGTGCCCGACCCTACCGTCAGCCCGACCGCGCCGAGCCGGCCGACCGCCACCACCGGGCCGCCGAAGCCGCCGAGCCCGTCGAAGACGTCCCGGCCGAAGCCGACGCCGACCGAGGACCGGCCCTCCGAAAAGCCGGGAGCGCCCGGCGTGCCGGTGCCGGTCACGGTCCTGGCGGGCGACGGGCAGGTGCGGGTCACCTGGGGTCGCGCGGCCACCAGGGGTGGCGCGGGCGTCGACCGGTACGTCGTGACCTGGAACGGCGGGCGCGTCGAGGTGGCCGGCGACCAACTGTCCACACTGGTCACGGGCTTGCGGAACGGCACCGAGTACCGGTTCCGGGTGGTGGCCCAGAACGCGTACGGCAGCAGCGCCCCGGCGCTGTCCGAGCCGGTGACCCCGGTCGGCGCGGCTCCCGCGAGGCCGGGCGCGCCCACCGCCACCGTCGCCGCCGGGCGGGTCACCGTCTCGTGGGCGGCGGTGCCGGACGCCGGCAGCTACGTGGTGACGCCGCTACGCGACGGTGAAGCGGGCGACAACCCGCCGCAGACGGTCACCGGCCTGTCGACCGAGTTCGAGGGGCTGGCACCCGGCGCGACCTACACGTTCACCGTAGTGGCCCGCGCGGCCACCGGCGGTGGCGCGAGCCAGGCGAGCCCGCCGAGCAACGCGGTGGTCCCCTTCACCCGCCCCGGCCGGCCGGCGAACGTGGCCACCAGGCAGACCAACACCAACACCTACACCGTCACCTGGGGCGCGGCCAACGCGAACGGCCGCCCGATCACCGCATACATCGTCCGCGCCGGCGATATCACGCGGGAGGTCGCCGGCGGCGCCCGCACCGCGACCATCACGAGCGCCGAGGCGCTGACCCAGGTGTCGGTCGCCGCCGTCAACGCGGCCGGCGAGGGGGCGGCTGCCATAGTCTCCGTTGAAGCGATGCCTCGGGTGACGGTCACCATCAATGACGTGCTGGAGGGTGACGACGACGTCATCGTGTTGTTCCGGGTGACCAACCCCGGAGGCGGCGCGGTGAGATGCACCGTCGCGGCGGGCTCGCAGTCGGCGACCGGCTGCGGCGGCCGCGTCGAGGTTGACGGCCTGAACCCGTCAACCAACTACACGGTCACGGTAACCGCCACCGCGAACGGCCAGTCGGCCAACGACACCCGGCAGGTCACGACGTACCCGCGAGGCACCGAGGGCAACATTCACTGCCATGACGATCCGGCGAACGCCGACCCGGACTTCTGCGAGCGGGGCGTGCCCATCTTCGACAGCCCGGGTTGGAACCCGAGCGCGGCCGTGGACTACAACATGGACGACTACCGGATCTTCGCGGTCTGCCGCGAGTACGGCGAGACCGTTGACGCCCGGCCGTACGGGGGCAAGCAGAGCGGCCACTGGATCTTCAAGGCCGGCGGGCACTGGGTGCCGGAGGCCTTCGTCTACCTCGACAACGGCGACAACATCGACGCCATCGCCCCATGCAAGTGAGGTCATACGTGCAACCGCTGACGCCGGAGGAGGTCGCCGACTTCGAAACCTCGTTCGGCCGCCTCTCCGACGCCGTGTCCACCGTGCTGCTGGGCAAGACCGAGGTGGTGCGGCGGGCGTTGACCGCGCTGTTCGCCGGCGGGCACCTGCTCATCGAAGACGTGCCCGGCGTCGGCAAGACGACCCTCGCCCGAGCGATCGCGGCGACCGTCGAGGGGCGGTGGCGGCGCATCCAGTTCACTCCCGACCTGCTGCCCGCCGACGTGACCGGCGTGACCATCTTCAACCAGGCCAAGCAGGTCTTCGAGTTCCACCCCGGGCCGGTCTTCGCCAACGTCGTGCTCGCCGACGAGATCAACCGCGCGTCCCCGAAGACCCAGTCGGCGCTGCTGGAGGTCATGGAGGAGCGGCACGTCACAGTGGACGGCAACCGGTACGCCGTGCCGCAGCCGTTCCTCGTGGTCGCCACCCAGAATCCGGTGGAGATGGACGGCACGTACCGGCTGCCCGAGGCGCAGCTCGACCGGTTCCTGATGAAGCTGTCCGTCGGCTACCCCGAGGCCGACGCGGAGCTTGAGGTGATGCGCGGCGCCGCGCTCCGCTCCCCCGACCGGCTCACCCCGGTGCTCACGGTGGCCGACGTGGCCCGGCTGGCCGCCCTGACCGAGCGCGTCGCCGTCCACGATGGCATCTACGACTACATCCGCCGCGTCGCCGCCGTGACGCGGCGCCACCCCGACGTCCGGCTCGGCCTGTCGCCGCGCGGCTGCGTCGCGCTGGCCCGCGCCGCCCGCGCGTACGCGCTCACCGCCGGCCGGCCCTACGCGGTGCCGGAAGACGTGAAGACGCTCGCCGAGTCCGTCTGCGCGCACCGGCTGCTGCTCGCGCCGGACGCCGCGCTGCGCGGCCGCGGCGCGACCGAGGTGATGGGCGAGATCCTGGCTGAGGTGGCCGTGCCCACTCCCGAGGCCGCCCTCCGCTGATGCCGACCAGTCGTGGGTGGACGGTGCTCGCGGCCGGGCCGATCCTGCTGGCGCTCGGCCTCGTGGCCGGATACCGGGAGATCGCGCTGCTCGGCGGCGCGGCGCTGCTGTGCCTGGCGCTCGCCGCTGCCTGGGTGGGCGCGCCGCCGCGGGTCTCCGCCGACCGCGTGGTCACCCCGGCGCGCGCCCGGCAGGGCGAGGATTGCCGGGCCGACGTCGACGTGTACTCGGCATCCGGCCGGTCCCGCAACCTCGACGTCACCGAGCCGGTGCGGGGGCCGCTCGGCGCGCACACCGTCTCCACGCCCGTCCGGGTGCGCGGCGGCATCCCGAGCCGGGTCTCGTACCCGCTGCCGACCGGCCGGCGCGGCGTGCTGACCGTCGGGCCGCTGCGCGTGGGCCGGCGCGACCCGCTCGGCCTGTGCCGCGCGCAGCGCCAGGTGGCGCCGGCCGTCCGGGTGCTCGTGCGGCCCCGCTGGCGGTACCTTCGGGCGCTGCCGCTTGGCACCGCGCCCAGCCTCGACGGGCTGCTCGACACCGCCCTGCACGGCAGCATCGCCTTCCACGCGTTGCGCGAGTACCGGCTGGGCGACGACCTGCGCCGCGTGCACTGGCGCACGTCGGCGCGGCTCGGCACGCTGATGGTGCGCGAACACGTCGATACCGCCCTGCCCCGGCTGGCCGTACTGGTCGACGACCGCGCCGAGGCGTACGGCGCCGACGAGGACGCCCTCGAGGACGTCGTCGAGGCCGCCGCCTCGCTGCTCGCCGCGGCCGGGCGTGACGGCGTGCCGTTCGCCCTGTGTCCGGCCTCGCGACCCGCCGTGGCCACCACTGTGGACGCCGGACTCGACCTGCTCGCCCAGGTGGGCCCGGCGGCCGGCGTCGACCTCACCCGCACCCTGCCCGGGCTGCGACGCGACCGGGCCGGTGACACGCTGCTCGTGCTGTCCGGCCCGGACGCCGACCTGTCGCCCGTCCTCGCCGCCCGAACCGGGTACTCGGCGCTGGTCGTCGTGCTGCTGGGCAAGCGGGCCAGCGCTCCCGCCCTCCCACCGGGCGCGGTCGCGCTGGCCGCGGCCACGGCCGCCGAGTTCGCCGACCGGTGGAACGGGATGGTCCGATGAGGAGGCTGGCCGGATTGGCGGCCGTCGCCGTCGCCTGCGCCGCGGCCATCCTGCCCCTGGCCGCCACGTACGCGCCCGGCCGCGCCGCGCTGCTGCTGTGCCTCGCGGCGGCCGGCGGCGCGGCCGTGGCGGGGGCGCTGCGGGCGGC
>NZ_JBAKHX010000164.1:0-6111 GCF_036906915.1 Micromonospora sp. CPCC 206061
CAATTGACCCGCACGAGGCACACCACGACCAACGACCGAATTGCCCCTAAGTTACCGGTATTGCGCCTAGCCTTGGTGATTCACGGCGATGGTCAACTCGTCGGGTCGAGCGGCGTGTAGATAGGCGAAAGTGCCTCTCTGGCAAGGGAAACTTGTGATTGCGACATCTACAAGGATCTCTACCGGGGAGGCACTTCCGGCGTGCAGTCTACGACGTGGTCGAGGGATCTGCGGGTCACCGCGGACGGAACGGGTGTGGTGTCGCACGTCGGTGCGGCGTTGCTGCGGATGTTGGCTGATCGGGTCGGGTTGACCGGGGCGTTGTCGGCTGGGCTGGCCCGCCGGGGTTGGTGGCCGGTCCACGACCGGGGCCGGGTGCTGGTCGATCTGGCCGTGATGATTGCCGATGGTGGTGAGGCGATCTGCGATATCGATGTGCTGCGTCACCAGGACGAGGTGTTCGGCCCGGTTGCCTCGGATACGACCGTGTGGCGCGCCTTGGACGAGATCGGCGCGGCCCAGTTGCGGCGGATCGCGGTGGCGCGGGCGAAGGTCCGGGCCCGGATGTGGCAGCTGTTCGGCGGGCCGCCATCAGCCCGGGCCGCAGGCCGCGAGATCGGCGACGGTGTGGTGGTGCTGGACGTGGACTCCACGATCGTGCTTGCCCACTCGGACAAGGACGGCGCCGCACCGACCTACAAGCACACGTACGGCTTCCACCCCATCCTGGTGACCTGCGACAACACCGGCGAGATGCTCGCTGTCCAACTGCGGCCGGGTAACGCCGGCGCGAACACCGCCACTGATCACCTTGCCGTGCTCGCCGACGCGATCGCCCAGTTGCCCGCCGTGCATCGGCGGCGTCTGCTCATCCGGGGTGACAGTGCCGCCGCCAGCCGCAAGGTGCTCGACTGGCTCACCAGTCTGAACACCCGCCGTCGGCGGGTGGAGTACTCGATCGGCTGGTCGATCACCGAGGCCGAACGCGCCGCGATTACCGCCTTGCCCGCCACGGCCTGGACCCCGGCACTGGCCGCCGACGGCGGCATCCGGGACGGCGCCCAGGTCGCGGAACTCACCGGACTGCTCGCCCTGACCGGCTGGCCCGAAGATGCGCGGGTCATCGTCCGTCGCGAACGCCCGCACCCGGGCGCGCAGTTGTCGCTGTTCGAGGAACGCGACGGCTGGCGCTACACCGCGATCGTCACGAACACCCAGATCGGCGCCCTGCAGTGGCTCGAAGTCCGGCACCGGGCCCACGCCCGGGTCGAGGACCGGATCCGCTGCGCCAAAGACACCGGACTGCGCCGGCTACCGTCGCGCGAGTTCGCCATCAACCAGGCCTGGTGCGTTGCCGCCGCGATCGCCGCCGACCTCATCGCCTGGCTGCAACTGCACGCCCTCGACGGCGAACTCGCCACCGCCGAACCGAAACGGCTGCGCTACCGGCTCCTGCACACCGCCGCCCGCCTGACCCGAGGTCAACGCCGCCGCTGGCTGCGCATCCCCGCCGCCTGGCCCTGGGCCGATCAGATCACCGCCGCGTTCAACCGGATCGCGGCGATCCCCGCACCCGGCTGACCCCCGGTCAGCCCCGACCCGCCGACCGGAGAACCCAGGAGACCACGCCCACCGCCGCGACAGACGGCCCCTCACCATGCCCAGCCCCACAAACAATCGACACAACTCGATCAATGTGCTGGACCAACGGCACCGTCGCTACACGCGTAGGGTCGGGAACTGGCGCGGTGGCACGGTCTGGAGGTAGGTCCGGCAGCCTTCAAGTACCAGCGGTTTCCCGCTTGGTTGTCCCACTGCCGTGACCCTGTCCAGGGTGTTCCGTTTCCAGCTCCCGCCCGTCGAACCGTGCGTGCGGTTCTCCCGCACACGGCTCACCGACGTCGTTCACCGCCGGCATTCGGTCTGTCCCGTCGCCAGGGCTTGAAGGGCCTGGGTGCGACGACGGTTCCCACAAGTCCGATCAGGCCCAGCTCGTTGCCGGAGTAGGCCACTACCGACCACCCGAACTCGCGGCTGCGTTTGTGTCGTTTCCGGAGCACGATCGCCAGCCGCATCTTCGCGTAGTACCTGATCTTGTCGAAGTGGCGGGCCGAGTTGCCGTACTTGAAGTACCCGGCCCAGCCGCGCAGGAACAGGTTGATGTCCCGCACGATCCACTCCACCGACAGCAGTAGCCGGGACCGGTCGGTCAGTTGCCGGATCCGGTCACGGGCATGCTGCATGGCCTTGTTCGCGGGCCAGCGGGCCAGGAAGGTGATCTGCTTACCGCCCGTGCGGGCCCAGGCGCGCACCAGCCGGTGGTGAAAGCCCAGGAAGTCCACGCCTTCCCCACCCACCTCAAGGTGCACGATCCGGGTCTTGGCCTCCTTCGGCTCCAGGCCGAGGTCGGCCAACAGATGCCGAAGACGCTCCAAAGCGGCTTCGGCCTGCCGTCGGGAACTACACATCACCACAACGTCGTCGGCGAACCGGACCAGCACCCCGTACTGGCGAACGTCCCATGCCCGGTCGATCTGGTGCAGATAGACGTTGCACATCAGCGGCGAGATGACGCCGCCTTGCGGGCTACCGGTGACCGGTCGCCGGACTTGACCGTCTTCCATCACCCCGGCGCGCAGCATTGCCCGCAGGAGCCTGAGCACGGCCTGGTCACTGACGCGTTCCTGGACTGCTTGCATCAACTTCTCATGCGGAATCGCCGAAAAGCAGTTGGCGATGTCCGTCTCGACCACCCATCGCTTGCCCTTCCAGGACTCGTCAATCAGCACCTGGAGGGCATCGTGCGTCGCACGTTTCGGGCGGAACCGAAGCTGCACGGCAGGAACTGGGCCTCGAAGACCGGCTCGAGCACGATCTTCACCGCCGCCTGCACGATGCGGTCACGAACCGCGGGGACGGTCGTTTCATACTGCACCTCCTGTGGGTATGAGTGGGGTTGATGGTTTGAGATGTACCGATTCGGCGACCTTCTTGCGGTAGATGGCCTCGATGTCGGTGGTCCAGGGGATGCACCAGCGTCCGGAAGGGTCCCGACGTGCTGGGACCTGGCCGAGCCAGATCCAGTTGTAGATGGCGTCGCCGTTGATGCCCAGTCGTGCGGCGGCTTGCTTGATGGTGATCTCGCCGTCGCGCAGGCATTGGGTGCGTGGGGCGCGGATCTTGAAGACGTGTCGGATCCATCGGACCGCTTTGACGTCGAACCGGTGGCCTTTGCCCGTGCGGAGGCCTTGTGCGTTAAGGGTTTCGGCCAGCTGCTCGTCGGTGAGGACGCCGCCGAGGCGGCGGGCGAGTTCGACCGCTGCGGCTGGTGTCCGGTCGGGTTTGCGTCGGGTGGCCGTGATTTCCTCTGTGGCGCCGGTGTGCCAGCGCACACCTATGCGTATCTCATCGCTGTCCTGTTCGGACAGTATGGTGACGTCGGAGATGACGGTGCGCAGCAGCCGTTTGCGGTCTTTGGCGCTGGTGGCTGGATGGTCCCAGAGCCGGGGCAGGTCGGCGGCGAGGCGTTCTAGGCTGTCGCGGTCGGGCAGCGGCGGCCGGCGGTCACGGGCGGTGGCCAGCGCGGCTTGCGCATCGGCGAGGGCAGCCAGCTTGGCTTCCCATCGGGACTCCAACGTGCGTGCCACCAGACGGTTCTCCGGCTCGACTTGTCCGAAGGCACGTTCGGCGCGATCGGCCTCGTATTGGGCGTGCTGCACCGCCAGTTCGGCGGCGCGGTGCGCGCGGGTGTGCCGCTGCTGCACCTGTTCGGCGGCGTCCAAGGCGAGGCTGATCTGCTCGAGGGTCAGCGTGGACAGCAGCAGAGCGGCCACCGCGCCGTCGATAGTCGACGCGGCCACCGAACGACAGCGTTGACTACGGGCGGCGTCCCGGTGCCCCATGCAGTCGTAGTAGGCCACCTGGTTCTTGCCCTGATAGCGAGTGCCGACCGGGTGACCGCAGTGGCCGCAACTGATGATGCCCTGACACAGCGGCTGTCCTTCCCGCGGCGGCCGGGCGCCGGCGTTGTGCGGTTGGCCGCCAGTTTCGCCTCGATGTCCAGGTACTGCTGCCAGGTGATATAGCCCTCGTGGTGGTCATGGATGAGGACCTGCCACTGCTCCCGTGGCAGTACCTGACTGGCAGTCTTCACCGTCCCATCAGGACGGACCGTGCGCACGGTCTTGTGCTGCCCGTAGGCGTAGGCACCCGCGTAGGCGGGGTTCGACAGCACCCCCAACGCCCGGCCGTGGGTGAGCTTCCCCCAGCGCAGCTGCCCAGCCCATACCCCACCATAGGCGCGCACTGGGAACGTCCGGCCGGCGAACGCTTGCACCACCCCATAAGCGGAGCCGGTGCGGGCGAACTCGGCGAACACATCAGCCACCGCCTGACGCACCTGCTCATCGGCGTCCAACACGATCAACCCGTCGGGGTCGTAGTCGTAACCGACCGGCAGCGGCAGCCGCAGCTCGCCCCGCGCCGCCGCGGCGCGTTTCGCGCCCTGCAACCTGCCGAACAGCAGGTGGAGCTCTGCCTCGGACATGCTCCCCTTCAGACCCAACAACAACCGGTCGTTGAAGTCGGCCAGGTCGTAGACCCCGTCGGTATCGATGACCAGGGTGTCGGTCAGCCGCGCCAACTCCAGCAGCCTGGTGAACTCCGCCGACGAGCGGGCCAGCCGCGACACCTCCAGCCCGAACACCGCCCCGACCTCGCCCAGACACACCCGAGCGACGATCTCCCGGAACCCGCCGCGGTCGCTGCCATACCGGCCCGACACCCCCAAGTCGGTGTCGATCACCACGACGCTGTCGGCCGGCCAACCCAGCCGCTCCGCGTCCCCGGCCAACGCGTACTGACGCGTGGTCGACTCGGTGTGATCCCGAACCTGAACCATCGTGGACTGTCGAATATAGACGATCGCTACCCGAGAGCGATGCGACGCCGTGATCTTCGCTTCCCCGTTCACGGCAGCCACCTCCCGCCGCCAGCCTCGCTTCCACCATGTTCGCGATCACGGCGACGGCCTGGAGGCGATCCCAGCACTCCACGGCCATGCCGCACCATCCCTGACCATGACGGACCATGCAAACTACACCCATGTAGTTCTCTCATGATTCAGGCCCCGTCCCGCCACTTCACGCAAGCCTCAAGCAGCGAATTCACTAGAACGCGCAACTCACTCAAGGACTCGCGCGACAGCCGGGCCTCGTCCGCGGCCGGACCACGATCAGTCCACTCGATCGGCAGCGTCACACTGGCACCGTCACCGGCGTCGCAAACGAACACCCGTCCACGGCCACGCCGCTTCGCATACAAGATCTCCAACGTCCGCCCGGCCAGCGGATGGAACGGATACGTCACCAGCAGCGAACCCGAATACTGCCTGGACGAACCGGCACTTTGCAGCCTCCGTCGGAATGCCGAGCGGACGGCGCCGGCCGTCCGCTTTCGGGATATACACCCGCTTGACGGGTCGGGCCTGCCAAGGCCGCTGCCGGCGGTGAAGCACCGTCGCCAGATCGGCCTTGTCCTGGGGGTGCAAGACGATCCTGCCGTCCACCCCAGCCGTCAAACGTCCAGCGTTGATCTCGGTGACCCGCCGAACCGCCAGTAGCGTGTTCGAGCGGGACCGCAGCATCAACTTCTGCAGATTCCGGACCCGTTTCAGGTCCCCCGCCTGCGACGCCGTGAAGATCCGCTGCCGCAAACGCCGTACTCGCTGCTCACAGGCACGCCAATCCACGGCGTCCCAGTCGAGCGGTTCGTCCTCCGGTCCGTTCACCACCCCGATCGGGGCAGTGTCCAACTTGTCCTTCGGTTCCGGCCTCGTTGTCATCGTCTCCGCACAAGCTCACCTGACCCGCGTCAGCCTGCTTTCACAGCCGGGCCTAAACCCCGGTATCCGGCCAGTTATCCGAAACCCCCGGTGAAGGGACCAGGAACACGGTCTCGGTTTCCTGCCGCCTTTCGGCCGCCGGCGTTCGCTTCTCGGGTCATCCCTATCCCGCCCAGGGAGTTGGGCCTTCCTCACGGTCGGCTTACCCCGGGTTCCGCAGTTCGTAGTCACACGTGTGCTGGAGTTTAGGGGTTGAGCTGGGCAAACGC
>NZ_JBAKHX010000165.1:0-5850 GCF_036906915.1 Micromonospora sp. CPCC 206061
TGATCTACAACACCCGACATCTGCTCGCCGTAGTGCGCGAGTACCTCGCGCACTACAACCAACTCGACGCATCCCTTCGATGACGGCTACGCCGTCAGCCCGCGCTACTCGTCACGTCGGGCGGGAAGCTCCCCATAATCACTGTCCCAGGACCGCAAGGTTCTGTCGTCGTCGATGCAGGCGAGCCGTGTGCCGTCCGGCGCGATCCTCACGTCCCAAACGGCACCCGTAGCCCCGGTAATCTCGGCGCGTTGGGTGGTGTCCCAAGCCCGCATGATCGTGGCGCCGAGGGGAGCACGCCCGCCGCGGCCCGTGGTTGCTGCCGAAGCTGATTTCTTGGCGGTGTGGTTGGCCGGCTTGATGAGTTGGGCACCGCTGGTAGCGTCCCACAGTCGCACGGTCCCGTCGGCGCTTGCACTGGCGATCCAGGTGCTATCTGGAGAGATCGCCACTGCCCATACCTGGTTGGCGTGGGCGGAGATTCTGACGCGCTGAGTGCCGCTTGCTACATCCCACAACCGAACTGTGCCGTCATCGCTAGCGCTGGCGATCCAAGTAGCGTCCGAAGCTATCGCCATCGCAAGCACGTTGCCCGTAAAGCCGGTCCACAACTCGCCCGCGTCGAGACTGAACTGGCCGACCTCGCAATCACCCGCACAACCCTGATCGCCTTGACCGGCGGACCCGACAACCGCCACCAGACGCGACCGTCGTCAGCCCCGCCTATCAACACATCCTCGCCGTGTTCGCCACCGACGCGATGCGCGCCAAAGACGTGTGCCTCGCGCTGGGCGTGGGCACCGCACCCAAGGACACCGAAGGACTACGCGCCATGCTCAAACGCCTCGTCGCCCGCCAGATCCTCGCCGAGACCCAACCGGGCTTGTTCGCACTCGCCCCCACCACGACACCGTCCACACAGGATCCCTAACACGGCCCGGTATCCGGGTCTCTTCGAGGGTGAGCGTCCGGTCGGCGGTTCGCGCGCGAAGCAGGAGCGGGGTGCCGGGCGTCATGCGCAAGGCGATGGCTGAAAAGAAACTTCATTCAGATACTCACATGTGGAGATCTACTGATACGCTCCACTGCGGCATCACTCACCGACACGGAGGAGTTACGTTGAGTGATTGGATGCGTTTGAAGTGGGTCGGTCGCAGCCTCGCGGTTGTGGCGATCAGCGGAGGGATCGTCGCCGGTGGCGTATCGGCTGCACATGCGGCCATATCCGAACCGACCGCAAGTAGCGCGAGTTTCCTCGTCTCGGCCGTGCCGAAGACTGTCACCCTCGACGCGAAGACTGGGGCGGTCCTTGCGGTCAGCGAGGGTCTTCCGATGACCACCATGATCACCAGGCGGTCCTATTGCGAGCCCACGGACGCGTGCTACCGCGCCAGTCGAGTGCCCTACGCTGATCATGGCTTCTACGGCAGCGCCGGCACCTCCACGGGCACCTGGCCAAATCGTGGAAGTGCATACACCGGCAACTACACCGCCACGTTCTGCTGGGTTGGGGCATGCGGCCCAAGGCTGGGGCCGAACACCGCCGTAGGGTTCAACGAGCCCGAGGTGACCGGAACCTCCGTGAGAATCCATTAATCCTGCGTCACCACAGTGTGGCCGCCCGGACGCACCGGGCGGCCACACGCCTTCTATGGTCGCCCTGCCACCGCCGCACGCGACCTCGCATCTACTCAATTCTCGACCTGAGCAGGTACACACGGACCAGTGGACACGATCTGTCCCGTCCGCACATCGACAACGACGCTCCTGGGCCGCTCGGCAGACGCCTCTGGTTGCACAACAACGACTTGCTCGGGCACACATCTAGACGCGGGCGCGTTAGAGGCGCGATCGTTAGGTTCACCGGTAAGACAGGCAAGGCCCAC
Organism: Micromonospora sp. CPCC 206061; assembly: GCF_036906915.1. NCBI lineage: Bacteria > Bacillati > Actinomycetota > Actinomycetes > Micromonosporales > Micromonosporaceae > Micromonospora > Micromonospora sp. CPCC 206061. The sequence goes on from NZ_JBAKHX010000165.1 coordinate 1,887, forward strand.
GATAGCCACCACCCCCATGATCTTGCGCACGTCTGACTGCCTTTGAAGCGGCGGCTTTGAGTACGGAGCACTCAGGTCAATGACGGACACAGCGGCACCGTATCCCGCCGACCACCGGTCGCGCAGCAACCGCCGTACGGCCCGCCCGCCGTGTGCTCGTCGGCTGCGCCGCGATACCGGCACATCGTCGGCTTGCTCGGAAGCGACAGCGAGCAGGTGATGAGCCGGTTGGCGTCGCTGTCACGCAGCCGTTCCACGAGGATCACGGCGATGAAGGCGTTGAACCGTAGCTGAGGGTCGGCAAGGAACCCGAGGTAGGTGTGCAGGTCCCGGGCACTGGGGATCGGCGCGGCGCCCGGGTGGGTGTGCCATTCGCCGATCCATTCGCCGCCGTCGCGGGCGAAGGCATCCGCGGCGAGTTGCTGGGCATGGCGCAGGTCGCGGAGGAAGAAGGTGGGCCGGTGCACGGCCGCCGGTCCGGGGTCTCCGGCGCTTCGAACCCATGCGGGCGTGTCATCGGCGTGGCTAAGGAGCAGGCCGCCGGTCTCGTTGCCGTCGGCGGACCGCTGCGCCTCGTCGCGGATTGTCGTGGCGGCGCGAGGGGCAAGGACGACCCGCTCGATCCGTTTGGTGCCGCCGGTTCACGGATCCTCGCAGGTGGGGCAGCCGGGGATCGAAGCCGCGCCCCGCCGCCACCGGATCGTCTCCGCGCGGGTCAGGTCAAACGGCGCAGCCCGGCCGGGCTGCGGTCGCAGCGAGACAATGGCGTGGTCGCCGGGCAATTTCTGGTCGGCCGAGCCGTGCCGTTCCAGGATGGTCGCCACCGCCGCCTTGGCGGCCAGTTGCCCGACCAGATGAAGTTCTGCGCCGACGGCGGTCATGGGACGGTGTCGCGTGCCCTGCCCGTAGCCAGAGTCGATGGCCGGTTCGGGGTCGATCGATCCGGCATCGCCGAGTGCCTGGCGCTGGCAGACCAGGCAGCCGCGGTCACGCCAGGGCCGCAGGCGCAGCAGTTCGCCGATGCCGCCGTCTTCCAGCACGCACGCGAGGATGGCGTCGAGTTTGGCTCGTCGGGCGAGGTGGCTGATCACCCGTCGGGCCGAGACCCCGTCGGTTGCGCCCACCACGATGTCCGAATCCGGCCAGTAGGGCGCGGATCTGGTCGGCGTCGGTCACGACATCCAGGGGCAACGCGGTGACCTTGGTCTCCGGTCGAAGCACCTGCAGGTCTTCGCGGACTGCCGAAACCTTGAGCCGACCGACGTGCGCTGCGCCACTGACGTGACGGACCAGGTTGTGCCATCGCAGCCGGTCATAGTCGACAAGGATGAGGTGACCGACGCCGTACGCGGCGAGCGCATGCGCCACGGCGCCGCCGATGCTGCCCACGCCGACCACCATGATGGTGGTCGTGGTCAGGTGCTAAGCCGGCCAGTACGGAGCAAGCTGTGCGTTTCCGAGGACCTCGGCTCGCATTCGATGTCGAGCGGCGTGACGCCGTCGCCCGCGACGTGCCAGGCCGCCAGATCGGGGACCGGCGCGTCAGGAAAGCGGTCGACCGTGTCCGGTGCGTACGTGAGCGCGATGTACGTGTTTCTACCCGGGCTAACGAAGCCAGATGTCACGAATCCCCTGAAACCGGCCAGTGTTAGCTCGGTCATGCGGCGCTGGCTCAGGTACCACAGTGCGTGTAGGTCAGCGTTGACCCGGTACCACAGGCCACCAGGTCGTACGTCGCCAAAGTTGAGGAAGTGCCTACGCTCCGGTTTCATTGCCACCGGAAGCAGCGGTGCCTCTGGCCCAGCGGAGATCTGGTAGAGGTATCCGGCGTTCTCGGCGTCGACTTATCCCGACCTCGGGATTATCCCGAGGGCTGTTGGGCGGAGCCCTGGAACGGTGGTGGCGGGCGGGTTCCGCGGTGTCGGCGGTGGGGGTGGTCGGGATAATCGCTGGGTCTCGCGGTCGCAGTCGCTGCCCTGAGCCTTGAGTCTTTCCTTGCCGGAGCGTGGTGCTCCGGGAAGGAGGAGGCAGGATGGCTACGGTCTTGTGGGTCCAGGGCGAGGGGCCGTTGGCGCCTTTCGTTGCGGGCTATCGGCGGTGTTTGGAGCAGCTCGGCTATTCGTCCAGGTCGGTGCGGGAACGCATCGAGGTCGTCGGTCGGCTGAGCCGATGGCTTGTGCTTGAAGGGCTCTCGGTCGCTGAGCTCACACCGGAACGGGTGGAGCAGTTTCTAGAGGTCTGGCGGGCGGCGGGGCAGCAGAGGGTGCCCACGATGCGCACGTTGGTGCCGTTGTTCGATCACCTGCGCGAGCAGCGGGTGCTGGCGCCCGCGCCGGCGCTGCCGGTGACGGCCCTGGCGCAGTTGCTGGGCCTTTACAGTCGTTACCTGGTCCAGGATCGGGGTTTGGCTCCGCTCACTGTGCTTCGATATCTGCGGATGGCCAAGCGTTTCCTCGTCCGGCGGGCATCGCAGCCCGGCGGCGGTGAGACGGGGGCCGAAGGTCTCGATGGCGCAGAGATCAATGGTTACCTGTTGGAGTGCTGCTCGCGGCTGGTGGTCGAATCAGCCAAACGGGAAGCCGCTGACCTGCGGTCGCTGCTGAAGTTCCTTTACCTGCAAGGGCTTACGGCCACCGATCTGGGATCGGCTATGCCGCCAGTCGCCGGTTGGCGAGACACGCGGCTGCCGGCGACGATGACCGCCGCGCAGGTCACTGCTCTGCTGGAGGGCTGCGATCGTTCCCGGCCCGCCGGGCTACGCGATCTGGCGGTTTTGAGCCTGCTGGCACGCTTGGGATTGCGCTCTGGTGAGGTCGCCGCCCTGCAACTGGGCGACATTGACTGGCGTGCTGGGGAGATCCTCGTGCGGGGCAAGGCCCGCCGCGACGAACGGCTTCCGCTGACTGTCGAGGCTGGTGAGGCGATCGCTGCGTACTTGCGGCACGGCCGTCCGGCCTCGCGCTGCCCGAAGGTGTTCCTCACCTGCTATGCACCGTTCCGCGGGATCCATCCCAGGTCGATCACGCGCGTCGTCTACCGCGCCTGCCGCCGCGCTGGGCTGGAACCGGTGGGCGGGCATCGCCTTCGTCATGCGCTGGCCACCCAGATGCTGCGCCAGGGAGGCGACCTGGTCGAGATCAGCCAGGTACTGCGTCACCGGGACCTGGCCACCACTTCGGTCTATGCCAAGCTCGACCGGACCGCTTTGCGCACCGTGGCCCGGCCCTGGCCGGGGACCGAACGATGAGCACCCTGGCCGAGCAGGCCGGGGAGTACCTTCGCCTGCGGCGGGCACTCGGTCACGACCTAGCCGAGGTGGCGCGGTTGCTTCCCCGCTTCGTCGCCCACCTGGACGACACCGGCATCACGACGATCACCGTCGACGCGGCCCTGGCGTGGGTACTACAGCCCAACGCAGGTCCGGGCAGCAATCTGCGGGCCCGGCGGATGACAGTGGCCAGAGGATTTGCCCGCCACATGGCCGGCATCGATCCCTGCACGCAGGTGCCGCCGCTTGGCCTGGTGACCTACCGTCAGCGCTGGCGTGCACCGTTCATTTACTCCGCAGCCGACGTTCGGGCGCTGATGGCCGAAGCCGCCCGCTCGATCCCCACACCGCTGCGAGCGGCCACTTACCAGACGCTCATCGGCCTGCTGGCAGCCAGCGGGATGCGAGTCGGTGAGGCCCTTCGTCTGGAGCGCTTCGACATCGACTGGGCCGAGGCCACCATCACCGTCCGCACCTCCAAATTCGGCAAGTCCCGACAACTTCCCCTGAAATCCTCCACTGTGGACGCGCTCGCCTCATATGCTGAGCAACGCAATCGGTTCCAGCCTCGACCGAGAACTGAGGCATTCTTCGTTTCCTCGGCAGGAACGGCGGTGATCTACCCCCATTTCGGGCTCTTCTGACTGATCTGTGGGTTGGTTTGGGCGGTCATCGACCGTGGAGGGTGGGTCGGTG
>NZ_JBAKHX010000166.1:0-5528 GCF_036906915.1 Micromonospora sp. CPCC 206061
TGATCTACAACACCCGACATCTGCTCGCCGTAGTGCGCGAGTACCTCGCGCACTACAACCAACATCGGCCGCATCAGGGCCGCGGGCAACGCCCACCTGACCAAGACGCCCTTCCAGCACCGGTCGCCGATCTGGGTGTGATGCGGGTGCGACGCAGGAAGGTCCTGCATGGGTTGATCAACGAGTATGAGCAGGCCGCGTAGCCAAAACCGAGTTTTCGAACGGTACAGGCCAGGCCGTGGCGGTGCCACAGGCGCTGTAGGCGCTATGACGCCCACCGCCACCAGCGATATGATCATGTTGGCGGCGCGGTCGTCCACCGCAAACACGGCTGCGCCGCCTCTGAACTACTCAAATGCCGATGATCGGATGACTGGCCGCTACATGAACTCTGGGTGCTTTGATCCTTGCCTGGACTACCCTCACTGGCGTGCCCGTTGATGATCTTCCGCTGCCTCCCGCGTTCGAAGCGGTCACGGCCTGGGCTGGTACTGGGCGGGTGATGCGTGCTACCGAGCTGGACGTGGCGACGTGGTGGCTTCCCGAGCCGCAGAAGGCCGCGCTGGTCTCGTGTGGCGTACCGCTGATCGATGACCTCGTGAGTGCGGTGTCATTCCGCGCAGAGCCGACGATGTACCGGTTGGCGAACTCCGAGGACCTGGACTGGGTGTACGGTGCCGCGCCGGGGACCGGTGAGGTGCAGGCATGGCAGTCGGACGGCCGCACCTGGTTCGTCAACTCAACGATCACCCACTGGCTGTGTTCGCTGCACATGGTTGGTAGCTGGTTGACCAGCTCAACCGTCATCGGCCGCTGGGACGAAGACGGACAGGCCGAAGAGGAAGCGCTCGCGGAGCTCGCCGACCTGTTGGAGCGGATCAGGGCCCTTGACCCGCCCGCGTTCGGGGACGGCGACCATGCAACCCACTTCTGGCCCGCAGTGCTCGACCGGTGGCTCTACTGATCGATGCAGACATCCTCTTCTGTTTGATATGCAGGTAAGAGGATGCCTCGATGGTCGACCGGGCCTCAGGACGGCGGGATGAAATGCGCCGTGAACGTGCTCTGCCGTGCCTCGCTCATCCATCGCGCCGTACGAAACCGGCCACTGCGGCCGGCAGCTCGTTCTGGGGCACATCCTCGCAGTCAGGACGGACGAAGTCGAAGAGCACGATGTGCGGTATGCCGACGCGGCTGGGGCCCGTCTACGCTGAGATGTTCCCCGAGAAGGTACGGGCCCTGGTGCTCGACGGCGTGATGGATCCGCACGCGAACACCCTCAAGCGCCGGCAGGAGCTGTGGGCGAGTTTCCAGGAGGCCTTCGACGAGATCGCCGCCTTCTGTATCGAGAAGGGTGACTGCCCGCTCGGCGACTATGTCAAGGGAGCCGCCGCCGAGTACCAGAAACTCGCCCGGCCCTTCTGACCAACCCGGTGCCGGCCGGCACCGGTCGCCGGCTGAGCTTCATCGCCGCCAACGATGGCATCGTCACCGGCCTCTACGCCCAGGGGCTCTGGCCTCATGTCGTGGCCGGCCGGGGCCCGTTGCGTGGCCGGCGGACACTGGGAGGCGTCAGGTTAGTCAGCGGCGCAGACCGCGTATGTGGCAATGCCGTAGCGGACAGTGGTCGTGGTGTTGACGTAGTGCGCGGTCCAACTGCTGAGCCCGGATTGTGTCGCGCGATCGACGAGCCAGCGGACGCCGCCGCCGTGTTCCCACCCGCCGCCTATCGCGAACTCGGTGTTTGTGCAGCTGGCGGCCAGGGTGAGTGAGGTTCCCCGCTCGAGGATGGCGCTTTGGCTGACGCCCGCCGTCCAGTGAACACTGCACAGACGGTGTAGACGGTCGCTGAGCGACTCGCCGTCGTGGCGTTGTACGGCATTACCGTCCAACCCTGGCCGGTGGTGGCCGGGCGGGAATGCATCACCACGAAGCGATTGACGGGGTCGATGCGGAATCCGCCGCCGGTGTTCGACGTACCGGTGGGGCATGTCTTCGTCACGGCGGGGTTCGCGCCCGGTGCGACAGATGTGGTGCGGGAGTCGAAGGTGCGGCCGTCGATGCTGGCGCAGACCGCGAAGACCTCGACCGTCTGGGTCGTGGTCAGTGTGTTGAGGGCGTTGACGAACCATCCGTTGCTGGTCAGGGATGGCCGCGAGGTGTCGATGAACACTTCGTTGGCGGTGCTGGCGGAGAACCCGCCGCTGATCGCGACGCCCCAGCTCTGGCAGTCGACGGTGACCGAGCCCGACGCGCCCGGGGCGAGCGTGAGCGTCCCCCGCCGGGTTTCCCACGCGCGCAGGTCGGCCTGGGCGGCATTGGCGCCGGCCACCGGCGCCACCATCGCCGCTGCCGTAGCGACCATCAGCCAGTGGGTCAGTCGCGTGCGCAGTGTCAGCATCATCAACCTCCAGCGTTCCCCGATCGGCCGCGGGTACTCCTTCAGGCCGAGCGATGTGCCCAGCATGAGTGGAGCCGTTCATCGAACCTGCATCGCGTCGTTCATTGATCGAATAACGGTCACCTCAACTGGGGGAGGCAGCACTTCCGCGAACGACGAGGGACGCCCGCACGATGGTTTCGCCGGGTTTCAGGCCTCCCTCCTTGACGCGGCGGCGGCCTCAACCGCCGCGACTCCCATGAGTTCGCGGTCCTGGCGGACGGCGGTGAGGTCTACTGAGGAGAGACGGGCGATGGCGCGTCATCGAAGCCCTTGACGGACAGGTCTTCGGGAATCCGCACGCCGTTTCGCAGCAGTATCTGTAGCAGCCCGACTGCCGCGTGGTCGCCTTGGTCTTGGCGCGTAAGGATGACCCGACCCGGGTCTACGCCTGGTCAACGTTCCGACGGCGACGACAGTGGCAAGCCCGCGTCAGCCACTACCGCCGACGCGGGCAAATCCCACCATAAGCGCCGTACAGTATTAGACGCGGGCGGCGAGGCGTTGGAACTCGGCGGCGCCGCCATTGAACAGGAAGTTGAGGGATTGGGTCAGCGCAATCGCGGTCAGGTCGCGGTTAGGGTCGGTGAACCACACCGTGCCGAAGCCGCCCTCCCAGCCATACCGGCCCGGCTGCGAGACCTCGTCCGGCGTGACGCTGACCGCCATGCAGTACCCCCAGCCGCGTCCGTTGAGCACGAATCCGCCACCGGCGGCCTGCTGCGGCGTGAGGTGATTGGTCGTCAGCAGCCGGACCGACTCCGCCGACAGCAGGCGCCTACCGTGGTGAACTCCCCGGTTGCGCAACAGCTGGGAGAACGCCAGGTAGTCGTCGATGGTGGACATCAGTCCACTCGCGCCGGACGGGAACGCCGGTGGCTGGGTCAACTCGTGCGGTGGGAACCAGCTCGACAGCTCCAGTTGTCCGGTCTCCGGGTTGCTCTGATAGAGGTCGGGCAACCGGGCGGCGTCGCGGGCGGACACGGAGAATCCGGTCCGCCGCATGCCCAGCGGCCGGAAGACGCGTTCCCTCAGGAAATCCGGCAGCGATTTGCCGGAGGCGCGGGCGATCAGCACGCTCAGCACGAGCGAGCCGGCGTTGTACTGCCACCGCTCACCCGGCTGGGCCATCAACGGCAGGGTACCGAAGCGCCGGATCCACTCGTCCGGCTCGTGCGGGCTGGGCGGGTACGGCTCCGCCATCGTCAGCCGCAGGTTTTTGGCCGCGGCGATGATCGGATAGTCGTCCGGCTCGAAGGGATCGAGGATGAGGCCGTACCCCATCCGGAACGTCAGGAGGTCCTCGACCGTGATCGGGCGCGTCGCCGGCACCGTCTGGTCGAGTGGCCCGTCGAGCCGGGTGAGCACCCGCCGGTTGGCCAGCTCCGGAAGCAGCCGGTCGACCGGTTCGTCGAGCGCGAGCTTGCGGTCCTCGACCAGCATCATCGTCGCCGCGCCGATGATCGGCTTCGTCAACGACGCGATCCGGAACGGCGTGCCACGCCGGATCGGCTCGTCGCTGTCCAGCGACTTCCGGCCGATCGTGTCGACGTGGACCGCGCCGCCGTGCGCGACGAGGTAAACGATCCCGACCAGCTCACCCCGGGCGATGCGCGCCGCCATCGCCTCGTGCAGGGCGGTGAGCCCGGTGCTCGCCGACGCCCGTCCCGGTGCCAGGCCACTGGTGAGCGCTGAGGCACCCACCGCGACGGATCCGGTCAACAACGCTCGCCTGTCCATCGGCAAGCTCCCTTCGCTCATGAGCAACCTAGTAGAGCGAAGGGCCCTTTCATTTTTGTTTCATGAGGGGAAGTGGGTCAGGAGTCGGCCCGCGTGTAGGTCAGGTGCAGCACGCCGATGCTGAAGGTCTTCGAGTCGGTGAGGCGCAGCGGCACCTGCGCGCCGTCCGCGAAGAGTCGCTTGCCGCCGCCGACCACGATCGGGTGCAGCAGCAGGTGCAGCTCGTCGATGAGGCCCCTCGCGCAGCAGCGAGACGACGAGCGTGCCGCTGCCGGTGGTGCCGCCGGGCTCCTCCTTGAGGCGGGTCAGCTCCTTCACGACGTCGCCGCTGATGAGCGTCGAGTTCTGCCACTCGGCCGTCGTCAACGTCTGGGAGACGACGTACTTGCCGTCTGGAAGCCCGCTACATCGCGTGACCCGCCGCCTCCGCTAAACCGGCCGCCGAGAATGCCAACGGGTGTGTCCCGATCCGGCCCGAGCTCGACTTTTACGAGGCGGGCCGGGTCGCCAGCGAGGAACTGACAACACCGACCTCGAGGTGTAGAACCATCAGCGTCTCCAACATTCGCGACGCCGCGAACCCGGCGGACCGCTGCCAGGTTTTCCTGGTCGGGTTCTGGCCGCTCGTTGACGGCTCCTTTACCTACACGGAGCCGGTGACCGCGTGTGGCCCGCACCGGACAGTATTGGCTCGCAACGTGCCCAACAACGCCCACTACATAGTGCTCTACGCCGTCGACTACATCGAGCCCGAAGTTCAGGTCGTGAAGTACCGCGTTTGGCACTGAGCCGTCCAACGCTTGCCCGTGGCGAGAACTACCCGCGAAGCGAAACGAGCAAGACCCCGCCCGTACGGCGGGGTCTTGCATCGTGTGGGGTCGCGGCGATACGGCCGCAGGCCCGACGCCCGTCAGGGCGGCGTGATCGCTGCCAGGGTCCGCTTCACCGTCGTTGGATGTGGTTCGACACAGGCAGTCGGACCGCTGCCGTTTGCGGGGACCAGGGGCGCCTGTCAAAGGGATTCTGGCGCCTTCGATCTGTGTCTGGGGCGGTGTCCGCGTAGGAGGCGTATGCCATACAGGACGGCGGTTAGGCACAACAGCGCTGCTAACGCCAGACCGATCGCGGACAGGGTCGATAGGCCTGACTGCGGTCGGCGGGGTTCCTCGGCCGCATCTACTCCGAGCCACTTGTTCCAGGCGGTGAGGACCGATTCGTTGAACGTCGCGCCACTGTTGCTGTTGGTCCGGAACCTGTCAAGATCAATGAGACAAGATCTTTTTAGTTCGTCTGTTGTGCGGCCGTCTGCAGTGCTGGCCGATTGATCCAAACCGCGGAGGGCAGTGGC
>NZ_JBAKHX010000167.1:0-5502 GCF_036906915.1 Micromonospora sp. CPCC 206061
GCACGTGGTTGGATCTGTTTTCCACGTGCGTTTGCCCTTGATCCATGCGGATCTCCTTGATCGTCGCCCGCCGCCCGCCGCCCGCCGCCCGCCGTCGCTTGTCAGCCCGCGCCCGCCGTCGGCGACTGGCTGTCGCCGTCCGCTTTGGGCTGCGGCCCGGCGGTGTGGCGGGCCGCACCTGGCTCCGGGTCCGCGCGTTCGTCCGGGCGGCGGGTTCGCGCGTGTTCGGGCGGCGGGTTTGCGCGTGTTCGGGCGGCGCGTTTGCGCGTTCGGGCGGCGTGTCCGTGTGGTGGTGGTCGGGCCGCCTTGGGTGGTGGTGGCGACGGAGCGCGGCGCCGGACTGCGGCGTCGGACTGCTGGGCGGCGTTGGCCGGCGGCGGTCCGCGCGTTTGTCCGGCGGCGCGTCTGCGTTTGTCCGGCGGCGCGTCTGCGTTTGTCCGGGCGGCGTGTCCGCATGGTGGAGGTCGGGCCGCCTTGGGACGGCGCCGGAGTGCGGCGCCCGGACTGCCGGCGCGGTCGCCGATCAAGGACATCCGCATCGATCAAGGGCAAACGCACGTGGATTTGAGATCCAACCACGTGCATTCGCCCTTGATCGACGGAGGAGGGGTCGCGCGGGGCATCGATTGACTTCTGTGTCCGGCAGTCCTAAGGTGGGGAAAGCGCTTTCCGGCGCGTCCGGGGGTCTGTCACCTCGACTGTGAACGCAGTTAGGAAGGGCAGGCCCCGTATGCTCAGAAGAAGTCTCGCCGCCGCTGTGCTGCTGACCGGTGCTCTGGTCAGCTGGCCCGACACCGCGCTCGCCGCCGACGGTCCGGTCGGCTTCGCTACCGTCAACGCGCTCGGCCAGAACGGCACCACCGGAGGCGCCGGCGGTCCCACCGTCACGGTCACGACGACCGCTCAGTTCCTCGACTACATCGCGCGCCCCGGCCCGTACGTCATCCAGGTCTCCGGCCGGATCACGCTGCCCACCGGCAGCACCGACGGCATGCACAACGTGACCTCGGACAAGACGATCGTCGGCCTCGGCTCGACCGCCGCGCTGGTCGGTGGCGGGCTGAACATCGGCCTGCCGGTGGACGACGACGTCACGACGCCGCCCGCCAATGCCGTGCACAACATCATCATCCGCAACCTGTCGATCACCGGTGCCACCGACGATCTCATCAACGTGCAGATGTTTTCGCACCACATCTGGATCGACCACAATGATCTGTCCAATGGGGACGACGGTGCGGTCGACATCAAGCGCGGCTCGGACTACGTGACAGTGTCGTGGAACCGGTTCCACGACCACGACAAGACCACGCTGGTCGGGCACGACGACGACAACGGCGCCCAAGACAGCGGCCGCCTGCGCGTGACGTACCACCACAACTTCTTCGACACGTCCGACCAGCGCAACCCGCGCGTGCGGTTCTCGTCGCTGGTGCACGTCTTCAACAACTACTACTACGACAACAGCTACGGCATCGCGTCCACAAACGAGTCTGGGCTGTTCGTCGAAGGCAACTACTTCTACAGCGTCAACAACCCGGGCCGGGTCGACTTCAGCGGGCCGCTGGGCCGGATGGTGCAGCGCGACAACATCCTCGTCGCCTGCAATCACGCCATCGAGACCCGCGGCACCGTGACCGATCCGCGCACCTACTACGCGTACACCGCCGGACCCGCGTCCACTGTCCCGACCGTCGTCCCCGCCGGCGCTGGCGTCGGGAAGATCTGAGGAGCCGCCACGATGACCCGTACACGTACCGCTCTCGTCGCCGGCCTTGCCGGAGCGTTGACCGCCGCGCTTACGGCGGCGCTCGTCGGCTTCGCAGGCGGCGCCCAGGCCGCGACCGCCTTCACGGACAACTTCGAAGACGGCGACAGCGCCGGCTGGACCGCCAGCGGTGGCACCTGGTCGGTCACCACCGATGCCTCGCGCGTGCTGCGCCAGTCCGGCACCAGCAGCGACGCCCGGTCTCGCGCCGGCAGCGCGAGCTGGACTGACTACACAGTCAGTGCCCGGGTACGGCCGACCGCGTTCAACGGCAGCAACCGGTTCGTCGCGCTGCTGGCCCGTGCCCAGTCGGCGACCAGCTATTACTACGTGGCCCTGCGCTCCAACAACACCGTCGAGCTGAAGAAGCTGGTCAACGGCTCCGCGAGCACGCTCGCGTCGACCAGCGTTACCGTGTCGGCCGGCACCACGTACACGCTCTCGTTGCAGGCGTCCGGCTCGATGCTGCGGAGCACGGTCAACGGGGGTTCGGCGCTGACCGCGACCGACACCGCCTACACAGCTGGCGGTATCGGGGCCGCGACGTACTACGCGTCGGCCGACTTCGACGACGTCGTGGTGGAAACGTCGACCACCACGCCCACGACGCCTGCCGTGACGACCCCGCCTCCTTCCAGCCCGCCGCCCGTACCCACTGGTGGGCCTATTGGCTTCGCGGGTGTCAACGCGCTCGGCCTCAACGGCACCACAGGGGGCGCCGGCGGCCGCACCGTCACCGCGACCAACGCCAGCGAGTTCCTGGAGTACATCGACAGCACCGAGACGCTGATCATCCGCGTGCAGGGCCAGATCAACATCACGAGCAAGCAGGGCGTCCGTCCAAACAAGACAATCATCGGAGTCGGTACCAGCGGCCACATCGACGGCGGCGGCCTGGACTTCTACCGTTCGTACAACGTGATCGTGCGGAACCTGTTCTTCACCAACGCCGAAGACGACGCGGTCAACGTCGGCCAGGAGTCGCACCACATCTGGATCGACCACAACACGTTCCGCGGCGCCGTCGACGGCTCGATCGACATCGTCCGGGGCGCCGACTATGTCACCGCCTCGTGGAACCACTTCGACCACTCCGACAAGAGCATGCTGATCAGCCACTCAGACGGCGCGTCGTCGACGGACGTCGGGCGCCTGAAGGTCACCATCCACCACAACTTCTTCGACAACAGTCGGCAACGGCACCCGCGCATCAGGTTCGGCGAACCGGTGCACGTGTTCAACAACTACTTCCTGAACAATGAGCTCTACGGTGTCGCCTCCGTGCAGCAGGCCGGCGCGCTCGTCGAAAACAACTACTTCGAGAACATGCCGTTCCCGTGCTTCTCCGCGAGCGGGTACGCCGACAGCGGCCCTGGCCGGCTGGTGCACCGCAACAACGCCTTCGTCAACTCCGGCACCTGCGAGGCGGCCGGCACGGTCGTCGAGCCGCGCACCTACTACAACTACACCGCCGACAGCGCATCGAGCGTGCCCTCCTCGGTACGCGCCGGCGCCGGCTACGGCAGGCTCTAGCCCGTCCCGTCCCACCCACCCATCTCCACCCATCTCCGCCGATCAAGGGCAAACGCACGTGGTTGGATCTCATTTCCACGTGGGTTTGCCCTTGATCGATGCGAATTTCCTTGATCGCGGAGGTGATCCCCGTGCTCGTCCGGCTCGCTCGCGGCGCCGACCGCGACTTCATCGCTGACATGCTCGTAGCGGCCGCGAACTGGCGGCCCGGACGCGGCTTGCCCCGATCGGAGCCAGAGCGGAGTATGACCGTCTCGTGCCGCAGCTTCTCGGCGCACCCACCGCCACCAAGGACGGCTGGAACGAGCAGGGCCAGCTTGGGCAGAAGGGCCGCTGACCTGGACTGGAGTGGTGAGAGCGGGCGACGGGAATCGAACCCGCACCGTCAGTTTGGAAGATCGTTTACGGCTGCGGTGATCTGTCCGTTGTGCCTGGTGGCGGCTGGTGTCGTGGTGTCCACTCGTGCCCGTTGGTGACCGTCTGGGACACCGGCTTCTGGCCCGTGGATGGCCCGTTCGATCTTGCGTGGCTGACCGCCGTTGTGTGGCTTACCGCCCCGGGCCGAAGGTCCGGGGCGGCTTTCCGTGGCGGCGGCTTTCCGCGCTCTGCTGGGCTGAGTGGCGGGATCTCCTCGGTCGGGCAGGCTCGCCCCTGCCTGAGGTTCTCCGGCCGGGTCAAGGCTCGCCGGAGGCGACCGCGAAGCGGCTTGGCCTTGGCGCGGCCGGGGGTTCTCGGGCAGCCGTCTCGGTGCACGACCGAGGAGATCCCGCCGGGTGACCGTCCCTCGTGGATCTCCGAGGAAGGGCCGGGGTCCGGGGCAGCGCCCCGCCACCATCCAATCAGGAGGGGTAGGATGCTCACCGCTATTCGCGGTTTCCGGCCGAGGAGGAATGCATGGCCGACCAGAAGAACCCTGAACCTAAGAAGGCTGACTCGTCGCCGAAGAAGACGAAGCCGGCTCCGCCCGATCCGGACTGGCTCGATCCGAAGACGCTGACTGGAGGCGGCGGGCCGAACCGAGAACTATGAGTGATCCGTCTTCGGTGGGCAATTCCATTGAGGAGTCCACTGAACAAGGATCGACCTACGCGGCCTTCATCGCGGAGGAGCTTCAGGCTGAGCGTGACCGGTGGCAGCGCATCGACGCGCGAGGGAGTTCGATTCTTACGTCGTCAGGTGCGGTCGTGACCCTGCTTGCCGCGCTGAGCGCGATCGTGCTCCGCGACAACAAGACCAACCTGCCCGAGTCGTCTGGCATCCTGCTGGTAGTCGCTGTAGCGGCATTTGGTATAGCGGCCCTCTTTGCATTATTTTCTACATATCCGCGTCGGTACCTGGCCGCGACAACGGACGACCTGACCAAGATGCGTCGGGACCGTTGGGAGGATGACGAAGTCAACGCACGTAACTACGTCGCCTATATGAAGATACAGGCCATTGTCTCTTTGCGGAGGTCCAACAACGTCCGCGCAGCGTGGCTGGTCGCAGGATTAGGCGCTCAGGTTACAGCGCTTGCGGCTCTGATCTGGGCTATTGGATCGGTTGTAACTGATGCGGTCTACTGATACCCCGTTCGCGCGAGCCGGGTCGGCGTGAGCGTGCAACTGGCTGGTCCGCGCGGCTCGTCCTGATGGCGGATCGACCGGTGGCACTATCGTCGGGATGATTACCACGCCGATTCAAATCCATGAAGGGCAGGCGCGCATGGCTGACGAACGCAGATGATGTCGAGAAGCGTTACAGGGTGGACCGCTTCGTGACGGCGGTTCGCTGGATGTTTGGCGAGACCGCAGCGGCGGGTGGAATTGTTGTTGCCCTGGTGCTCATCGTGAGCGTTCTCGGGAACCTGGCCCTTGGGAGGTCGGCAACAGTCGATTTTCAGTTAGTCGTGCTCGTGGCCGGGTGGGTAACCGCAGCAGTCATGGGCTTCACAGGTGGTGATCGGGTCGTGCAGACAGAGCAGCGGTGGCTTCGAACGGCTCAGGAAGCAAGGCGAAGCCGCGAAGCGCATACGCGTATGCGGGCTGACGAGTGAACGTCCAAAACGCAGGGCGGCGCGCCGCGGGCGCCCGAGGACGGCCGTCAGGCCGCCCGCAGGGCGATCTGCGAGCGCGCACGGTGCGCCGCGCTTGCGCGGCGTGTCGTCGCTCACGTAATTCCCCGGGGCTGGGCTCAAGTAATTCCCCAGGGTGTGGCCCTCG
>NZ_JBAKHX010000168.1:0-5360 GCF_036906915.1 Micromonospora sp. CPCC 206061
GAAAGATGTCCGGCGGTGTCCTACTCTCCCACACCCTCCCGAGTGCAGTACCATCGGCGCTGGAAGGCTTAGCTTCCGGGTTCGGAATGTTACCGGGCGTTTCCCTTCCGCCATGACCGCCGTAACTCTGTAAACCACACAACCCCTGGCCCTGACGGGCGGTTGGTTGTTGGTTCAGATTCGCATAGTGGACGCGTAGCAGCTTTGTAGGTCAAGTCCTCGGCCTATTAGTACCAGTCAACTCACACCCGTTACCGGGCTTCCATTTCTGGCCTATCAACCCAGTCATCTAGCTGGGGGCCTTAACCCCTCACGGGGTGGGATACCTCATCTTGAAGCAGGCTTCCCGCTTAGATGCTTTCAGCGGTTATCCCTCCCGAACGTAGCCAACCAGCCGTGCCCCTGGCGGGACAACTGGCACACCAGAGGTTCGTCCGTCCCGGTCCTCTCGTACTAGGGACAGCCCTTCTCAAGTATCCTACGCGCGCGGCGGATAGGGACCGAACTGTCTCACGACGTTCTAAACCCAGCTCGCGTACCGCTTTAATGGGCGAACAGCCCAACCCTTGGGACCTGCTACAGCCCCAGGATGCGACGAGCCGACATCGAGGTGCCAAACCATCCCGTCGATATGGACTCTTGGGGAAGATCAGCCTGTTATCCCCGGGGTACCTTTTATCCGTTGAGCGACACCGCTTCCACACGCAAGTGCCGGATCACTAGTCCCGACTTTCGTCCCTGCTCGACCCGTCAGTCTCACAGTCAAGCTCCCTTGTGCACTTACACTCAACACCTGATTGCCAACCAGGCTGAGGGAACCTTTGGGCGCCTCCGTTACCCTTTAGGAGGCAACCGCCCCAGTTAAACTACCCACCAGACACTGTCCCCAACCCCGATCAGGGGCCCGGGTTAGATACCCAAATCCAACAGAGTGGTATTTCAACAGTGACTCCACCGACACTGGCGTGCCAGCTTCACAGTCTCCCACCTATCCTACACAATCGAACTCGGATACCAATGTCAAGCTATAGTAAAGGTCCCGGGGTCTTTCCGTCCTGCCGCGCGTAACGAGCATCTTTACTCGTAATGCAATTTCGCCGGGCCTGTGGTTGAGACAGTGGGGAAGTCGTTACGCCATTCGTGCAGGTCGGAACTTACCCGACAAGGAATTTCGCTACCTTAGGATGGTTATAGTTACCACCGCCGTTTACTGGCGCTTAAGTTCTCAGCTTCGCCCCTTACGGAACTAACCGGTCCCCTTAACGTTCCAGCACCGGGCAGGCGTCAGTCCATATACAGCGTCTTACGACTTCGCATGGACCTGTGTTTTTAGTAAACAGTCGCTTCCCCCTGCTCTCTGCGGCCATACCACGCTCCACCCGCAAAGGGGCTTCACGCGTCCGGCCCCCCTTCTCCCTAAGTTACGGGGGCAATTTGCCGAGTTCCTTAACCACAGTTCGCCCGATCGCCTCGGTATTCTCTACCTGACCACCTGTGTCGGTTTGGGGTACGGGCCGCTAAGAACTCGCTAGAGGCTTTTCTCGGCAGCATAGGATCACTGACTTCACCTGAATCGGCTCGGCATCACGTCTCAGCCACATGGTGTGCGGATTTGCCTACACACCGGCCTACACGCTTACCCCGGCACAACCACCGGCCGGGCTCAGCTACCTTCCTGCGTCACCCCATCGCTTGACTACTACCACCCAGGTTCCTGCGCACTTTCCGGTTCACCCGAAGGATCCCCATGAGCGGACAGTTAGCACAAATAGGTTCGTCATGGGCGTTCTTTCGCGGGTACGGGAATATCAACCCGTTGTCCATCGACTACGCCTCTCGGCCTCGCCTTAGGTCCCGACTCACCCAGGGCGGATTAACCTGGCCCTGGAACCCTTGGTCATCCGGCGGAAGGGTTTCTCACCCTTCTTTCGCTACTCATGCCTGCATTCTCACTCGTGTGGCGTCCACGGCTACCTCACAGTGCCGCTTCACCCCCCACACGACGCTCCCCTACCCATCCACACACCTGGATGAAGTTCCGAAGAACAACACCGAGTACATGCGTGAATGCCACAGCTTCGGCGGTGTACTTGAGCCCCGCTACATTGTCGGCGCGGAACCACTTGACCAGTGAGCTATTACGCACTCTTTAAAGGGTGGCTGCTTCTAAGCCAACCTCCTGGTTGTCTAAGCGACCCCACATCCTTTTCCACTTAGCACACGCTTAGGGGCCTTAGCTGGTGATCTGGGCTGTTTCCCTCTCGACTACGAAGCTTATCCCCCGCAGTCTCACTGCCGCGCTCTCACTTACCGGCATTCGGAGTTTGGCTGATTTCGGTAAGCTTGTAGGCCCCCTAGACCATCCAGTGCTCTACCTCCGGCAAGAAACACGCGACGCTGCACCTAAATGCATTTCGGGGAGAACCAGCTATCACGGAGTTTGATTGGCCTTTCACCCCTAACCACAGGTCATCCCCCAACTTTTCAACGTTGGTGGGTTCGGCCCTCCACGCGGTCTTACCCGCGCTTCAGCCTGCCCATGGCTAGATCACTCCGCTTCGGGTCTAGAGCACGCGACTAAACGCCCTATTCAGACTCGCTTTCGCTACGGCTACCCCACACAGGTTAACCTCGCCACATGCCACTAACTCGCAGGCTCATTCTTCAAAAGGCACGCCGTCACCTCCACCACAAGGGTGTCAGCTCCGACGGATTGTAGGCGAACGGTTTCAGGTACTATTTCACTCCCCTCCCGGGGTACTTTTCACCATTCCCTCACGGTACTTGTCCGCTATCGGTCACCAGGGAGTATTCAGGCTTACCAGGTGGTCCTGGCAGATTCACGGCAGATTTCAGGAGTCCGCCGCTACTCGGGAACACCCACAGAAGGTCAACTGTTTTCGCCTACCGGACTATCACCGTCTACGGTCAGCCTTTCCAGACTGTTCAACTAACAGCAAACTTTGTAACTTCTCTACCGCGTGTCAGCACGGTAAGCAGGGTCCCACAACCCCGACCACGCAACCCCTGACAGGTATCACACGCAACCGGTTTAGCCTACATCCGCTTTCGCTCGCCACTACTCACGGAATCACTCTTGTTTTCTCTTCCTACGGGTACTGAGATGTTTCACTTCCCCGCGTTCCCTCCATACACCCTATGCATTCAGGTGCAGGTGACACCACATAACTGGTGCCGGGTTACCCCATTCGGACACCCTGGGATCACAGCTTGGTTGACAGCTCCCCCAGGCCTATCGCGGCCTCCCACGTCCTTCATCGGCTCCTGGTGCCAAGGCATCCACCGTTCGCCCTTGACAACTTGACCACAAAGATGCTCGCGTCCACTATGCAAATCTCAAACAACAACCAACCCACAAACCCCACACCACCACACCAGCCCCAACACCCCAAGAAACCCTGGAACATCAGACGGTATGTGACAGCAGGCTGCGCCTGGCACCAAGAAAACCAAACCACACATGGTTTGTTCTCTCAGGACTCAACAGGATGCTTAACACTCAACCAGCACCACCCCACCAAACCCGTTCCATACCCCAAAGGGTCGTACTAGAGCTGATAGCAGCCGTACTGCCAAGCTTGCCAGTGTCTCCGCCATTTGAGCACCCCGGTCCGACATTCGCGGACCCTAGGGTTCCCTGACCCAACTCGCGTCGGGTGGGTTGCTCCTTAGAAAGGAGGTGATCCAGCCGCACCTTCCGGTACGGCTACCTTGTTACGACTTCGTCCCAATCGCCAGCCCCACCTTCGACGGCTCCCCCCCAAAAGGGTTAGGCCACCGGCTTCGGGTGTTGCCGACTTTCGTGACGTGACGGGCGGTGTGTACAAGGCCCGGGAACGTATTCACCGCAGCGTTGCTGATCTGCGATTACTAGCGACTCCGACTTCACGGGGTCGAGTTGCAGACCCCGATCCGAACTGAGACCGGCTTTTTGGGATTCGCTCCACCTTACGGTATCGCAGCCCATTGTACCGGCCATTGTAGCATGCGTGAAGCCCTGGACATAAGGGGCATGATGACTTGACGTCATCCCCACCTTCCTCCGAGTTGACCCCGGCAGTCTTCGATGAGTCCCCGCCATAACGCGCTGGCAACATCGAACGAGGGTTGCGCTCGTTGCGGGACTTAACCCAACATCTCACGACACGAGCTGACGACAGCCATGCACCACCTGTCACCGGCCCCGAAGGACCCCGCATCTCTGCGAGATTTCCGGCGATGTCAAACCCAGGTAAGGTTCTTCGCGTTGCATCGAATTAATCCGCATGCTCCGCCGCTTGTGCGGGCCCCCGTCAATTCCTTTGAGTTTTAGCCTTGCGGCCGTACTCCCCAGGCGGGGCGCTTAATGCGTTAGCTGCGGCACAGAGGACCGGAGAGGCCCCCCACACCTAGCGCCCAACGTTTACAGCGTGGACTACCAGGGTATCTAATCCTGTTCGCTCCCCACGCTTTCGCTCCTCAGCGTCAGTATCGGCCCAGAGACCCGCCTTCGCCACCGGTGTTCCTCCTGATATCTGCGCATTTCACCGCTACACCAGGAATTCCAGTCTCCCCTACCGAACTCTAGCCTGCCCGTATCGACTGCAGACCCACAGTTAAGCCATGGGATTTCACAGTCGACGCGACAAGCCGCCTACGAGCTCTTTACGCCCAATAAATCCGGACAACGCTCGCGCCCTACGTCTTACCGCGGCTGCTGGCACGTAGTTGGCCGGCGCTTCTTCTGCAGGTACCGTCACTCTCGCTTCGTCCCTGCTGAAAGAGGTTTACAACCCGAAGGCCGTCATCCCTCACGCGGCGTCGCTGCATCAGGCTTCCGCCCATTGTGCAATATTCCCCACTGCTGCCTCCCGTAGGAGTCTGGGCCGTGTCTCAGTCCCAGTGTGGCCGGTCGCCCTCTCAGGCCGGCTACCCGTCGTCGCCTTGGTAGGCCATCACCCCACCAACAAGCTGATAGGCCGCGAGCCCATCCCAAGCCGAAAAACTTTCCACCACCAACCATGCGATCAGCAGTGAATATCCGGTATTAGCCCCCGTTTCCGAGGGTTATCCCAAAGCCTAGGGCAGGTTACTCACGTGTTACTCACCCGTTCGCCGCTCGAGTACCCCGAAGGGCCTTTCCGCTCGACTTGCATGTGTTAAGCACGCCGCCAGCGTTCGTCCTGAGCCAGGATCAAACTCTCCAACAAAAATCTTGAAAAGCAATCCCCCAGCAATCAAATTGCCAAAGGTTCACACAAACATTGGCACTGGCTTTCAAAGCACCCTGTTGAGTTCTCAAAGAACAAACACACACCAAACCACCGACCCCCCAAACCAGGAGGCCCGCCCTTGGGGCA
>NZ_JBAKHX010000169.1:0-4975 GCF_036906915.1 Micromonospora sp. CPCC 206061
GGCGGGCGCCCGGACCAGCCCGCGCAGCAGCGGCGGGAGCGGGCCGGCCGCGGCGCGCTGCCGGAGCGCGCCGGCGTCCAGGGGCGCGGCCACGGCGAGGGCGCGGGAGCCGGACCGGGCCGCGTCGAACAGGGCCAGGCCGTCCTCGGTGGACAGCGGCCGGATCCCGCCGCGGGCCATCCGGGCCCGGTCGGCGCCGGTGAGGGTACCGGTGATGCCGCTCGCCCGCTCCCACAGTCCCCAGGCGATGGACGTGCCGGGCAGGCCGGCCGCCTGGCGGCGCTGCGCGAGCGCGTCGAGGAACGTGTTCGCGGCGGCGTAGTTGCCCTGTCCCGGGGCGCCGAGCACGCCGGCCGCCGAGGAGAAGACGACGAACGCGGCAAGGTTTGAGTCGCGGGTCAGCTCGTGCAGGTGCCACGCGGCATCCACCTTGGCCGCCAGTACCGTCCCGACCTGGTCGGCGGTCAGCGTCGCGATGGTGCCGTCGTCGGTTACGCCGGCCACGTGCACGACGGCGGTGAGCGGGTGCTCGGCGGGGATGCCGGCGAGCAGGTGCGCCAGGGCGTCGCGGTCGCCGGTGTCGCAGGCGACGACGCGGCCGAGGCCGGTGAGCTCGTCGGCGCCCGGGGCGTCCGGACCGCGCCGGGATGCCAGCAGCAGGTGCCGCACGCCGTGTTCCTCGGCCAGATGCCGGGCCACCAGGGTGCCCAGCGTGCCGGTGGCGCCGGTCACCAGTACCGTGCCGTCGGGGTCGATCGGCGCCGGCAGCGTCAGGACCACCTTGCCCACGTGCCGCGCCTGACCCAGGTGGCGGAACGCCTCCGGCGCCCGGCGGACGTCCCACGCGGTGACGGGCAGCGGTCGCAGCGCGCCGCGCGTGAAGAGCGCGGCCAGTTCGGTCAGCATCCGCTTGATGCGGTCCGGGCCGGCGTCGGCCATGTCGAACGCGGTGTAGCGCACGCCCGGGTGGTCGGCGGCGATACGCCTCGCGTCGCGGATGTCGGTCTTGCCCATCTCCAGGAAGCGCCCGCCGCGCGGCAGCAGCCGCAGCGACGCGTCGACGTAGTCACCGGCGAGCGAGTTGAGCACGGCGTCGAAGCCCCGCCCGCCGGTGGCCGCGGCGAAGTCAGCCTCGAAGTCGAGCGTGCGCGACGACGCGATCCGCTCCTGTGGGACGCCCAGATCGCGCAGCGCCGGCCACTTCGCGGGGCTCGCGGTCGCGTACACGTCGAGGCCCCAGTGGCGGGCGAGTTGGATCGCGGCCATGCCGACGCCGCCGGTGCCCGCGTGCACGAGCAGTGACTCGCCGGCAGTGAGCCGGCCGAGATCGGTGAGTCCGTAGTAGGCGGTCAGGAAGACCACGGGGATGGTGGCGGCTTCGGCGAACGTGAGGCCGGCTGGCACCTTGGCGACCATCCGGTGGTCGGTGACCGCGACCGGTCCCATCGCTCCGGAGAAGAGGCCCATCACCGCGTCTCCGGGCGCGATCCCCGGGACACCGGGGCCGACCTCGGTGACCACGCCGGCCGCTTCACCGCCGATGAACGCCTCACCCGGGTACATGCCGAGGGCGATGAGCACGTCGCGGAAGTTCAACCCGGCGGCCCGTACGGCCACGCGGACCTCGCCGCGGCTAAGCGGCCGCTCAGCGTCGGGATGCGGCACCAGCGTCAGGTTGTCGAGGGAGCCCCGCGCGGTCGTGTCGACCCGCCAGGCGGTCGCGTCCGGCGGCGGGGTGAGTGCCCGGTCAGCCGAGGCACGCGCCAGCCTCGCCGCCACGAGCGCGCCGTGCCTGATCGCCACCTGCGGTTCGTCGCTGGCCAGGGCCGCGGCGAGCGCCGGTGCCGAGGACTCGTGGTGGTCGAGGTCGACCAGGGTGACCCGGCCGGGGTACTCGCTCTGCGCCGCGCGGGCGAGGCCCCACAGCGCGGCACCTGCCAGGTCGGCGGGCCCGTCGGCGGCGTGCGTCGCCACCGCTCCGCGCGTGATCACGGCGAGCCGGGCGTCCGCAAGCCGTTCGTCGGTGAGGACCGCCCGCAGCGTGGCGAGCGTCTCCGTGACGGCGGCGTGGACACCGGCCGGCGGTTCGGCGCCCGTGCGGGGGAGCAGCACCCAGCCACCGGTCACGGTGTCGAGGTCGGTGGTGACGTCCGCGCCGAGTGCGGTGGCGAGGCCGAGCGGGTCCGGCCCGAGGACCGTCCACATCGGGGCGTCGACGGGCTCCGTGGACTCCGGCAGCGGCGTCCAGTCCAGGTGGAACAGCCGGTCGCGGTGCTGGTCGCCGGCGGCGGCGAGCTGGTCGGCGGTGACCGGGCGGGTGGCGAGCGACCGGACGGTCAGCACCGGCTGGCCGGCGGCGTCGACCGCGACCAGCGAGGTCTCGTCAGCTCCGGTGCGGGTGAGCCGCACCCGCAGCTGCCGGGGCGTGGCGGCGTGCAGCCGGACGCCGTTCCACGCGAACGGCAGCGGCGTCTCCCCCGTCGTGTTGAACGCCAGGGCGTGCAGCGCGGCGTCCAGCAGCGCGGGGTGCACCGCGAACCGGTCCGCGTCCGGCGCGTCCTCCGGCAGCTCCACCTCGGCGTACAGGTGATCGCTGTCCCGCCACGCGCGCCGCACGCCCTGGAAGAGCGGCCCGTACGCGAGCCCGAGACCAGCCAGGTGTTCGTAGAGGCCGGTGGTGTCGAGGGCGTCCGCCCTGGGCGGCCAGGCGATCGTGGGTGTGGCGGCGTCAGCGGCTGTGCCGAGCCGTCCGGTGGCGTGGCACGTCCACGGTGTACCGGTGGGGTCGGCGTCGTGCGGTCGCGAGTGGACGGTCACGCCGCGCTCGCCACCGCCGTCGGGCGGGCCGATGGCCACCTGCACGTCGACCGGTTCCGGCCCGCGCAGCACGAGCGGCGCCTGGAGCGTCAGCTCCTCGACCTGGTCGCAGCCGGTCTGGTCGGCGGCCCGGATCGCCATCTCGACCAGCGCCGTACCAGGCACCAGGACGGCGCCCAGCACCGCGTGCTCGGCCAGCCACGGGTGGGTAGCGAGGGAGAGTTGCCCGGTGAAGAGCAGTCCGTCGCCGTCGGCGAGGGCCACGGCGGCGGCGAGGAACGGGTGGCCGGCCGCGGTGAGCCCGGCGGAGGCGACGTCGCCGCCCACGGCGGGAGTGTCCAGCCAGTACCGCTGCCGCTCGAACGGGTACGTGGGCAGGTCGACCCGGCGCGGCTGGCCGTCGAACGCCGCCTCCCACCGGACGGGTGCTCCGGAGGCGTGGAGCGTGGCGAGGGCGCCCAGGAACGCCTCCGGCTCCGGCCGTCCACCGCGGAGGGTCGCTACGGCCGTGACGGTCTCCCCGGCGAGGGTGTCGGCGGCCATCGCGGTGAGCACACCGTCCGGCCCGAGCTCCAGGTACCGCGTGACGCCCTGGCCGTGCAGCGTGCTGACGCCGTCGGCGAAGCGAACCGCCTGCCGCACGTGCTGCACCCAGTAGCGCGGCGAGCCGAGCTGTTCGGCGGTGGCCAGTTCGCCGGTGAGGTTGGAGACCACGGGTACGCGCGGCGGCGCGTACGACAGGGATGCGGCCACCTCGTGGAACGCTTCCAGCATGTCGTCCATGTGATGCGAGTGGAACGCGTGGCTGACCGTGAGCCGTTTCGTCTTGTACCCGGCGGCGCGGCACTGCTCGGCGATCTGTAGCACGGTCCGCTCGTCGCCGGAGAGCACCACCGAGGTGGACGCGTTCACCGCGGCGATGCCGGCCTGCAATTCACGTCCAGCGAGCAGCGGCAGCACCTGCTCCTCGGTGGCGTTGACGGCCACCATGGCGCCGCCCACTGGCAGCTGCTGCATGAGGGCGGCGCGGGTGGTGACGAGCGTGGCGGCGTCGGGCAGGCTCAAGACGCCGGCCAGGTGCGCGGCGGTCAGTTCCCCGATCGAGTGACCGATCAGGTAGTCCGGTCTGACGCCCCAGCTCTCCAGGAGCCGGTGCAGCGCCGTCTGGAGGGCGAACAGGGCCGGCTGGGTGTATTGCGTCTGGTGTAGACGGTCGTCGCCGTCCGCGAACATGACCTCGCGCAGGTCGGCGGGGAGCCCGGCGGCGATCGCGGCGTCGAGCGCGTCCGCGAACACGGGGAACGTCTCGTACAGCTCGCGTCCCATGCCGTGCCGCTGGCTGCCCTGGCCGGTGAGGAGGAAGGCCAGCGGGCCGGGTGCGGCGGCGACACCGCGGACGACGTGTGCGGCGGGTGCGCCGGTGGCGAGCGCCTGCAGGCCGGCGCGGGCCTGGTCGGCGTCCGCGGCGATGACGGCGGCGCGCTCCTCGAAGGCGGTGCGGGTGGTGGCAAGCGAGTGGCTCAGCCCGGCGAGGTCGGCGTTCTCCTCGACGGCACCGGCGAGACGGGCGGCCAGTTCGCGCAGTGCGCCCTCGGTGCGGGCGGAGACCAGCAGCGGGACCGGGCCGGTCGCGGTGCCCGCGGGCTCCGGATCCTCGCTCGGTGGCGCCTCTTCGACGATGAGGTGGCTGTTGGTGCCGCTGATGCCGAAGGAGGAGATGCCGGCTCGGCGGGGACGCTCAGTGGGCTCCCACGGCTGGGGCTCGGTGAGGAGCTCGACGGCGCCGGTGGTCCAGTCGACGTGCGGGCTGGGCGCGTCGACATGCAGGGTCCGGGGGAGTTGACGGTGGTGCAGCGCCATGACCATCTTGATGACCCCGGCGACGCCTGCCGCTGCTTGGGCGTGGCCGATGTTGGACTTGATGGAGCCGAGCCATAGTGGACGGTCGGTGGGTCGATCCTGGCCGTACGTGTCGAGCAGAGCCTGGGCTTCGATCGGGTCTCCCAGCGTGGTGCCGGTGCCGTGTGCCTCGACGGCGTCGACGTCCGCGGGGGTGAGCCCGCCGCTGGCGAGCGCCTGGCGAATGACGCGCTGCTGGGATGGGCCGTTGGGTGCGGTGAGGCCGTTGCTGGCGCCGTCTTGGTTGACTGCTGAGCCT
>NZ_JBAKHX010000170.1:0-4465 GCF_036906915.1 Micromonospora sp. CPCC 206061
CCCGAAGTCCCGGCTCCGCCGGGACGCTGCCGCACACGTGGCTGGGCCGAGTTTCGTCTCAGGGCAAACGCACGTGGATTAGAGATCGAATCACGTGCGTTTGCCCTTGATCGATGGAAAGGGGGCGGGTCGCGGGTTACTGCCAGGGGCCGCTGCGGCAGTTGCTCCAGCTGTCTGTCGCGCTGCCGGACGAGTTGGTAACCGTCACCGCGATCACGGTGCCGGAGCTGCAACCGGACGA
The DNA here is from genome assembly GCF_036906915.1 of Micromonospora sp. CPCC 206061. NCBI lineage: Bacteria > Bacillati > Actinomycetota > Actinomycetes > Micromonosporales > Micromonosporaceae > Micromonospora > Micromonospora sp. CPCC 206061. Next base: position 242 of record NZ_JBAKHX010000170.1, read on the forward strand.
CACGTACGTCTTGTTGTCCCAGGACGCGAGGTGCATGCCGTTGACCGTCCAGCGGATCTGGACAGCGCCGGACAACCCGTGCTCGAGCTGGCAGAAGAACGAGTTCGCTCCGGACTCACAGATGATGTTCGCGCCGGGTGGCGGTGGCGGCGCGACGACCTCGGTGAACACCCACGCCGGGTACCCACCCCACACACAGGTGACGCCCGTGATGCGTTGGGTGGTGGGCACCCATGCCGAGCCGGTGAAGTATTCGTACAGCGGATCGTCGGGGTTGCCGATGTACTGCCGGCACATCATCACAACGCGGTACGGGATAGCGGCGTCGCCACCGCTGCACGACCCTTCGCCGAACAGGCCGTTGCTGCTGACCCAGCCCTGGCACTGGGGTGCCGCCTGAGCCGCGGCCGGACCCGCGGGCACCGATACTCCGACCAGCGCCACCACCATGCCGAACAGTAGGCCCATTATGCGGGGCCAGTGTCCTGTGCGTCCCATGTCACCGTCCTTCCGCACGACGTGTCGGGGACAGCGTCGCGGGAAGGACTGGTGAACCGTTCGACTGGCGCTGGAGCCGTCAGGCCACGGTGACCTTGCAATCTCGGCGCGTCAGAAGCGCTCGACCAGGTGCTCGCGGCCCGGCGGCGGCTCGTAGGGCTCGGGCCAGAAGTCGGTGATCCGGGCGATCAGCCCCTGGTCGTCGAGCTCGAAGAACGTCAGCGCGGCCTGCTCCTCGCCATCGGTCGTGACCGAGATCCAGGTGGCCGCGTGCGAACCCTGCCCGACGGCGCGCACCAGCGAGGCGTGCCAGTCCCCCGGGTACTCCTCGTTGAACCGCAGGTAGTCGACCTTGCCACGGATGCGCTCACGGCTCTGTGGCAACTCGTAGACCACGTCGTCGGCGAGCAACTCGCCGAACCCGGCCCAGTCGCGCGCCTCCGCCCGCGTCCAGTACTCCCGCACAACCTCGTCCGAAGTCGTCATGGCGCGCAGCGTGCCATGACCCACCGACAAAAATTCTGAGGAAACTCTGAGGTTGATCGCGACCGAAATGTCCTACGCTCCATCGAGAGAGATCGATGAGACATCGCACGTTCACCCGATGGACACCCCGGAGGACCCTACACCATGACCCGTCTCGCATTGTTCGCGATCGATCTCGTCGCGGTCGCCGTCCTGGTGTTCGGGCTCTACTTCCCGCGCCAGCAGGCGTGACCTCGTCGTGGCGTACCTCGGGGTCAACGTCGGCGTGCTGGCCGTCGCGGGCACCCTGACCACGAGCGGCGTGGGCGCGGGCCTGGGCCTCGGACTCTTCGGCGTACTGTCGATCATCCGCCTCCGTTCGACCGAACTCGACCAGCACGAGGTCGCGTACTACTTCTCCGCACTCGCGCTCGGCATCCTCGGCCCGCTCAGCAGCTCGACTGTGTGGCTGGCACCGACACTGATGACCCTGATCCTCGTGGTCATGTACCTGGGCGACCATCCCCGGCTCTTCCGTGCGTACCGCCGGCAGGTCATGGTGCTCGACTCGGCGGTCACCGACCAGGTCGCGCTGGTCGCGCATCTGGAGCAGGTGCTCGGCGCACGGGTCCACTCGGCCAGCGTCGAGCGGGTCGACCTCGTCAACGAGACCACGGTGGTCGAGGTCCGGTACTCCTGCCCGAGTACCAGGAACGCGCCGCTGTTCGCCGGGGTGCGGCCGTGATCGCGTCGCTGGCGGACCTGCCCGCGATCGGCCTGGCCGAGCTCATCGAGCGCGCCGCCCTCCAGACCCGCATGGACCGCAAGTACGTGCTGCCGGTCGGCGAGGTGGCCACGCTCGCGCCGCGCCTCGACCCCGACACGCAGGTCCTCGAAATCGACGGCGCCCGCTCCTTCCGGTACCGCTCCGTGTACTTCGACACCCCAGACCTCACTAGCTTCCGGCTTACCGCCCACCGCCGCCGTCACCGCTTCAAGATCAGGACGCGCTCCTACCTCGACTCCGCCACCTGTTGGCTTGAGGTCAAGACCGAAGGCGCGCGCGGGGGCACGGTCAAGAGCCGCATCCCCTACCGGCTCGACGACCACGCCACCGTCACGCCGGGACAGCTGTTCGTCGAGACCGTGCTGGGCCACCGCGCCGCGCCGTCGTTCGCACCGGTACTTGTGACCCGATACCGGCGGACCACGCTCTACCTGCCGTCCTCGGCCAGCCGCGTCACCATCGATGTGGAGCTGGCCTGGGAGCACGGTGACGCCCACCTGTGCCTGCCCGAGATCGCGGTCGTCGAGACCAAGACCGGATGCGCCGCCTCTCATGTCGACCGGTTGCTCTGGGCCCGAGGGCACCGGCCGGCGTCCATCTCCAAATACGCGACCGGTCTGGCCGCCCTGCGGCCGGACCTGCCCGCGGTGCCGTGGCGCCGCACGCTCCGCCGGTACTTCCCCGCTTCCTGAGGGGACCAGGACGCCAGCCGGCCCTCGATCGGTGCGAGGGCCGGCTGGTCTCACGCCTTGTTCGTCGCCAGCAACGGCTCGGGCGCCGGCTCGACCTTCGCCGGCCGCAGCTCGTCCAGGCGTACCAACGTGACGCCCGCGACGATCATGACGCCACCCAGCAACTGCACCGCCGTCGGCAGCTCATCGAGCACCAGCCAGGCGATCAGCACCGCGAACATGACTTCGGTCAGGCCGACGAAGGACGAGAGCCGCGCCCCCAGGATGCGGGCCGCGCCGATCCCGGCGACGTACGAGATCACCGCCGCCACCAGCGACAGGCCCAGCACCGGCACCAGCCAGCTCGTCCGGTACCCGGCGAATGTGACCTCGCCGAACGTGGCGTCAAGCGGCAGCGCGCCGGCGAGGCCGAGCGCGACGAGCACCGCCGCGCCGATACCCATGCCGCCGCTGGCCAGCGCGACGGGCGGCAGCTCGTTGTCACCGCGGGCGGAGAGCACGAAGTAGGCGGCCAGCCCGACGGCGGCGCCGAGCCCCCACAGCACCCCGACGGCGTCGAGGCGGGCGCCACCGGTGACGTCGAGCACGAACACGAGGCCGAACACCGCCGCCACCGACCCGGCGACGGTCAGGCGACGTGGCCGCTGACCGTGCGCCGCCCACATCCACCCCACCACGAGGATGATGCCGAGGTACTCCAGTAACAGCGCGACCCCGATCGGCAGATACTGGACCGCGTTGAAGAAGCATGCCTGGGCGGTCGCGACCGCGAGCACCCCGAACACGCCGACCATGCCGAGGTTGCGCCGCAGCACGTGCCACTTGCCGCGCAGCGCGATCACGGCGGGGATGGCGAGGACCAGCGCGGCCACGCCCACCCGGGTCGCCACCGCGGCCTCGGCCGACCAGCCGGCCTCGATCAGCGACCGGGCGAACGTGCCGGACGTCGCGAACGTGACGGCCGACAGCAGCGCCAACGCGAGGCCGGTGCCGGCGGAGCGTTGCGGTCGCATCCACCCTCCAGTTGTAATGAGCAAAGAGTCGCTATGCTGATGACGCTAGTCGAGCGAGGTGACAGGAGTCAAGATGGTTTTTGCCCATGACACAGAGATCGCCCTGGGCACCGCCGCCGCGCTCGTGAACACCGCCGGCCACGACCGCGAAGGTCTCCCCGACGTCGCCGCGCTCGACGCGTTCTTCCGCGCGTACGGCTGGACGGGCCGACACGAACACACCGAGGCAGAACTGCGGGACGTGCGCGCGCTACGCCCCCGGCTGCGCGAGGTCTGGTACGCCGACGAGGACCGCGCCGCCGAGATCGTCAACGGGCTGCTCCGGGAGTGCAACGCGCTGCCCCAGCTCATCAAGCACGACGGCGAGCCGTATCACCTGCACTCCGTGCCCCGCGACGCGCCGCTCCACATACGGATGGCGGTCGAGGCGGCGATGGGCTTCGTCGACATCGTCCGCAGCGGGGAACTGCGCCGTCTGCGGATCTGCGAGTACCCGGACTGCGGCAACGTCGTGGTCGACCTGTCGAAGAACCGCTCCAAACGCTTCTGCGACGCCGGCTGCGGCAACAAGGCCGCCGTCGAGGCCTACCGCGCCCGCAAGGCCGCCGCCCTCACCCGCCCGGCACCGTAGCCGACAAGCCCAGCCACCTGTAGCCCGACCCCGGCGGGAACGCCGCGCCCACCCGGCCCCACCACACCCGGCCGCGCCGCGCCCCGCCCACCGCGCCCGCTACGCCACGCCCGCTGCGCCCGCCCGCTGCGCCCGCCC
>NZ_JBAKHX010000171.1:0-4398 GCF_036906915.1 Micromonospora sp. CPCC 206061
ACAACAGCAAGATCACCACACCGCGGCAGCACAACAACCCGAATTCATCGGTGGATCAGGGCTAAGACACCGGGCCCGCCCGCTCATCGCGAGAGAAGGGGACGTCGACGGCTCGTCCGGCTCGACCATGGCTCGGCGGTACAACCAACTGGTTCGAAAAGACAACCAGTGCCATGCCTATTTGCCAGGACTTGCTCCACCACGACCAGCCCGAACATCGCCTCCCTCGGCGTCTGGCAGCGCCACCATCACGCACCGGGAGCGGTTCGGTCGCTGTCAATGTCGCGACAACGTTGGATGCGACTCGCCTCCGGGCGGCCGAGGGCCGTCAGTCGGGGTTTGTGGCGACGAACCGTGTTATCAGGTCCCAGATCTCCCGGTGCGGCGCACCGTGCGCGTCGAGGTCGCCCATGTCTCGGACGGTGTCGATGGTGATGCGCATCCGTGTGAGTGAGATGGGGTCCTTCGCCCACTGCTCGCGCTCGACCCGGAGCGCCGCGGCGAGCAGGTCGCCGGGGAGGCGGTCTCCCGAAAGCAGTGGCTCCCGCTGCAGCCGCACCGTCACGCGGGGCAGCAGGATGTCGAGCCCTTGGTGCTGCTCCACGAGGGTGACTAGACCCGCGACGTCCAGGTCACCGATGGGTGTGCGGCGCAGCTCGCGCACCCGCGCGGGAGGCGCCGGCCGCTCGCCACCCTCCAACTGGTCCAGGGAAAGGTCGTCCTCGGCGTCCGCGCACACCGTCCACCGGCCGTCCTCCCGCCGGAACAAGAGGGTGCCGGCGGCGTACGGGCGGGTGAATCGGGCGAGGGCGACCTCGCCGAAGACGCGGATCTCCGGGACGTCGACGGTGGGCTCCTCGAGCGGCTCGTCAGGGTCGTCGCGGTCGGGGTCGTTGACGTTGTCCAGAAAGGACTCTGCCTCGTCGGCGCACATCAGGGCGGCGATCTGGCGGGGCATCCCTCGATCCACGGCGGCCGCGAAGGCCTTCGTCAGGTCGCGGATCAGCAGGTCGTCGTCGCGGAGAGAGGACACGCCCCCATGGTGTCACCGCCCCACGCCGCCGGGGAACGGGACGGCGTCCGACGGCCACCCGGCATCGGCACATGAACCGGCGCGCGGTCAGTTGTTGATCAGCGCGCCAAACCGTATGCCTACGTACGTACAGACGGGCGCGGCGCGAAAACCTAATCGGTGCGCGATCTACGTCCGCAGGTAGTCCTCGCATTCCAGACTGAGAGCGCGTTTGAGAAGATCAACTTGCGGTGGTAAAGGTCCGTCGTTGCTGCCGGTGGCGGGCCCTCCGCGGGCGATCCCGCGGGTGATGGTGTTGATCGCGGCCCAGCGGGGAGATGACGACGAAGCCGCGTTGATCGGCGGGTTTGCGCACGATGCGCAGCGTGGTGCGCAGGATCGTGTAGGCCCAGTCGAGCAGGCGGCCGGCGAACGCGCCGTCGGTGAAAACGGAACCGCACCCGGCTCGCCGGAAGACGCCGTTCCCGACTCAACAGCTGATGTTGCGTACCCGGTCCCAGCAGGCCTGGATCGTGGCACCACCGGATCCGTCCGGGTTTTGCGGAGTGAAGGCCCAGGTGATCCGCGCGTAGGCGAAGCCGACCTCCTCGCTCAGGGAGTCGCCGCGCTGCACCTGGCGGGCGTACGCCACGGTCACGTCGGCGAGCGTGTAGCTGAGCACCTCGCGCGGCGTCGCTGTTTCGGTCCAGACGCTGATTTTTACGTTGGCGATGTGTGTACCGGTGACCGCCCGCTGCAGCAGCGGGACGCTGGCCCGGTCGATGCGCTTCTCGACGACGAGTTGGTCGAGGCTCGGCACTGCGGTGCCGCCACCGCCGCACATGCCGGTGCGGATCGCTGTCAGCACCACCTGCCCGGCCACCGCCACACGGGTCGCGTCGCCGGTGATCCCGTCGATGCGTGCGTACGACGCGGTGGTCGCCGCCACCGGCCGGAGCTGTTCAGACGATGGGCAGGTGTTTTGCGCGGCGAGCTCGATCCCGGCCCCGGTGTCGACCACGGCTGGCTGGTCTGCGGCGCGTACCGCCGCCCCGCCGGCTAGGGCCAACCCGACCGCGGCGACGAACGCGGTTGGTCCCGTCCACCGCCGGTGCCAAAGTGTCGACTTCATCGCCTGTCTCCTTCCATGAGCCCAGCATGGGCGCATTGCAGGATAGGCGCCGGGAAGACAAAGATTCATACCACTGTCGCGATGGCGATAGCGACGACCCACCGTCAACATCCGGGCGCATCGTCAGGCCACCGGCGCGAGCTTGACCTCATCCAGCCCTCCGGCCGGGCGCAGCCCGCGGTCCGCACGATGGCCGCCCCCGGCGCTGGCGCACCGGCTCGAGCGCGGACGGCGAGCACGAACAAAGATCAAGGTTACTCAAGTAGCCGAGAACAGTACGCTGCCGGCGTCCATGGCCCCAACTCGTCGGTGCGGCAGAACCTATCGCCGAATCCGAAGTCCGCCACCGTCAAAATCGACCTCGGGAAGCTTGAGCATGTGCCGGGTCCGCCTGATCGTTTCCAGGACATAGCCATGCAATTCGAGAGGCTCACCCAGCAGGCTACGCAGATCCGCCGCTTGGACTGCCAAAGAGTGTTGCCAGTTCGCGAACATTTCAGTCGACATCACCTCGGCGAGGCACCGATCGCCAGTTACCGCATCACCGCTGAGCGCTGCCGCGACGCCGCCATGGAACATACGCCACAGGGGCGTATTGCCTGGCCGTGCGGGAGAGGTGGTCATGCGCTCAGCTACCGCAGCCGGGTCTGGGAACTGCGTGCGCAACTCGGCCACGCACCCCGCTGCGACCGTGGCCACCGGTGCGACGTCACGGGCGAACTGCTCGACGCTCACAAAGTCGACGTGCTGTTGCCAACCCTGCTCGCCCGGGCGGGGCGCGGAGGTGAAAGATCCGTCATCTCGCCAGTACACGCGGCAGCCCTCATCGAACGCCCAATAGTCACGCTCTGCCCAGAGCCACATGGCGCCCACGTTCAGGTACGTGCCCGGGCCTCTACCCGGTTGGAACTCCACCACGACCAACCACCAGCCGTGATCGTCGAACCACAGCCGGCTTCGGCCTTTCTGCCGCAGTCCAAGCGAACGAAGATGAACTCGGGCCGCTGCCGCAATCAACCGGCTGATCGCTTGATTGTCAGACACCGCGACATTATCTCCGAGCGGAGCACGATCATCTGCCGCGGATATCGCGCGTTGCGACGCCGGCTCTGTGGCCACATGACGCCTCGAGTCGACGCGGTGCGCTGTTGTCAAGCCGCCGACTGTGTTGTCGGCCTCGTGGCACCGGTGAGGCTGTCGCGTAGGAGCGCGGCGTCCGCGGCGTTGATGTAGGGCGTGGGGACCTGGCACGGTCGACGTCGAGCGCCTGCTGCCGCCGGGTGACGCGGTTGGGTCTGATGGGTCCGGGACGACGGTCATCTTGCGCGTCACGGGCAGCGGCCGGGTCTTGATGGTGAGTGATTCGGGCTCTGCCGCGCGATGGCGTTCGCGGTTTCGGCTCGGGCGTCCCGGTCGTGGTGGTCGTGTCCCGGCCGGGACGTCCCGTTGTGCGAGGTGGGTGTGGTGGGTTGCGGGACGGGGTGGACGGGACATGGATGTCCCGGTTGGGGTTATCCGATCGGGACGTGTCCGATGTGGCAACGGCGCCGGCGTCTTGTCGACGGACTCCGTCGCGCGCCGTACGGCATTCAGTGCGTTGCTGGCTCGCTCTGAGTTGGGCGTCGTGCGAGTGGCAACTTGTCAGCGACCGGGATCCAGTGTGGACGCACCAACACGAAGGGCACTTGATTCGAGAGCGCTAACAACCCGCTCACGGCGGAGATCAACTCCAGGTGGACTCGGAAGCATGACGCGACACCGGTCAGCACGCAGCGGTGTTACGGGGTGTCTCAGATGGACGGATGATGATCTGGGGCATGATCTTTGTTCCGTGAGCGATGTCGATGACATGATCCGCACCTGGGCGCCGGATGACTTCTGGGAAGCGGCCCAGCCGTTGATCCCCCGTTCCAGCGGTCCGGCCGCAGGGCGGCGGGAAACGCCGGGCCGATGACCGGGCGGTGCTGGCCGCGATCGTGTACCTGGTCCAGGCGGGCTGCTCCTGGCGCAAGCTGCCCGCGGCGTTGTTCGGGGTTAGCCGGGCCACCACGCACCGCCGATTTGCTGAATGGACCCGATCCGGGCTGTGGGAACAGTTGCACCAGCAGTTCCTGCACCGGTTGAACGTGATCACCGAGATCGACTGGTCCCGCGCCGTGGTGGACTCCATCGCCGTCCGGGCGACAAAAAGGGGCTCTCCTGACGCTTCCGTGGGTGGTGCGGCGCGTCGTGAATAGCGCACGCCGTTGTCCTG
>NZ_JBAKHX010000172.1:0-4295 GCF_036906915.1 Micromonospora sp. CPCC 206061
CCCGTCTGCGAGGGATCCGGGTCGTACAGGCCGTCCACGTCCCAGCCGCGCCTCACCGGGAACCGCGTGACCGCGTCGATGCCGTCAGCTACCAGCCGCCACAGGGCCGCCGGGGTGTCGGCGCCACCGGGAAACCGGCACGCCATCCCCACGATGGCGATGGGCTCCTGCCGCTCCGACTCCACCTCGTGCAGCCGGCGCCGAGCCTGGTGCAGGTCGGCGGTGACCCGCTTGAGGTACTCGCGGAGCCGCTCCTCGTTCGTCATTGGCCTCAACTTCCTCAGGGCATTCCGAGTTCGTTGTCGATGAAGTCGAAGATCTCGTCGTCGCTGGCGGCGCCGATCTTGTCGACGACGTCGTCGCCGTCCGATCCGGAACCGCGCAGCTTGCCGAGGAACTCCTGCAATCGCGTCGCCAGCCGGGTCCGCAACTCGTCGTCCGGCGAACCGGTCAGTACGGCGGACTCGATCCGGTCCAAGTCGGCGAAGACCGGCCACGAGATGCTCGTGGCGGCCGGCGCGATGACCGCCTTCAGATGCTCGGCGAGCGTTGCCGGCGTCGGGTGGTCGAAGACGAGCGTGGCGCGCAACCGCAGTCCGGTGGCCGTGTTGAGCCGGTTGCGCAGCTCTACCGCGGTGAGCGAGTCGAAGCCCAACTCCTGGAACGCCAGGTCGGCACCCACCGGGTCGGCGGACGGGTGCCCGAGAACGGCGGCGGCGTGCGTGCGGACCAGCTCGAGCAGGACCGCGCTCTGCTCCTCCTCGGCCAGACCCGCCAACTTCCGTGGCAGGTCGGCTTCGCTGGCCGGCGCGCGCCGTGCGGGAGTGCGTACCAGGCCGCGCAGGACGGCGGGCGGCGGACCGGCGGCGGCGATCGCGCGCGGGTCGAGCTGCGCGGCGAACACGGTTGGGGTACCCAGGCCGAGGGCGGTGTCCAGGAGAGACAGTCCCTTCTCGGCGGTGAGCGGGACGGCACCCGTGCGGGTGAGTCTGGTGCGGTCGGTGCTGTCTAGGTGCCCGGTCATGGCGCTGCTGTCGGCCCAGAGGCCCCATGCGATCGAGGTGGCGACGCGCCCCTGTGCGTGGCGGTGGTGGGCGAGGGCGTCGAGGTAGGCGTTGGCGGCGGCGTAGTTGCCTTGTCCGGGTGTGCCGAGGGTGCCGGCCGCGGAGGAGTAGAGGACGAACGCTTTCAGGTCCAGGTCGCGCGTCAGCTCGTGCAGGTGCCGGGCGGCGTCGACCTTGGGCCTGAACACGGTGTCGATCTGCGACGGGGTCATGGTGTCGGTGACGGCGTCGTCCAGTACGCCGGCGGTGTGGATGACGGCGGTGAGGTCTGGGATGGAGTTGATGAGTGTGGCGAGTGCGTCGCGGTCGCTGGTGTCGCAGGCGACGATGTCGACGCCCGCTCCGGCCAGCTCGGCGGCGCCGGGTGCGTCCGGTCCTCGGCGGGAGGCGAGCACGAGCCGTTCGACCCCGTATGCGGTCTGGAGGTGGCGGGCGACGAGGACGCCGAGGGTGCCGGTGCCGCCCGTGACGAGCACGGTGCCACCACTGAGATCCGGCTTCTCACCGGCCGGTTCCGTGACGCGGGCGAGCCGTGGGGCGTACGCCTGGCCGTCGCGGACGGTGAGTTCTGGTTCGTTGGTGTTGAACGGGATGGTGTCGTAGTCGCGGTCGAGGTCGACGACGGCGATGCGGTCCGGGCTCTCGGTTTGTGCTGAGCGGATCAGGCCGCGGACTGCTGCTCCGGCCAGGTTGTTGTGGGTGGTGAACACCAGCGGGCCGGTGTTTTGTTGGATCTGGGTGAGGACGTCCTTGGTGGCCTCGGCCGGGTCGTCGCCGGTCACGTCGACGACGAGCGCGTCGCTGGCGAGGGCGTCGGTGGCGGGCACCGGCACCCACTCCACACGGAACAGCGAATTGTGGTGAGGGCCAGCCGCGCCGGCCAGCTGCTCGGCGGTCACCGGGCGGCTCGACACCGACTCGATGGCGGCGACCGGCCGGCCGTCGGCGTCCGTGGCGGTCAGCGACGCGTTCGCCGCGCCGCTCGGCGTCAACCGCACGCGCAGGTGCCCGCCGATGCGGCCGTGCAGCCGGATCCCCGCCCACGTGAACGGCAGGGGCGTGTGGTCCGTCGTGCGCAGGGCCAGCGGGTGTAGCGCGGCGTCGAGCAGGGCGGGGTGGATCGTGTACCGGTGGGTGTCCGGCGTGTCGTCGGGGAGTGTGACCTCGGCGTAGATGTGGCTTCCGTTCTGCCACGCCTGCTGGACGCCTTGGAAGAGCGGGCCGTAGGCGAGACCGAGGGTGGCGAGGTGGTCGTAGAGGCCGCCGGCGTCCAGGGGTGTGGTGCCGGCCGGTGGCCAGGCGCCGTTCATCTCGGGAATCCGGTCCGTGGCGATGCCGTCGCCGTCCTGTGCGAGCCGGCCGGTAGCGTGCCGGGTCCACTCGGTGGTGTCGTCCCCGCTGGCCGGTCGCGAGTGGATGGTCACGGGACGGTGGCCGTCGTCGCCTGGCGTGCCGACGGTGAGGCGTACGTCGATCGCCCCTCGCTCCGGCACGGTCAGCGGCGCGTGCAGGGTCAGCTCGTCGACCTGCGGGTGCCCGACGCGGTCGCCGGCGTGCAGCGCCATCTCCAGGAAGGCGGTGCCCGGGAGGACCACGGCGTCCATGACCGTGTGGTCGGCGAGCCACTGGTGCGTGGCCAGCGACAGCCGTCCGGTGTAGAGGGTGATGCCGGTGTCCGGTAGGTCGGTACTGGCGGTCAGTATCGGGTGGTCGGTGGCGGTGAGCCCCGCCGCGGTCAGGTCGCCGGTGGTGGCCGGGGCGTCGAGCCAGTACCGCTCGTGCTGGAACGGGTAGGTGGGCAGGTCGATGACGCGTCCACTGACGACGGTGGTCCAGTCGACGGCCGCGCCGTGCACGTGTGCCTCGGCGAGCGAGGTGAGGAAGCGGGCGTGGCCCTCGTCGCGGCGCAGCGTGCCGATGGTGGTCGCGTCCACGGCGGACACCAGCACCGGATGCGGGCTGACCTCGATGAGAAGCCGGTGCCCGTCCTTCTTGAGGGCCTCGACCGCGTCGTGGAGTTGGACGGTGTGGCGCAGGTTGCGGTACCAGTAGCCGGCGTCGAGTTCGGTGGTGTCGACGAGGCCGCCGGTCAGTGTGGAGTAGAACGGGACCGTGGCCGGGCGCGGCTGGATGCCGGCGAGGGCGGTGAGCAGGTCGTCGCGGATCGCCTCGACGTGCGGGCTGTGCGAGGCATAGTCGACGGCGATCTTCCGGGCCCGCACGCCGGCCCGCTTGTGCGCCTCGACGTACTCGGTGAGCGCGGCGTCGTCGCCCGCGATGACGGTGGACGCCGGTCCGTTGACCGCGGCGACGTGCAGGGTCTCGGGCAGGTCCAACTCGTCGGCGGGCAGCGGGATCGACGCCATGCCGCCGCCGGCCGGCAGCGCCGTGAGCGCCTTGGCGCGCAGGGCGACGACCGTGGCCGCGTCCTGGAGGGACAGCGCTCCGGCGACGTAGGCGGCGGCGATTTCGCCTTGGGAGTGGCCGATGACGGCGTCGGGTTGTACGCCGTGGTGCTGCCATAGGGTGGCGAGTGAGGTCATGACGGCGAAGAGGGCGGGTTGGACGATGTCGACCCGGTCGAGGGGGCCGCGCAGTTCTTTGAGTAGGTCGAGGTGGGGTGCGAGGGCGTCGGCGCAGCGTCGCATGTGGTCGGCGAACACCGGGGAGGTGTCCATAAGGTCGAGCGCCATGCCGGTCCACTGCGAGCCCTGACCCGGGAACAGGAACGCGGTGCCGCCCCCACTGGCGACGCCCTGGATGACGTTGGCAGCGGGCTCGCCGTCGGCCAGTGCCCGCAGGCCGGCCGTGTTCGCGCCGATGACGACCGCGCGGTGGTCGAAGGCCGTGCGGGTGGTGGCGAGCGAGTGGGCTACGTCGGCCAGGCCGGCGTCAGCGCCGATCGCGGCTGCCAGGCGGGCGGCCTGCTCGCGCAGGGCCGGCTCGGTCCTGGCGGAGAGGACCAACGGCACGGGTCCGGTCGGCTCGGTCGCTGGCGGTGTCTGCGCCGTGGGCGCCTCCTCGACGATCACGTGGGCGTTGGTGCCGCTGATGCCGAAGGACGAGACGCCGGCTCGGCGGGGACGCTCGGTCGGTTCCCACGGCTGGGGTTCGGTGAGGAGCTCGACGGCGCCGGTGGTCCAGTCGACGTGCGGGCTGGGCGCGTCCACGTGCAGGGTGGCGGGGAGTTGGCCGTTGCGTAGGGCCATGACCATCTTGATGACGCCGGCG
>NZ_JBAKHX010000173.1:0-1244 GCF_036906915.1 Micromonospora sp. CPCC 206061
TGTGCGAGGGTCAGCTCGCTTTGCAGGACGAGGACTGCTCCGCCGATCGCTGCCGCGTCCGATCCGTTGACTGACGGCACTACCCGCACTGGATGTGCCCGCTTGATGAACGTGCGGCGGTCCACTTCCTGTTGGATCACCGTCTGGTAGATCGAGCCCGCCACCGCGAAGCTCGGCCCGGCCAGCACGATCGTGTCCACATCGAACAGGCACGCCATGGTGACGGCGGCACAGCCGATATAGCGGGCCGACTGCTCGACCAGGCCCCGGGCGGCGGGGTCGCCGGCGTTCGCGGCGGCCGCGATCCGCGTGAACTCGGTGAGGAAGTCGGCCGAGCCAGGGTCGAGCGCCAACCGCTGGGCGAGCCCCGGTGTGGCCATCGCCTGCCGTACCAGCGCCGTCGGGCCGGCGTAGTTTTCCAGGCAGCCGATGTTGCCACACGGGCACCGGTCGCCGTTGACGTCGATGGAGATGTGGCCGATCTCGACGCTGTTGGAGGAGCTGCCCCGGTACACCTCACCGCCGACCACGACGCCACCGCCGATCCCGGTGGCCATGTAGATACAGCCGTAGGTGGAGGCCGGGTCCACTGTACCCATCCAGTACTCGCCGATGGCGGCCGCCGCGGCGTCGTTGTCGAGCAGGACGGGCAGCCCAAGCGTCTCCGCCAGCCGCCCCGCGACCGGATGGCGTAGCCACTGATCGGTGGGCTGGGGCGTCAACAGCACACCCGCGCGCCGGTCCTGCGGGCCGTAGCTGACCAGGCCGACCCCCAGCACCTTGTCGCGGTCGACGGCCGCCGTGGCCAGCAGCGCGTCCACCTGCGCCGCCACCAGGGGCAGGGCCTGCTCCGGCGGCATCGACGCGACGCCCTGGAACGAGGTGCGGGCCACCGGACGGCCCGCCAGGTCGACCAGCACGATCACGCACATGTTCCGCTCCAGCTGTACCCCGACGCTGTAGCGGGCCAGCGGGTTGAGCTGGACCAGGGTGCGGGGCTTGCCGCCGGTCGGCGCGCCCCGGCCGGCCTCGACGACCAGGCCGTCGCCCATGAGCTCGCGCACGACCTCGGAGATCGTGGCGCCGGTCAGGCCGGTCGCCGTCGCGAGCTCCACCCGGCTGATCGTGCGCGCCGCCCTGATGAGGTCGAGAACCAGGCCCCGCGTCCTCGGCCGGCTTGCCCAGATCGGGCTGGTCGCCACGGTTTCCTCCTCATCCGCCGCTTTGCCAGGCTACTTCACTTA
>NZ_JBAKHX010000174.1:0-2726 GCF_036906915.1 Micromonospora sp. CPCC 206061
ATAAAGGATGGCGGCCAGCGCTCCCATCGATCCCTCACTATGACGAGGAGATCACATGAAGCATCGTCATGCACTGCTGGCCGCTGGCGCGGCCGGCGTGCTGTTACTGGGCGGCATGGCCACGGCTACCCTTCCCGCCTCAGCGGCCGCATCCGGCTGCTCCGTCACATACACCGTGCAGAGCCAGTGGACAAGCGGGTTCACCGCCAACGTCGCCATCACCAACCTCGGTGACGCGATGTCGAGCTGGACCCTTACGTTCGACTTCCCGAACGCCAGCCAGCGCGTCACCCAAGGCTGGAATGCGACCTGGACACAGTCCGGTGCCCGCGTCTCCGCGGCCAGCATGAACTGGAACGGGTCGCTGGGCACCGGAGCGTCCACCTCGATCGGGTTCGTCGGCGCGTGGAACGGCACGAACCCGGTGCCGGCGTCGTTCTCGCTCAACGGCACCACATGTACCGGCTCGGTGAGCACACCGACGGCGAACCCCACCACCGTCGCGCCCACCACCCCGCCGGTGACGACACCGCCGCCCACCGGCCCCGCCCCCGAGCTGCGCGTCTCCGGCAACAAGATCGTGACCGCGGCCGGCAGGCCGTACCGGCTGCTGGGCGTCAACCGCTCCAGCGGTGAGTACGCCTGCGTGCAGGGCAAAGGCCAGTGGGACAACGGCCCAGTCGACCAGGCGTCGGTCGACGCGATGAAGACCTGGAACATCCACGCCGTGCGGATCCCGCTCAACGAGGAGTGCTGGCTCGGCCTCAACGGCTCGCCCAGCGGCGCCACCTACCAGCAGGGCGTCAAGAACTACGTCAACCTGCTGGTCGCCAACGGCATCAACGTCATCCTCGACCTGCACTGGAACTGGGGTGCCCACACCACCAGCCCGGACTGGCACTGCAAGGACGAGCACGCCACCTGCCAGAAGCCGATGCCCGACGCGCAGTACGCGCCGCAGTTCTGGACCGGCGTCGCCAACGCGTTCAAGGGCAACGACGCGGTCGTGTTCGACCTGTTCAACGAGCCCTACCCGGACCACGCCGCTGCATGGAACAAGACGTTGGGCTGGCAGTGCCTGCGCGACGGCGGCACCTGCACCGGCATCCCCTACGAGGTAGCCGGCATGCAAGACCTGGTCGACGCGGTCCGGGCAACCGGCGCCACCAACATCCTCATGGTCGGCGGCCTGGAATGGGCCAACGACATGCGGCAGTGGTTGCAGTACAAGCCGAACGACCCGCTGAACAACATCGCCGCCTCGTGGCACGCGTACAGCAACAACGCCTGCGCCACCGTGACCTGCTGGGACACCCAGATCGCCCCGCTAGCGCAGCAGGTGCCGATCGTGCTCGGCGAGTTCGGTGCGGACTGCGGCTTCGACTACATGCAGACCCTAGCGACCTGGGCCGACGCCCACGGCCTCAGCTACCTGGCCTGGACCTGGAACCCCTGGGGCTGCAGCAGCGGACACGTGCTCATCCTCGACTGGGCCGGCACACCAGAGCCAGGCATCGGCGAGGGCTACAAGGCACACCTGCTCACCCAGAATCCGTACTCCTGACACCCGGCTGCCCTTACATGGAGAAGAAGATGACACACCAGGCGTCCCCACGCCGGGCCTGGATCCGGCGGATCCTCTTCGCGGTCGCGGCCGGGCTGCTGACCAGCACCGTGCTAGCCGCCCCGGCCTCGGCACACGGCGCCGTCAGCGACCCGATCGCCCGGCACTACGGCTGCTACCAGCGTTGGCCCAACGGACCATCGGCGCAAACGGCCACCGAAGACCCGATGTGCTACCAGGCATGGCAGGCTAACCCGGGCGCCATGTGGAACTGGAACGGCCTGAATCGCGACGGAGTCGGCGGCAACCACCAAAGCGCCGTACCCGACGGGCAACTCTGCAGCGGCGGCATGACCGCCAACGGCCGATACGCCGCCTTCGACGAACCCGGCCAATGGAAAACCGTCGACCGCCCCAACCGATTCACCCTGAACCTGTACGACCAGTCCTCGCACGGCGCCGACTACATCCACGTCTACGTCACCAAACAAGGCTTCGACCCCACCACCCAACGGCCGAGGTGGAACGACCTGGAACTGGCCGGCCAGGTCACCAACGTCCCAACCGGCACCACAACACCCGTCGAGGTAAACGCACCCGGACGCACCGGACACCACATCGTCTACACCGTGTGGCAAGCAAGCCACCTCGACCAGTCCTACTACTTCTGCAGCGACGTCAACTTCACCGGCGGCGGCCCCGGCCCCACACCCACCGCCAGCCCGACCACCCAACCCACCCCGACCACCACCCCGACCACCACCCCGACCGGCAACCCAAACGCCGACTGCTCGGCCACCTACCGGGTCATCTCCCAATGGTCCGGCGGCTTCCAAGCCGAGGTACGCGTCACCGCCACGTCCACCGCAATCACCGCCTGGACAGTGAACTGGGCGCTCACCGGCGGCGAACGGGTCAGCTCAGCCTGGGGCGCCACCGTCACCACGACCGGGAGCACGGTCAGCGCCCGCAACGCCGCCTACAACGGCACACTCGGCGCCGGCGCCAGCACCACCTTCGGCTTCATCGGCTCCGGCACCAGCATCACACCAGCCCTCACCTGCACCACACCCTGACCCGACCACACCACCAACCATGCCGGTCCGCCCGCCAACCAACGCCGGCGGACCGGCACACATATCAGCAAACCCTGGACGGCAGC
>NZ_JBAKHX010000175.1:0-4243 GCF_036906915.1 Micromonospora sp. CPCC 206061
CGCCGCGCCCGCCGCCGCGCCCGCCGCCGCGCCCGCCGCCGCCGCCGGCCCCAGCCCCGCCGATCAAGGGCAAACGCACGTGCTTTGATCTCTTTTCCACGTGCGTTTGCCCTTGATCGATGCAAACGCCCTTGATCGCGAAAGCGCCCGCGCCGTCACCGGCGCGGGCGCTTTTGGCGATCAGGCGTCAGAGGTACTTGTCGGCCTCGCGGCACGGCGCGGCCAGGGCGTCCGCCGCCTTCTCGGCGCCGGCACGGTCGCCGTCGGCCAGCTCGCTGATGAACGTGTTGACCAGGTTCAGGCACTTGGCGATGGCCGCCTTCTCCTTCTCCGTCTGGTCCTTTGCGTTCTTGGTGCCGGCCAGGTCCTGCTCGGCGGTGGACAGCTTCGCGTTGGCCGCCTCCAGATCACGCTTGAGCGTGTCGAGCTCGGTGCTCTTCGCCGTGAGCTGCTCGTCGCGGCTCACGACCTGCGCGTTGAGGTTCTTCTCGGTGCGGTCCAGGTCGCCGGACTTGCCGATGTACAGCGCGGTCATCACGCCGCCGAGGATGAACAGCAGCCCGGCGACCACCGCCAGCACCAGCACCGTCGGGTTGCGCTTGGGACCGGCAGGGCCCGCGGGCGCGCCGTACGGGGCACCGTAGGGCGCGGCCGAATAGGGCGCTCCGGACATCGGCGGGCCGGACATCGGCGGCGGGCCCGAGGCGGGGATGCCGGACGCCGGGTCGTAACCGGGCGCCGCCGCGTAACCCGGCACCGGCCCGGCCTCGTACCCGGTCGGCTGGCCGGGCGGTACGTAGGGCGCACCCGATGGCGGCGGCGCGGCGTAGGCGCCACCCGCGGGCGCATACGGCGCACCACCGGGCGGCGGCGCGTACTGCGCGTCCGGGGCGGGCGAGGCCGCGTACGGCGCTCCCGACGCGGGCGGCGCGGCGTACGGCGAGCCGGAGGCCGGCTGTGCGGGGTAGGCGGCGGTTGGCGGGACAGAGGCAGAGCCAGGTGGGTAGGCCGCAGGCGGCGGTGGGGGCGGGGGTGCGGCTGCGGGGTCGGGCGGCGGATACGCCGATCCAGCCGGCACCGAACCGGTCGGAATCGTGTACGCCGGCTCGTTACCGGAGGGCACCGGCGGAGGTGGTGCGTCTCCCGGCTGGTACGGAGAGCCTGGGGGGTGGGACATCGTTCCTCCTGGTGTGCGCCGCGTCGGCGCGCGTATCAACAGATCTTGAACACGTCACAGGCGGTCTTGATCGGTACTGCCAGACCGATCCCCTCGGCGTCGCGTGCCTTGGCGGTCGCGATGCCGACCACCTGCTTGGCGGCGTTGATGACCGGGCCACCGGAGTTGCCCGGGTTGATGGGCGCGTCGAACTGGATCACCGTGCCGGCACCGTCCTCGTTCTTCCGGATCGCGCTGATCACGCCCGTTGTCACCGTGTCTTCGAGACCGAGTGGCGCGCCGACGACCACGATCTGCTGGCCCGACTTGGCGGCCGAGCCGGCCGTGGTCAGCCCGTCGAACCTGCTCGTCGTACGGAGCTGGGCCACGTCGTTGCCCTCGTCGACCTTGACGATCGTCGCCGGCCACCGCTGGTCGCGGCGCTCGATGAAGACCTCCCGGTCGCCGGCGTCCCAGACCGACTCGACCACGTGGTAGTTGGTGAACAGGTTGGTGCCGCCGCCGTTCGCCGGTTTGCCGACCGCGAACGCGGTGCCCGTGAACCGCCCGGCCGCCACCCTGAACACGCTGGGCAGCACCTGATCGGAGATCGCCTCGGGGTTGAACGCCTTGCCCGCCTCGGTCTCGAGCTCGCCGGTGCGCTCCTCGATGCCGTTGAACCGGCTGGCGTCGGCTGCCTGCTCGTCGGCGAGCTTCCGGTCGGACTCGACAACGCGGCTTTGCAGGTCGCGGATCTGGTACGCCTGGAAGCCGGCCAGTCCGGCGAGCGCCACGACCAGCGTGAGCGCGACGATGCCGGGCCAGGCCATCCGGCGCGGCGGCCGCGCCGTGCCGAAGACCATCGGGTCGGCCATCGGCACCGCCGACATCGGCGGCGCGGAGAGGGGGTACGGCGGCGCGGGGTACGCCGCGGGCTGGTACCCGGGTGGCGCGCTCGCCGGCTCGGGACCTGGCGGCGGTCCCGCGGGCGAGCCGAAGCCGGCCGCCGGCGGCGGGCCGCCCGGTCGGCGGTACAGCGAGTCGGTGTCGACAGAGGGCGAAGTCCCTGGTCGGGCCAGCTCGTCGTCGATCGAGTGTCGCGGGCCGGGCAGTGCAGACCCCGACCGTTCTGCCGGCGGGTCGTACCCAGTGCTCATGGCGAGATCCTCGCCCCCTCCCCTAGGACGCCAACTTCACAGTCGCATTGCCGGACAACCCGCCCGCACAGATCATCAGCAGGTGGACCGTACCGCACTGAATCCAGTCTCCCCTGCCGGCGATTCGACGCGCCGGGCACCGGCTGCTCGTTGCTGGCGCGCGGTCCCACTACGGTTGTCGGGTGACCGACGAACCACCCCTGCGCCGTCGGGCCGCGCAACGCCAAGCAGGGGACGGACCACACAACGGAAAGCCATCGGCGCCGGGAGACGTGGGGCCCGACCCAATGCCTGACGGGCCCGTTCCACTGACAGCTCCTCGCGAGGGCACGCCCGCACCCGCGGAAACACCCGACCAGCTCGCCGAGCTCGTCGGGCGATTCGCCGCCGGCACCGGCCCGGTCGCCGTCGACGCCGAACGCGCGTCCGGCTACCGGTACACGCAGCGCGCCTACCTGGTACAACTCCGCCGGGCGGGCGCTGGCACGACCTTGATCGACCCGCTGCCGCTGGGTGACCTGCACACGCTCGACGAGGCCATCGCCGACGCGGAATGGGTGCTGCACGCGGCCAGCCAGGACCTCCCATGCCTGGCTGATCTTGGCCTGCGCCCGCGGCGACTCTTCGATACCGAATTGGCCGCTCGGCTGGCGGGATTCGAGCGGGTCGGCTTGGCCGCGCTGACCGAACAGCTGCTCGGGTACACCCTTGAGAAGCACCACTCGGCGGCCGACTGGTCGAGCCGACCGCTCCCCGAGTCCTGGCTGACGTACGCCGCCCTCGACGTCGAGCTCCTCGTCGACCTCCGCGACGTGCTGGCCGCCGAACTAGTGGCCCAGGACAAGGCCGAGTGGGCGGCGGAGGAGTTCGCCGCGCTGGTCGCCTGGGGTGCGCAGCCGCCCCGGCAGCGCCCCGACCCGTGGCGGCGCACATCGGGCATACACCGCATCCGGGGCGCGCGCGCCCAGGCCCGCGTCCGAGCGATGTGGTACGCCCGCGACACCATCGCCGCACGGCGCGACACGGCACCGGGCCGCGTCCTGCCCGACGCCGCGATCATCGCCGCCGCCGAACTCGATCCCAAGGACGAGCGCACCCTGCTGACCCTGCCCGGGTTCGGCGGGCGCTCGGTGCGCCGCCTGGCGCGTACCTGGATCGACGCACTCGCGGAGGCCCGCGCCCTGCCCGACGACGCCTTGCCCGTGACACCGCCCCTCGACGGCCCCCCTCCGCCGCACCGTTGGGCCGAGCGCGACCCGGTCGCGGCCGCCCGGCTCGCCCGCTGCCGCGCGGTGGTCACCGAGACAGCGGCGACACACACCCTGCCCCCGGAAAACCTGATCACTCCCGACTCGATCCGCCGCCTGGCCTGGACGCCCCCCGAAGAGATCACCCCGGAGACAGTGGCGGCGACGCTGCGCGGCTACGGCGCCCGCGCCTGGCAGGTAGCCCTGATAGCCGACAACCTCTCCGAAGCCCTAACCCCCGCCCCCTAACCACCCCCCGCCCCGCGCACCCAGCTGCGCGGACGCATCACCGCCCTTTCCCGTCGATCAAGGACAAACGCGCGTGGTTCGATCTCTTTTCCACGTGCGTTCGGCCTTGATCGATGCGATCGCCCTTGATCGGCGAGCCTGGGGGGCGCGCTGCGGGCCGCGCGGCTCCCTGCGAGATGCGCGGGGCGCGCGCGGCAGATCTTGACGACTTATGGGAATTGGCGAGCTAGGCGCTACAGGTTGCCAAGGGAGATGGCGGGCCGGATGGCCGGCCCGCCGGCCGGCGAGGCCCCTAGCTCTCGCCAGGCAGCGACGCCTCCCCAGGGGCATCGCAGCGCCGCTCCGGCGAGCGCCGATCAAGGCATCTTGCATCGACGCTTCTATAGGGGTGGTGATCGGGCCCGGGGGTTCGTGATCCGCTAGGTTCGATGCCG
>NZ_JBAKHX010000176.1:0-3972 GCF_036906915.1 Micromonospora sp. CPCC 206061
CCCGTCTGCGAGGGATCCGGGTCGTACAGGCCGTCCACGTCCCAGCCGCGCCTCACCGGGAACGGTGTGACCGCGTCGACGCCGTCAGCCACCAGGTGCCACAGGTCCTCCGGTGAGTGCACGTCGCCCGGATACCGGCAGGCCATGCCCACGATGGCGATCGGCTCGTCGGAGCCAACGGCGACGGTCGCGGCGCGCGCCGGCCCGCTGGACGCGCCGAGCAGTTCCGTCCGGAGCCGGGCGGCGAGCGCGGCCGGTGTCGGGTGGTCGAAGACCAGGGTGGCCGGCAGCCGCAGGCCGGTGGCGGTGTTGAGGCGGTTACGCAGTTCGACGGCGGTGAGCGAGTCGAAGCCCAGCTCGCGCAGGGCGACGTCGGCCTCGACCGACTCGCTCGACGCGTGGCCGAGCACGGCCGCCACGTGTGTACGCGCCAGGTCCAGCAGGACCCGCTGCTGCTCGGCCTCGGGGCGGCCGGCGATCCGCTGCCGCAGGTCGCCACCGACCGCCCGGCGGGCGGGTACCCGGACGAGGCCGCGCAGCAGGGCGGGCGGCGTACCGCCGCTGGTGAAGGCGCGCAGGTCGAGGTGGGCGGTGACGAGCGCGGGGCGGCCGAGCCGGAGGGCGGTGTCGAAGAGGGACAGCCCTTTTTCGGCGGTCAGTGGGACGGCACCCGTGCGGGCGAGCCGGGCGCGGTCGGTCTGGTCGAGGTGTCCGGTCATGCCGCTGTTGTCGGCCCAGAGTCCCCAGGCGAGTGAGGTGGCAGCCAGGCCGAGGGAGTGGCGGTGGTGGGCGAGTGCGTCGAGATAGGCGTTGGCGGCGGCATAGTTACCCTGGCCAGCCGTGCCCAGCGTTCCGGCCGCGGAGGAGTAGAGCACGAACGCCTTCAGGTCCAGGTGCTGGGTGAGCTCGTGCAGGTGCCACGCGGCGTCCACTTTGGGTGCGAAGACGGTGTCGATCTGTGACGGGGTCATGGAGTCGACGACCGCGTCCTCCAGGACGCCCGCGGTGTGGATGACGGCCGTGAGGTCGTCGATGGAGTTGATGAGCGCGGCGAGGGCGTCGCGGTCGCTGGCGTCGCAGGCGACGATCTCGACGCCGGGCCCCGCCAGTTCGGCGGCGCCGGGTGCGTCCGGCCCTCGGCGCGAGGCGAGCACGAGACGGTCGGCTTGGATGTGGCGGGCAAGAATGGCACCCAGGCCGCCGGTGCCACCCGTGATGAGCACCGTCCCGTCCAGTGTCGGGTTCTCGCCGCCGCCGTCAGTGACGCGGGTCAGGCGTGGGGCGTATGCCTGGCCGTCGCGGATGGTGAGTTCTGGTTCCGTGGCGTTGAACGGGATGGTGTCGTAGTCGCGGTCGAGGTCGACGACGCTGATGCGGTCGGGGTTTTCGGTCTGTGCCGAGCGGATGAGGCCGCGGGCCGCCGCGCCTGCCAGGGTGTTGTGGGTGGTGAATACAAGTGGGCCGGGGTGCTGTTGGAGCTGGTCTAGGACGTGCTTGGTGGCCTCGGCTGGGTCGTCGCTGGGCACGTCGGCCACGACCGCGTCCGCTGGGAGCGTGTCGGTGGCGGGCACCGGCACCCACTCGACCTCGAAGAGCGCGTTGTGGTGAGCGCCGGAGGCGGCCGCGAGCTGCTCCGGGCTGACCGGCCGGATGGCCAGCGACTCGACCGTAGCCACCGGCATGCCCTCCGCGTCGGCCACGGCCAGCGCCACCGTATCGGCCCCGGTCGGCGTCAGCCGCACCCGCAGCGTGCCGCCGGCCGCCGCGTACCGCGACACGCCCGCCCAGGCGAACGGAAGCCGCGTCGCCGAGCCGCCGGGAGTGGCCAGCGCGGCGGCGTGCAGCGCGGCGTCGAGTAGCGCCGGGTGGGCGCTGAACCAGGCAGTCTCGTCGCGCTGCTCATCCGGCAGCGCGATCTCCGCGTACACGTCGCCACCGGACCGCCACGCGGCTTGCAGGCCCTGGAAAACCGGGCCGTACTCGAGCCCGGTCGCGGCGAGTTCCGGGTACAGGTCGGACACGTCGACCGGCACCGCGCCCGACGGCGGCCACTGGGCGAGCGTCGACGGCTCGCCGCCGCCGGCCGAAGCGGAGACGGAGCCCGTGGCGTGCCGGGTCCACTCGGCGTCGGGTTCCGCGCCCTCCGGCCGGGCGTACACGGCTACGGACCGCGGGCCGTCGCCGTCCGCCCGGCTGACCGTGACCCGCAGGTGCACGGCGCCTTCGGCGGGCAGCACCAGCGGCGTCTGGAGGGTCAGCTCGTCGACCCGGTGGCAGCCGGCCTCGTCGGCGGCGCGCAGCACCGTCTCCAGGAACGCGGTGCCGGGCAGCAGGACGGTGCCCTGGACGGCGTGGTCGGCCAGCCACGGGTGCGTAGCGAGCGACAGACGCCCGGTGAGCATGACACCGCCCGTGTCCGGCAACGAGACGGCCGCACCGAGCAAGGGGTGGTCGATCGGGGTCTGGCCGAGGCTGGTGGCGTCTCCGGTGGAGGCGGGGTTGTCGAGCCAGTACCGCTCGTGCTGGAAGGGGTAGGTGGGCAGGTCGATGATGCGTCCACTGACGACGGTGGTCCAGTCGACACCGGCACCCAGAACATGGGCCTCGGCGAGTGAGGTGAGGAACCGGTTGTGGCCCTCGTCGCGGCGTAGGGTGCCGATGGCTGTGGTGTCTACGGCGGATACGAGTACTGGGTGGGGGCTGCATTCGATGAACAGTTCGTGTCCGTCGGTGCGGAGTGTCTCGATGACCGGGTGGAGTTGGACGGTGTGGCGCAGGTTGCGGTACCAGTAGTCGGCGTCCAGTGAGGTGGTGTCGATCAGGCCACCGGTGAGCGTGGAGTGGAACGGGATGGCGGCCGCACGGGGCTGGATGCCGTCCAGCAGGTGGAGGATGTCGTCGCGGATGGCTTCGACGTGCGGGCTGTGCGAGGCGTAGTCGACAGCGATCTTGCGGGCACGTATCCCGTTGGCCTCACACTCGGCGACGTACGCGTCGAGGGCGGCGGAGTCACCAGCGACGACGGTGGACGACGGTCCGTTGATGGCGGCGATGTGCAGGTCGTCCGGGAGCGTGAGTGCCGAAGCGGGTGCCGTGATGGAGGCCATGCCGCCGCCGGGTGGCAGTGCGGTGATGGCTTTGGCGCGTAGGGCCACCACGTGGGCTGCGTCCTGGAGGGACAGTGCGCCGGCGACGTAGGCGGCGGCGATTTCGCCTTGGGAGTGGCCGATGACGGCGTCGGGTTGTACGCCGTGGTGCTGCCATAGGGTGGCGAGTGAGGTCATGACGGCGAAGAGGGCGGGTTGGACGATGTCGACCCGGTCGAGGGGGCCGCGCAGCTCGGTGAGTAGGTCGAGGTGGGGTGCGAGGGCGTCGGCGCAGCGTCGCATGTGGTCGGCGAACACTGGGGAGCTGTCCATCAGGTCCAGGGCCATGCCGGTCCACTGGGAGCCCTGCCCGGGGAACAGGAACACCGTGCGGCCGCCCGTCGCGACGCCCTGGATGACGTTGGCAGCGGGCTCGCCGTCGGCCAGTGCCCGCAGCCCGGTGGCGTCGGTGCCGATGACGACCGCGCGGTGGTCGAAGGCGGTGCGGGTGGTGGCGAGCGAGTGGGCTACGTCGGCGAGGCTGGTGTCGGGTTCGATAGCGGCGGCGAGTCGGGCGGCCTGCTCCCGCAGCGCGGCACCGGTCTTGGCCGACAGGACGAGCGGCACCGGGCCGGCAGTCTCCGTCGTGGATGGCGCCCCGGACGTGGGAGCTTCCTCGACGACGACGTGGGCGTTGGTGCCGCTGATGCCGAAGGAGGACACGCCCGCGCGGCGGGGGCGGCCGTCGCGCTCCCACGGTTGGGCCGTCGTCAGCAGGGACACCGCGCCGGATTCCCAGTCGACGTGCGGTGACGGCTGGTCGACGTGCAGGGTGGCGGGGAGTTGGCCGTTGCGTAGGGCCATGACCATCTTGATGACGCCGGCG
>NZ_JBAKHX010000177.1:0-3066 GCF_036906915.1 Micromonospora sp. CPCC 206061
GCCACTGCCCTCCGCGGTTTGGATCAATCGGCCAGCACTGCAGACGGCCGCACAACAGACGAACTAAAAAGATCTTGTCTCATTGATCTTGACAGGTTCCGAAGCGACCGCCACACTGACACCAGCACCGACCCCAACCCGATCGCCGGCATCCGCAACCGCGGCAAGACAGAGCGGTAGCGGGCTCGCCCGCCTGGGACTGGCGGTTCGCTCTCGAGGGCCGGAGCCACCTTCGTCGCGATGCCGCCGCACCGTCAGCAGCTCACGACCGCTACACCCACCAACCGGGCTTTGTCAGACGTGGCGAACACCCCCCGATCTGACAGCGCTCTGACAACGCCGCCGCGGATCTGACAAGGCAGGTCAGAGCCGGTGTCGGACGGACCGCCACTCGACACCGCGCGGCATGCGGTGGAGGCAACTGTCAGGTCCGCTGTCAGATCCCGCGCGCCCGGCAACGGCTGGCATGCGTACAACCGGCGGCGTCCACGGCGGCCGTCGCCCGCCAGAAGGGTTCATGGTGCGGGCGACACGGGGCGGTGGCATGACCAGGGCCGGCCCTGGCGCGCCGGGCCGGACAAGGGATGCCGGGTCGGTCAGGCCGCTGCGACCCCAGAGCTCACGCGGCGACGGAACTGGCAGTACGGCTGGCTACGGCGGCCTTGCCGGTCCAGGTCTTGGCGAGCAGGTCGAGGTACTTGGCCGAATCGTCGGCGGCGCGCTCGAAGTCGTCCACGAGCGGGTACTCCTGCCGGGTCAGGCGCGGTTCCCGGCCCGCGCGCCAAGGGGCAAAACACAGGCGGGCCGGGTCCACGCCACCGCGCAGAGCGTGCAGGAATCCGGTGAGGATCTCGGCGTCGAGGTCGGCCGCCTCGCCGCGTATCCCGCTGTAAGGGTGCCGGCCATGTCGACCAGTCCCTGGCATGGCCATCACGTCGGCCGCGATCACCCACTCGGGCCTGCCCTGCCGGGCACGGCGAATCAGCTCCCACCACACAGCGTCACGGACGGCGGAGGCGCTCGGATGTGCCATCAGCCAGGCGGCGGAACAAGATCAACGCCGGCAGATGTCGCCGCGCCGAAACTGCCGGCGATTGTGCCGACGCATCCGACGGCGGCAGTGCCGCCGCGGAACCCAGAAGTGCCGGACGCGGCAGTGCCGGACGCGGCAGTGCCGGACGCGGCAGTGCCGGACGCGGCAGTGCCGGACGTGCCGGCGTCTGCCGACCGCTCAGTGCAGGGTCCGGCGATGCCGGCGGCGGTCAGGACCGCGAACGCTTTTGTCGACGGCCCGTAGCGCGGACGTCGACCAGTCGTCGCGAAGGTCGGGCTCGCTCATGGGGACGGGCTCCAACCCAGAGGGCGGTGGGATGTGCCGCACGCAGGACACAGCTGTCGCCCCCAGTACGCCACAGCGGTCTGACAGCGGTCTGACAGCGCAGGTCAACGGCTGTTTCGCCGCCCGCGCGGGACCGCCCGACGAATCTGACAAGACATCGACTGTCAGGAATGAGAATCTGACAGGATATCGATTGTCAGAAATGTCTTTCCTGCGGAAAACCCGCCGTGACCTGCCTTGTCAGACATTCCACGCCCTGCGCAGCGCCCGCCGCCGAGGAGCATGTGGCACTCGCTCCCGGATGGACGCGGCGAATCTGACAAGCCTTCGGGAAGTCCGCCCACCTCAAGCTCGATCTGACAAGACTCTGACAACACGCCCTGTCAGAGCCGCCCGTCCAGGGTTCGCGATCGCCGCACCCGGCCCCGCCGAGTGCCTGGCACGTCGCCCGCTACCGCCGGGACGAGCGGTACAACGGCGGCCGACCTCCCACGCCACGTGCGTCGGTATCGCCACGGCAGTGCTCCACCCAGCGGCAAGGCCGGACTGCCGAACTGCCGGGATCGCGCCGAACTGCGGAAACCGCTCCGCGCTGCCAGACCCCACGGCACTGCCGGAGCGAGGTCCCGAAAGTGCCACCGCACCGCCAAAGTGCCGAACCGCTGCGGAAGTGCCGGACTGCCGAGAGTGCCGAACTGCCGCACCGCGCGGCACTATGTCGCCGGCACGTGTCGGCACTGCCGCAGTGCTAGCCGCCACGCCAGGTGTGGCCGCCAGGTGCCGAATCCGCCGGGTTCATCGGTCTAAACTGCCGGATACGCAGCGTGACCGCCATCAGTACCACGAGGAAGGTCGGCGAACCCGACAGCGCGGCCGGGAAAGCACCCAACCCGCTTCCATGTGCCGGCCAGCACTCCGACGGTGTCAGCGTTGTCCCGCCGAGCGGCAGTGCCGCCGACCAGTTGACCTGCGCTGTCAGTATCTCGGGGGCCCTGTCAGATCGGAGGGTGTTCGCCACGTCTGACAAGACCCGGTTGGTCATGGGAGGCTGCCGCTGCTCGGCCGATGTAGTCCAGCTCGCGCTGCCCCGGCTCGACAAGGTCCACACGCCGCACAGCGTCGCGCGCCGAGGCAGCTTGCCCAGGACATGCGCGACATCGTCCTCGATCCCGCCGGCACCGCGCGCCTCATCGGCGGCGATCTGCGACCGTGTCGATGGCGATCGCGCATCCATCGACTGGACCTTTTGATGCGACGGGGACCACTCATCGGGTTGCCGTGCCCATCGCGGGCTGGAAGCCGGTCGGCCTCCTCCGGCAACGCGCTTCCTTGTCTGGAACCCACCGGTGAGGAACGCTCGTCACCAGCGGGTAGGTGGCCGATTGGCCTCCACGGATCGGCGCTGCCTGGATGGGAAGCGGAGGCTGGGTGAACGACAACGGCCGTCCAGAGCTGGTGATCTTTGACTGCGACGGGGTACTGGTTCAGAGCGAACCGATCGTGATCAGCGTGCTGGCCAAGCGCCTGCGGCTACTGGGTGTTGAGATCAGTGACGAGGAGTGCTTCCGAAAGTTTGTGGGGTTGTCGCAGGACGCGGCGGAGCATCTGATCCTTCGCCTCGTCGGTCGGAACCTGTCAAGATCAATGAGACAAGATCTTTTTAGTTCGTCTGTTGTGCGGCCGTCTGCAGTGCTGGCCGATTGATCCAAACCGCGGAGGGCAGTGGC
>NZ_JBAKHX010000178.1:0-2926 GCF_036906915.1 Micromonospora sp. CPCC 206061
GCCACTGCCCTCCGCGGTTTGGATCAATCGGCCAGCACTGCAGACGGCCGCACAACAGACGAACTAAAAAGATCTTGTCTCATTGATCTTGACAGGTTCCGGGCTTGACATGCCAGAAGAGCAGATCGCCGTTACCGGTGTGCCCCCACGAGATCAAGTCGTCGCCAGATTCGAACCAGGGCGGGACATCCGCACGGTCCGGCTCCCAATGCGACGGATCACCCAACTGCCAGTCCTCGCAATTGCTGTCCGGCCCCGCGAAGTCCAGCCGGACGCACTCTTGCGCCCAGGTGTTGTGCTGCAGCAGGTCCGCCCACTCGCGCGGAGCGTCAGGGGCGCACACGGTGACGTGACCGTCGATGAGGCCAGCACCGTAGGCATCGACGAATCGCTTGTAGTCAGCCGGCAATGTGACACCCAACGCAGCCTCGACCAGCGACCACTCGGCTCCGCCGGCCGACGCCCCGCCGACCAGCGACGGCAAGCCCAGAATCCGCGCGAGGTCCTCATTCGGGTCTGACTGGCTCAGTGGTCCTTGGCCAAGGTGGCCAACGTCCTGTGCCAGACGCTCTCCCGTTACGACGTCTTCGCGCCCGAGCTGGTCGCCACCGATCCCCGCGACAATGGCAAACGAACCCTCGAGCTCAACCACAACAAGGTCCACCTCCCGCTCCTGCCCGCCGCTCTCACGGCAGGCACGCTCGAAGCGGTCGCCAGGGCGAGCCCAATTCCGCGGGTGGAAGCCCGGCTCGCCCTCCAGCCGCCACCCACCCGGGACCGCCTGGACAGACTCGACGTAGAAGCTCAAACGCTCGACACGCACGGCCAACATCCTGCACAGCCGCCCAGAACATGCGCCACCCCGACGCCCGTCCTCCCGCCCAGCCGCGGCTACCCGCCGTTCAGCATGGCACGCCTGAAGCAACACGGCAGGCAACCAGACATCCTCCCGGCCCACTACGGTCGGCCACCCACGAAGCCCTTTCTCAGCGGCAGATCCGTACGCCTCGCCCGCGCACTACGCAGGTTCCCGTACGCCACCCTCCTCGCCGTCATCCGGCAGCGGCTCGACCGGGGCGGCCGGCAGCTCATCCGGCGTATCCGGCAACAACTCGCCGGCATCGTCCGGCACGGGCTCGCCGGGATCGATCGGCGGATACTCGTCAGGGTCCAGCCCCGGCAACGACATGACCCCCATCATCGGTCATGCAGGGTTCAAACGCTCCTCGGGCGCACCGGCAAAGGGCGCCGACCACTCCAGGCCCGCTGCCCACGCCGACACGCGCACGCTCGGCGGCATGAGAGGATACCCATTGATAGGGAAAGGTCGCAGCTCAACGGGTCCGGGGTGGGCGACTCGAAACGGCCGAGCCGTCCGTTCCGGTACGACTCCATTGCGGGACAACGTATCGCCATTGGCTGGTGCAGAATACCGTCGTGGACTGGCTGGGTAGCGATGAGGGTGACGACGACTAGTAGAGATGATCCGCGTGATCGTTAGGTTCCTCGGCTGGACCGGAGTCCGGTACGTACGAGCTGTTTCTGGAGCAGAGCGTGGCGGAATTGATAGACCCCTCCAACTTGGCGAAGGACGCCGCGCCGGTAGGCGTCCTGCAGGAATGTCATCAACCGAAGCGGCGTTCGGCCACGGAGGGCGAGCAGCAGCCGTACGACGCAGAACTGTCCCCATGCGCTGATGCCCAGGCTGAAGATGGTTCCGATCGCAAGTCCGGAAATGAGAACGGCGGTGAGTAAATATACCACTACGATAACCCTAAGGTCGGGATCGATTATCGAGTCGGGAAGCTCAACCAAAGTCCAAATTGCGAAGGGTAAGCAGTGCAGAAGTCCGACCGTGCTGCCGATCCAGAATGCGAATTTCGATCGCGCCGCAGCAAACTGAGCGGACTGATCGCCCGGCTCGCGTTCGCGGTGGTAAAGACAGTAGCAATCGGTTGAACAGTTTCGAAGAAGAAGCTTTCGAGTGCCAAGGTGAGGGCAAGTGCGGCCAGCGGTATCGCGGGCATTTCCGGAAAGCGTCCGACCATGAGCCCGGCGCACACACTGACCGCCATTGCCGTTCCGAACCATGCCATCCGTCGACCATTCAAGGTGACGTCAACCTGGCGAGGCCTGCGAGCGCGAATCGTGGTCAGCAGGGCAATCATGGAAACCCACAGCGTTATCCACCACAGCAGTTGGTTGGGCGAGGTTGTCACCAATGGTACGAGAAGCCCTACCGTAAACAGCCACTGCAGGAAAACTGTGTCTCGTCGCAGTTGCCACCAAGCCAGGTCCTGCCCCGTGTTAGCGGTCTGTAAATGCAGGGCGATGTTGGCTAGCCATCGTTGCGCCTGTTCTGCGCGTTGTGAACTAAGACGTGCCTGGCCCCCGCACGGCTGGTATATGTTACCCGGACGAATTCGCTGAGGAGGCGCTGCTCGATGCCGTCGCGGGCGATAGCCCAATCAGCAGTGACCAACTCTGCAGGACTTGTATCGGCGTGGTGGTAAACAATCCGCGCCAATGAAAGCATAAGCGGGCTGGAAAGCACTTGCGCCAGCGGGGAGTGGCTCGCCGTGCGGAGGCGGCGTAGCGTGTGGGCCCAGCGCTCGGGACTCTCAGTGCCCTCGGTCAAGTAATGCACGACATCGTTAGTGGACAAGGGCAGAATTTCAATCACCGGCGTGCGGGCCAGCTTGCCTTTGGCGGCGGCGCGCTCGTATTCCGCAGTACGACTCGTGAGTACAACTTGGCGCCCAGGTCTCAGGGTGTCCGCGATCGCCCGACACGGCGGCAGCACGGTGCTCCTCTGCCATCTCGTCCAGACCATCCAGCACCGGCAGGATCCGGTTCGTATCGACTAGTGCCGCGTCACGCAACCTTGATCGTGTAATCGGGGTGGCGGATCTTGGAGTCGGGGGCG
>NZ_JBAKHX010000179.1:0-2862 GCF_036906915.1 Micromonospora sp. CPCC 206061
CGCAGTGGTGGCAGTGTTGGCGGGTGTCGGCGACGCCACCACCCGACACAGTGACCGCCTGACGTCGACAACGGCCTGAACTGCGGCCACAGGTACCCACGCGGCAAGGATGACGAGGATCCTGGCCGATACCATAGGGGGGTATAGTGCGAGGTGTGGAGGAGCCTCGCAGAGAGAAAACGTGATGACGACGACCAGCTACCCCGTTTCAGGCATGATCTGCGCATATCGCCTCAACCCGGACAAATGACGGCGAGGAGCGAGCTGTCATGACGTCGTCGAACACTCCACCGACGCTGCCAGTCGCCACCGGCCTGATCGAATTGCAGATCGGCGGGATGACGTGCGCGTCCTGTGCGGCGCGGATCGAGAAGAAGCTCAACAAGCTCGACGGCGTGACCGCGACGGTCAACTACGCCACCGAGAAGGCCCGCGTGGAGTTCCCGGCGGCCATGACCCCGGCGGAACTGATCGCCACCGTGGAGAAGACCGGCTACACCGCTCGGATCCCGAAACCGCAGGCCGCCGCCGAGAACACCGCCGGTGACGGTGAGCAACAGCACCTGGAGGCGCTGCGCCTTCGCCTGTGGGTCAGCGTAGCCTTGGCGGCACCGGTCCTCGCGCTGTCGATGATTCCGGCGCTTCAGTTCACCAACTGGCAGTGGTTGACCGCGATCCTCGCGGCTCCGGTCGTCGTGTACGCGGGATGGCCGTTCCATAAGGCGGCCTGGACCAACCTCCGCCACGGCGCCGCCACCATGGACACCCTGATTTCCATCGGCACCCTGGCGGCGTTCGCCTGGTCCATGTACGCGCTGTTCTTTGGCGCCGCCGGCGAGCCCGGCATGACCCACCCGTTCCGGTTCACCATCGAACGCACGGCCGGGACCGACAACATCTATCTGGAGGTCGCCGCCGGAGTCACCGCCGCGATCCTGGCCGGCCGCTACTTCGAGGCGCGCGCCAAACGCCGCGCCGGCGCCGCCCTGCGAGCCCTGCTGGATCTGGGCGTCAAGGACGTCGCCGTACTGCGCGACGGTCGAGAGGTACGCATCCCTACCAACCGGCTCGCGGTCGGCGACCGGTTCGTCGTGCGTCCGGGAGAGAAGATCGCCACGGACGGCGTCGTCGAAGAGGGAAGCTCCGCGGTGGATGCCAGCATGCTGACCGGCGAGTCAGTGCCAGTGGAGGTCGCACCCGGCGCCCCGGTGGTCGGCGCAACCGTCAACGCCGGCGGCCGCCTGGTTGTGCGAGCCACCCGGATCGGGGCCGACACCCAACTGGCCCAGATGGCCAGGCTGGTCGAGGAGGCCCAGACGGGCAAGGCCGCCGTCCAGCGCCTCGCCGACCGGGTTTCCGCGGTGTTCGTGCCCATCGTCATCGCCCTCGCCGTTGGCACCCTCGGTTTCTGGCTGGGCGCAGGCGGTGCGGTCGGCGCCGCGTTCACCGCGGCGGTCGCCGTACTGATCATCGCCTGCCCGTGCGCTCTTGGCCTGGCCACACCCACGGCCCTGCTGGTGGGTACCGGTCGCGGCGCCCAACTCGGGATCCTGATCAAAGGGCCGGAGGTGTTGGAGTCCACCCGCCGGGTCGACACCGTGGTATTGGACAAGACCGGCACGGTTACGACCGGGCGCATGTCACTGGTGGACGTGATCACCGATGGCGACGAGGTCCAGGTGCTGCGCTCGGCCGGCGCGCTGGAGGACGCATCGGAGCACCCGATCGCCAGGGCGATCGCCGCCGCGGCGGCCGACCGGGTCGGACCGCTGCCGGGAGTCGAGGACTTCGCCAACCTCGAAGGGCTCGGCGTGTCCGGCGTCGTCGATGGCCGGCATGTTCTCGTCGGACGAGCCAACCTGCTGGCAGACCGCGGTTACGAGATATCGGCCTCGGCGACGCTGGCCGTCGCGGACGCGCAGGCGAAGGGGCGTACCCCCGTCGTGGTCGGCTGGGACGGCGAGGTCCGCGCCGTGCTCGTCGTCGCCGACACCGTCAAAGCGACCAGTGCCCAAGCGGTCCGTGAGCTGCGCCAGCTCGGGCTGACGCCAGTGCTGCTCACCGGCGACAACACCGCCGCCGCCCGCGCGGTCGCCGCCCAGGTCGGCATCGACGAGGTGATCGCCGAGGTACTGCCGGCGGACAAGGTCGACGTCGTCAAGCGGCTGCAGGCCGACGGCAAGGTCGTCGCGATGGTCGGCGATGGTGTCAACGACGCTGCCGCGCTCGCCCAGGCCGACCTGGGACTGGCCATGGGTACAGGCACGGATGTCGCGATCGAGGCGTCCGACCTGACGCTGGTCCGTGGCGACCTGCGAGTGGCCGCTGACGCGATCCGGCTGTCGCGAAAGACGCTCGGCACCATCAAGGGCAACCTGTTCTGGGCGTTCGCCTACAACGTCGCCGCCCTGCCGCTGGCCGCCGCGGGCCTGCTCAATCCGATCATCGCCGGTGCCGCGATGGCGCTCAGTTCGGTGTTCGTGGTCTCCAACAGCCTGCGCCTGCGCACCTTCCGACCGGTGGCAGGCGATTCCGTGTGACTTCCGGTTGGGCCTGATGGACGCCGACCGGACGGTCGCGCAACCATCCAGCAAGGTGACCGCCACGCCCGAAGGGGCGTGGCGGTCACTGCCTTTCTACTGCCGCGGTGCCAGCTTTACGCGGCGCAGTAGTTGCGCGTTGAGGGCAACCACGATCGTGGAGGCGGACATCAACACGGCGCCGATGGCGGGGCTGAGAGTCAGTCCGGCCCAGGCCAACACGCCCGCCGCGAGCGGGATGGCCACGATGTTGTAGCCAGCCGCCCAGCCCAGGTTTTGGACCATCTTGCGGTATGACGCCTTGGACAGCCGGATCACGCCG
>NZ_JBAKHX010000180.1:0-2525 GCF_036906915.1 Micromonospora sp. CPCC 206061
GCCGGGTAGCGGCGGCGCATTGCTGCGCCGCCGCCCCCTCAGAACCGGACGTGCACGTTTCCATGCATCCGGCTCAAGCAAGCCCTGGTGGGTCGCTGGCGTGCAGGTGCCTGGTCTGCCGTTTTGCCGATGGCTCGGCGGTGGCAGTGTGCGTGGAGCAGACGGAGTTTCGGATCGTGCGGCATGCTGTCCTGGCGTAGGCTGATGGCGTTGTAATCCATAGCTTTGCGCAGGCCGCCGTACCACTGTTCCCACTGTCGTGGGGTTTGCGGCGGATGGTCGGCGTGTAGCAGCAACTGTCCGCATAGGACACACCGCCCATTCTGGCTATGCAGCAGCCGTTGGGTGATGCGATCTATCGGGGGCTGCAGCCGTGGTCGTTGCCGCCGGCTGGTCCAGTAGCCGGTCAGCGCCGCATCGTCGGGCGAGGCGGTGCCGGTGACCATCTGGTGCCGAACGATCCTGGTCCAGGCGAACTTGTGCAGGTAGGCACCGCTGTCGCGGTCGCCGAAGACCCACCGGTCTCGCCGGGACTTGTTGAACATGCCGAAGTAGCGGGTCACGACCCAACTCGTCGGCTTGTTCGGGTGGGTATGTCTGGCCCATTTGTAGACCAGTTTCCACAGGTAGTGATCCAGCGAGTTGAAGATCTCGCTGGCCACCACGCTCCGGTAGTAGGCCGCCCAGCCCCTGACGATCGGGTTGAGGCGGGCGATCACCGCGGCGGCGTTACTGCCGCGCAGTGCACGCACCTCGGTGCGTAGCCGTTGCCGGATCCGTCTGACCGCCGTCTTACTCGGTTTGATCAGCAGCAGGCCGTGCAGGCGGCGGACGGTGAACCCGAGGAAGTCATAGCCGTCATCGAGGTCGACCACACGGGTCTTGTCCTCGTTGAAGGCCAATCCTCGGGGCCTCAGCCACGCGGCCAGCCGGGCCTTGACGTGCATCGCCTCATCCCTGGAGCGGCATAAAGCGACGAAGTCGTCGGCGTACCTGATCAGCACCGGGCTGTCCGGGAAGGTGACCGCGCCGCCGCTATCGACGGTGCGGTAACGGACCCCGGCGGCGCGCTCCATCCCGTGCAGGGCGACGTTCAACAGCAACGGGCTGATCACACCGCCTTGAGGAGTGCCCTCCTCAGTCGGGGTGAACCAGCCCTGTTCGACCACGCCCGCCCTTAACCAGTCCCGGACTTGTTCCCTGGCCGGGAACCAGCCCAGCTGGCTGAACAGATGGTTGTGGTCGATCCGGTCGAACGCCGCTTTCAGGTCCGCATCCAGCACCCACCGCCGGGCCGGGTTCTTACCCTTGACCGTCTGGAAGGTGGACTGGATCGCGTCCTGACAGCCACGGCCCGGCCGGAAGCCATACGACTTCGGCTCGAACCGGGCTTCCCACTCCGGCTCCAACGCGGCCGTCACCCGAGCCTGCAACACTCGGTCGACGATCACGGGAATGCCGAGCGGACGGCGTCGACCGTCCGCTTTCGGGATATACACCCGCTTGACCGGCTGGGCCTGCCAAGGCCGCTGTCCACGGTGGACGGCCACCGCCAGATCAGCCTTGTCCTGGGCGTGCAAGACGATCCTGCCGTCCACCCCAGCCGTCAAACGTCCAGCGTTGATCTCGGTGACCCGCCGAACCGCCAGTAGCGTGTTCGAGCGGGACCGCAGCATCAACTTCTGCAGGTTCCGGACCCGTTTAAGGTCCCCCGCCTGCGACGCCGTGAAGATCCGCTGACGCAAACGCCGTACCCGCTGCTCACAAGCACGCCAATCCACCGCGTGCCAGTCCGGCGGGTCCTCCGGTCCGTTCACCACCCCGACCGCAGCCACGGCAGCGCCTAACTTGCCCTTCGGTTCCAGCCTCGTCGTCATCGTCTCCGCACAGGCTCACCTGACCCGCGTCAGCCCGCTTTCACGGCCGGGCACCAACGGCCCGGTATCCGGCCAGTTATCCACGACCCTCGCCAGAAGGGCGGCGAGCACGCTGCCGTAGTTTCCTGCTGCCTTTCGGCCGCCGGCGTTCGCTTCTCGGGTCATCCTGGTCCCGCTCGGGGAGTTGGGCCTTCCTCACGGTCGGCTTACCGCGCACCGTCACGGCGGCGGACCCCGTCGGGGTTTCCACGTTCCGCACTCACGAGATACGACCGGGTTGGGTGCCTTCTATACCCCGGGGACCGACGGTGCTCCCCTGACCGAATGCCGTGCCCGGCCAGCGCCTGCCGCATCACAACGGCACGTCCCTGCACCCCGCTACCGCATCCCACCACACGGGGCCACTATTCACGAGGCATCAACGAAGGTTCACGCGATTCACCCGCCCGGTCTGCCCCTCGCCCGTGACCTCCACAGTGGGATGGAGATCCTTCGGCTTTCCCCCGGGCTCCGCACCCCGCCGTTACCAGCGACGCACGCCAAGGAAGGGGCCAGGCAACGAGCACGCGCCCGGGACTACACCACCGACATCACGCCGGTCCTCCTAACTGCGAGTCCACTCGCAAAGTGCGACCTCGTGTCGCAACG
>NZ_JBAKHX010000181.1:0-2478 GCF_036906915.1 Micromonospora sp. CPCC 206061
CGCGCGGGGCGCGGGCGCGCGCCAGGCGCCCGCGCGCCGGGGCGGGCCGGGGCGCGGGACGTGGTTAGGACGCGGCGGGGAATTCGTAGGACCAGTAGGCCTGGGCGTCCAGGCGTTCGGGGCGTACGTCGCCTTGGCGGGCCAGGATCGTGCGGACGACCTGGGGCATCCGGCGCACCTCTTCGTTGCGTCCGCAGAAGTCCATCACCGCGATCCCCGGCGCGATGATCGCCCGCATCTCAGTCACCAGCCGGACAAAAGTGGCCGATCCCTGATGCTCCGGATGAATCGCATAGAAGCCGCAATACCAAATACGCCGCTCGGCATACAGCGCCGGCCAGCGGTGCTCGAAGTAATCAGGTGACACGAGCGGCATCGCGTCGAGATCGTTCGTGAGGGTCGCGAGTGCGAGCAGTCGCCCATCCTCCGGATCGCGAACCACGTACTTGCGGATCCGCGCGTCCCTCATCTGCTCATCGAACTCGCTGCGGAGCATCAGGTGCCGCTGGACCGCGCGGATGCGCAGTTCCTCGAACGCTT
The DNA here is from genome assembly GCF_036906915.1 of Micromonospora sp. CPCC 206061. Classification (NCBI taxonomy): domain Bacteria; kingdom Bacillati; phylum Actinomycetota; class Actinomycetes; order Micromonosporales; family Micromonosporaceae; genus Micromonospora; species Micromonospora sp. CPCC 206061. Next base: position 541 of record NZ_JBAKHX010000181.1, read on the forward strand.
CCCGGTACACCTGCCACGCCGGCTCCATCAGCTCCGAGGGAAGGAGCCAGTGAGCCTCGATCACCATGCTGCCTCCACCCACGCTGTTGACCTTGGCGGCAGCAACTTACCTGAGCGGAGTTCACCTTTCCTCCCCGGGCCGGCACGTGCACGCCCAGGTTCTAGAAATAGAACTTCCATATTTAGAAGTATTGCGCTGCAATTCTTCTACCGACGGAAGCGTGCAACTAAGGACATTCCACCAAGGAGGCGCGCAGGTACTTCAGGTCCGCGGCGTCCGTCCACCGGTACGCCAAGAGCCGGGCGACCCGGGCACCCCGCACCACCCGGTCGGAGTCGTCTATCAGCAGCACCCGATCCGGTGGGGTGCGCAGCGCCGTGCACGCCGCCGCGAAGTACTCCTTGGACGGCTTGTGCGACCCAACCAGCGACGAGTTGACGACCGCGTCAAGCTCGCCGGTCAGGCCCAGGAGGTCGAGGTCGGCGTCCAGCCGGTCGGTGGCGTTCGACGCCAGCCCGACGGGGACCCCAGAGGCGCGCACCTCGCGGACGAAGGCCAGGACGTCCTGATCGACCTCGCCCCGGTACTCCTGCCACTTCGCCACCGCCGAGGGCGCCTCCAAAGTAGAAGCCACCCCGGCCATCCACTCGACATGGGTGATCTCGCCGGTGATCGCCGGACGCAGGCGGTGCCACGCCATCGCGGTATCGAGCAGCGCACCCCGCGGCAGCCCATACTCCGACTCGATCGCCGCCGGCACGGCCGGATCCCACCGGCGCAGCACACCATCCAGGTCGACCAGCAGGGCAGTCGGCTTGGTACGAAGCATCAGGCGGCCTCGTCCTCGGTGTTGAGCCGCTGGCTGATCACCTCGGTCACGCCGGCGCGCATGGTCACGCCGTACAGCGCGTCGGCGACCTCCATCGTGCGCTTCTGGTGCGTAATGATGATGAGCTGGCTCTTCTCCCGGAGCTGGGTGAACAGCGTGATGAGCCGGCCCAGGTTGACGTCGTCGAGCGCCGCCTCGACCTCGTCCATGATGTAGAACGGGCTGGGCCGCGCCCGGAAGATCGCCACGAGCATGGCGACGGAGGTCAGCGACCGCTCGCCACCCGACAGCAGCGACAGCCGCTTGATCTTCTTACCGGGCGGCCGGGCCTCGACCTCGACGCCCGTGGTCAGCATGTCTTCGGGGTCGGTGAGCACCAGCCGGCCCTCGCCGCCCGGGAAGAGCACCGTGAAGACCTTCTCGAACTCTCGGGCGGTGTCCTCGTATGCGCTGGTGAAGACCTCGAGGATGCGATCGTCGACGTCCTTGACCACGGTGAGCAGGTCGCGCCTGGTCGCCTTAAGGTCTTCGAGCTGGTCGGAGAGGAACTTGAAGCGCTCCTCCAGCGCCGCGAACTCCTCCAGCGCCAGCGGGTTGACCTTGCCGAGCAGGGTGAGCTCGCGCTCCGCCTTGGCGGCCCGCTTCTCCTGGGTGGGACGGTGGTAGGTCACCGGCTCCGGCGCGGGCTTGCCGTCGGCGTCAGCCGCCGCGACCTCGGCCTGCGTGGGCGGCACCGGCTGCTCCGGCCCGTACTCGGCGACCAGCGTCTCGACGTCGAGCCCGAAGTCTTCGGCGGCCTTGATCTCCAACTGCTCGATGCGCATCCGCTGCTCGGCGCGGGCCACCTCGTCCCGGTGTACCTCGCTGGTCAGCCGCTCCAGGTCGGCGCCGAGGCGCTTGGCCGCACCGCGTACCTCGGACAGCTCAGCCTCGCGCGCGGACCGCGACTGGGCGATCTCGTCGCGCGCTCGTTCCGCGTCGGCGAGCGACACCGCGACCCGGGCGAGCGCCTCGCGTGCGCCGACCTCGACCGCGCGGGCAATGGTGGCCCCGCGGGCGCGCGCGGCACGGCGGGCGGCGGCCCGCTCGCGGGCGGCGCGCTCGGCGG
>NZ_JBAKHX010000182.1:0-2318 GCF_036906915.1 Micromonospora sp. CPCC 206061
GGGTGGATCCACTGCTCGTCCGCCGCCGAGATCACCTGCACCACGGCAGCATCGACGAACATCCTCTGGCAGTCTCGCTACGACACGCCGGTTACGAGACATCCCTTAGGGTGTTGCGCGGCATTCAGGACGAGCACGGAGACGGCGTTGACGATGAGGACGACCGGCTCGGTCGTGACGAGCATGGTGCCGGCGTGATGTTCACCGTGCCGCCGGCAGCGTCCGGTACGGCGGTCGGGCGGTGGGCAGAGTGATCCCCGGGACTCGCCTTGTTGATCATGTTGGGGTGAGGAGTCGTCTTCGGCTTAACACGCCGATGTTTGACGGTGCGGGGGAGGTGGTCGACGCTGCGGGCGGTGAGGTTGGCGATGCCGCGTTTGAGGTGGGACCAGACGCCTTCGGAGGGGTTGAGGTCCGGGGCGTAGGCGCGCAGTCAGGGCGCGATGGGTCGGTAACTCAGGGCTGTGTCGACGATGCGTTCTGGTGGCGCGTCCACCAGTTCGGGTGGCGGCCAGAAAATCAGGGCTCCGGCAAAGTCGATAGGCCGTACAGAGAACGTTGAGGCGAAGGGGGATGTCCCCCGGCTCGGCCAAGCGCCGGGCGGTGATCACCGTGGCGTGGCCGTCGCAGGACGCAACCATCGTTGTGGCTGCTGGAGGGCAGGTGGGTCTCACCGCAGGTGCTCGGTGAGGGGCGATACTTTGACGATGGCGCGTATCAAGTCAGTGAACTTGCATGTTCAGGACGTCCAACGAGCGGCGGGATTCTGGACGGCCGCGCTCGGCTATCCACCGCCACGTCGACCTGGACGGAGTGAGAGTCTTCTACCGCGAGTCGGTTCCCGATCGATCCGACGCCCCGGTCCTACTGCTGCTGCACGGCTTCCCGTCTGCCTCGCACCAGTTCCGTCGTCTCATCGACGCCCTCGGCAGGCACTACCGCCTGATCGCCCCCGACTATCCGGGCTTCGGGCACACCCAGGCGCCAGACAGCTTCACCTACAGCTTCGACAACCTGGCCGACGTTGCCGAGAGCTTCGTCGACCGACTTGGGCTAACCAAGTTCGTGATGTACATCTTCGACTTCGGCGCGCCGGTGGGCCTCCGGCTCGCGGAGCGGCGACCCGAATGGATCGCGGGCCTGATCATCCAGAACGCCAACGCCTACACAGAGGGCTTGTCGGCTGGCGCCCGTGACTTCATCGCGTTGCGACCCGAGAACGAAGGTGCCGAAGACACCGTCCGCAACCTGCTGACCCTGCCCGGCACTCGCGGCCAATACCAGAGCGGCACCAGCAAGCCCGAAATGATCGCACCCGAGGGCTGGACGCTCGACCAGCACTTCCCCGATCAGCCGGGACGCAAGGAGGCCCAGGTTGCGTTGGCGTTCGACTACCACACCAACGTTGCGCGCTACCCGGCGTGGCAGACCTGGCTGCGCCAGCACACCCCGCCCACGATCATCATTTGGGGCCGCAACGATCCATTCTTTCCCGAGCCAGGCGCCCACGCCTACCTGCACGACCTGCCGGATGCTGAGCTGCACCTGTTCGACACGGGCCACTTCGCCCTCGAGGAGCACCTGCCCGAAATCGCCCCGCTGATCGCCGCATTCCTCGACCGTGTCTGGACCCCACACGCCAGCGTCAGCAGGGCCTGACGTAGTAGATGGAGAGTCCGCTGTAGCGAGAGTGCTCAGAGGAGGCACCGGGCGTGCTGCGGCGACGCCGAACCCACTCCACCGGAACCATCGGCGGGCGAGCACCGTCGAACCCCGCATGGTACGAATACAACAGATCGCGGCGACGATGCAGCTTATCGGCCTACTCGCCTCGGGATGCGGCACTGCCGGCGCCGGCAGCCAGCACTCGGCGAGTTCGGACACGCCGGTGTCGGATGGTGATCGTGGGACCGCCCCGGTCACGCCCGCTGCGGGCCACGGTACGGCCATCATCGTGGTCCGCGATCTGTCCGGCGACCTGTTGGCGTCAATCCCTGTAGAGGTCCGCACAATTGGCCGTCCGATGCCCGCGGCGTTGGCGATAGACATCGCGCGATTGACCGACTCGCAAGGCGAGTACGCATGGACGGGCCTCCCGCCTGGTGAGTACGAATTTACCGTGCGGATCCCAGGCGGGCACCAAGCGACATCGAAACGCGGGATCATAACCGCGGGACAGACAGTACGGGTCGACGTGTCACTGGGTTGATACACCGCAACCTGATCAAGGGTCGCAGAGTGTCTAGTACATGAGAGCACCCTGTACCGTTCGGAAATTCGGCCGCGGACGCTGACGTGCGGCTTTGTCCGCCGCGGGA
>NZ_JBAKHX010000183.1:0-2301 GCF_036906915.1 Micromonospora sp. CPCC 206061
ACCGGCTGACCACCGACCGCCGTCGACCAAACGCATCGACCGAGTTACGAGACAGCCCTTAGCAGCACCTGGGGCCTTTAGAGTAATTCCGGCAGACAAGAGTCAATGCTCGCCGAACAGCAGGGCTGGTCAGCCCGGCCGGTTGTCGGACGTCACTTTTGCCGGAACCTTGCACCTGTACGCCGGACGGCACCAGGCGTCCGGACATCGAGCCATGTCCGTATGCCGAGCGATCATGGAGGTTTCAATCTCAGCCAAGATCTTGCCAGACGCCTGACTTCAGCACCCCACGGCTGGCGGGCGCTCCCGGAGGGACGCGTGGTCAGCTTGATGATCTCCAAGCCCCAGGCGGCTCGTCCTTGTCCAGCAGCACCCCGAGCACGTCGACGGTGGCCTTCCCGATACTCCTGAGCTCTTGTCAGGTCACGGGGTCTGGCCGGCGTACCCGCGGCGCGGGGTCTGGTTCGGGGACGGCTCGCCTTTCTCGCGGCACGGAGGTGGGTGCGGGGGCGGGCGCCATTTTCTCGATTGCCGCGGTAAGTGCGGCCAGCTGGGCGGACAACGCACCGATCCGGAGAAGCACCTCCGTGCGGACCTCGGCGACGTCGGGGGCATCGGCTGGCTCGGCTTGGGTGTCGTGCGATCTCTCGACGTTGTAGTCCGCGATCCTGGCCTCGACCGCTTGGGGCTCGTACATCTCTTCGACGAGCCGCAGGTAAAGCTCGTTCGGGTTCGGCAGGTCGATGATCCTGCGCAGGGCGTTGCGCCGGCTAGCCGACTCCAGGATGAAGTTGCCGTAGTTGAGCACCCGGGCTAGCGGTGACTGCGTGTACCGCAGATCCGTCACGCGCAGGAGGGGGAGCATCGCGACCCGCCGGCGGATTAGGCCCTCGGTCGACATGAGCCGCTTGTTGGTGATGACGAAGCGCGTGAAGTACCACAGGGCCACTCGCCAGATGGCCGCTACCACGGCGACGACGAGGATGGCGGCGACGACCCATCCGGTGAACCGTGGCTCGACGCGTATGACCGCCGCCCACACGCCAAGCACCGCGTAGACGGTAATGACGGCCAGGCCCTTGGCCAGATTGATCCAGTGTCGTTTCCACTCACCGCGGTACTTCTCGGTAGGGAAGAGGTAACGCGCGACGAGCGTGCTCGGCTCGTCCTCGAGAAGGGCACGGGCGGTGTCGAGCAGGCTGTCGTCCGCTGGCTGGGGATCGGCGCCGATGAAGCGGCGCAATCGGAGCGCGAGGGCCGCGGAGGCGAAGCGAAGGCCAGTGACGACCTTGAAGAGCTTGCCCGGGCGATCGTTGATCACCGCGGTCAGCTCTTCGGCGCGGATCTCGGCGCGGGTGGTATTCCCGTACCGGAGGGTGGCTGACCATCTGGCCAGCTTGCGGGCGAGCCAGGGTGAGACGTCAGTGAATTCGTTCACCACCAGGCCGAGCACGACGGCCAAGGTAATCTCGACGGCACTCATCGAGCCTCAACCCGTCAGGCTGGGGCGGAGGACCATGCCGAACCCGGGCTGTGGCCGGAGTTGAGGTGTTGCGCGCTGGGACTCGGCGACCGCGCTGCGGGCGGCCTCAACGCCCGTAGCGGTGAGCCGGTAATAGCGGCGCCGGGCCCGGCGCTCGCCCTCCGGCAGCACCTCCCAGGTGCCCGTGATCCAGCCCTTGTCCTCCAGCCGGTCGAGCGCACTGTAGACTGCGGGACCGGATCGGCGCAGCGACTTCATGATGAGCCAGCCGTGCGGCTCGCGCTTCTCGTTCCACGCCTCGAGAAGCAGCGCGAGCACGTCGTGCATCGCGCCGGTCATCCGCGGTGCCGCCATGCGCTCATGCTACGGACCGGCCACCGCCAAGGCGATGCCAGCGAACGCACGTTGGTGTCGGTTATCTAGCGATTCTCGGTCGCTCACTTCTGTGCTCCCCCCGGCTACTGAGCGCGGTGCGGCGGATGGTGTTAACTTGGACAGCTCGTCGAGCTGGGTCGTGCCTGGCCAGACCATGTGTCGAGCGTCAGCGTGCCGAACTGACAAGGGTGTGGCAGCCGCGGTCGCCGCCGGGCGGGTTGACGCTGAGGTGGTTGACGGTGACGAGGATCGAACCGCGCCCCAGTCCGGTGGCGGCGCGCCCTTCTCGTTCATCCGCAAGTTCAGCTCACGATGCTCGTTAGGCCAGCCGGCGACTTCGCCATGCCTGTTGGGGAGTGGCGAACTGCCCGCACTAGCCCCAATACCGGTGACTTAAGGTCGTGGTGTCCGTTTGACGCGTTTCGGTTTGGTGGCGCCTGTGA
>NZ_JBAKHX010000184.1:0-2296 GCF_036906915.1 Micromonospora sp. CPCC 206061
TGTCGGCGCTCACGTAATTCCCCAGCTGTAGCGGTCTGACGCTCACGTAATTCCCCACCCGGTCGATCATGTAATTCCCCAGGTCATGGGGGGATGTGCGACCGGGGTGGGTGGTCCTCGCGATCAGGAGGAGTTCTCCCTCGTCCGGGTGACGGGTGAGGGAGCCGATGGCGAGGAGAACGTTCGACGTGGTCGATGTGACCGAGATCTTCATCCACTGGTACGCGGGCCGCTCGATCAGCGAGGTGTCCGTGTCGCTGGGTGTGGACCGTAAGACGATCCGTAAGTATCTGGCTCCCGCGGTCGCGGCCGGCATGGCGCCGGGCGGGCCCGCGATGACCGTGCAGGAGTGGGCGGCGCTGGTGACGGCCTGGTTCCCGCAGTTGGCCGACACCCGGCTGCGGCAGGTCACGTGGCCGCAGATCGCCGTGCATCACGAGTACATCGCCGATCAGCTCAAGCTGGGGGTGACGCAGGCGACGATCCACCAGCGGCTTCGCGACGAGCGTGGGTTGACCGCGTCGGTGGCGTCGTTGAAGCGGTATGTGGCGGCGAACCTGCCTGAGGAAGTGCGCCGGGACCAGGTGGTGGTGCTACGCGACGAGGCCGACGTCGCGCCGGGTGAGGAAGCTCAGATCGACTACGGGCATCTGGGCCATTGGGTCGACCCGGCGACCGGTAAGCGGCGGCGGGTGTGGGCGTTCGCGATGGTCCTGGCGTGCTCGCGGCACATGTTCGTGCGTCCGGTGTTGACGATGGATCAGCGGGCTTGGACCGAGGCGCATGTGGAGGCGTTCGGATTCTTCGGCGGGGTGCCGCGCCGCCTGGTCCCGGACAACCTGCGCACCGGGGTGGACAAGCCAGATCTCTACGACCCGAGGATCAACCGCTCGTATGCCGAGTTGGCCGAACATTACGGGGTGTTGGTCGACCCGGCCCGGGCCGGTAAGCCACGGGACAAGGCCCGCATCGAGCGACCGATGCCCTACATCCGAGACAGCTTCTGGCGGGGCCGGCAGTTCGTGTCTGTGGCCGAGATGCAGGCCGCCGCCATCACCTGGTGCGTGGAGGTGGCCGGGCGCCGCGCCTGTCGGCCGCTGTCCGGCGCCGCCCCCGGTTCGGTGTTCGCGGCGGTCGAGGCCGAAGCCTTGCAGCCGTTGCCGGGCAGGGCGTTCGTGCTCGCCACGTGGTCGACGGCCATGGTCGGTCCGGACATCCACGCCAAGGTCGGTAAAACGATCTACTCGGTGCCGTGGCGGTTCATCGGCCAACGCGTCGATGCCCGCGAAACCCCGACCATGGTGCAGATCTTCCACAAGGGACAGTTGATAGCCACGCATGGCCGCAAACCGTCGGGGAAGCAGACCGACTTCGGGCACTATCCGCCGGAGAAGATCGCGTTCCGGATGCGGACCCCGACCTGGTGCCGCACTCGCGCCGACGAGATCGGCCCCGGCTGCCGGAAGGTCATCGACGGGCTGCTGGAGATCAACGCCCTGTTCCGGCTGCGCGCCGCGCAAGGCGTGCTCGGCCTAGCCACCAAGCACGACGCTCATCGGTTGGAGGCCGCCTGCGCCAAGGCGATCGCGGTCGGCGACCCGTCCTACCGCACCGTCAAAGGCATCCTGGCCGCCGGCGCCGAGACCGACCCGCCGCCACCATCGGCCGGTGACGGCGGCGCCGCCGCCCATTTGCACGGCCCTTCGCGGCTGTTCGCGAACGTCATCGCCCTGTCCACCATGAACCACACGCCCGAGACGGACACGGCCACCACGAACGCACACCACAGTGGACATGGCGACGACGAGCAGCCACAGCCCGGGACGGCGGTGCTGGCATGAACAACACCGACACCGACGCCACACCGCTGGCGGCCTACCCGCTGCCCGTCCCCGCCGGCGCTGACCCGCAGTTCACCTACGGTCTGCTGTTCGACATCGCTGAAGTGTTGCAGCGCAACGGTTTTCCCCGCCCGGCCGGCACTGACTGGGCCGACCTGATGACCGCCCTGAACCATTTCCTCTACCAGTCCAAGGAGATTGCGTGAGCATCGTCGACACCGCCCTGCACGACAGCCTGCGCGCGTTGAAGCTGTCCGGCATGCTGCACACCCTCAACGCCCGCCTGGCCCAAGCCCAAGCCGGTGAACTCGGCCACCTGGAGTTCCTGCAGGTCCTCTGCCACGACGAGATCACCCGACGAGAGAACATGGGCATGCAACGCCGGCTGCGCCGTGCCCGCTTCGAGCAGAGCACCACCCTGGAAGAGTTCGACTTCCACACCAGCCCCAAATTGC
>NZ_JBAKHX010000185.1:0-2228 GCF_036906915.1 Micromonospora sp. CPCC 206061
CAGCAGTCGGATCAACGCGGCTTCGACCAGGGCCTCTCGGGACGGGAAGTGCCCGTACAGGGTGACCCTGCCGACCCCCGCCTCCTGCGCGATGTCGTTCATGCTCGCCTCGGCACTGCGCCCCAGGCAGGTCACGGCCGCTTGCACGATCTTCTCGGCGTTCTGCCGCGCGTCCGCGCGACGGGGCGACCGGGCAGCGGAGTGAGCCATGCAACGTCCTTAAGTCAAACAGTGCTTGTTCGAGTTACAGTACCCGGACGTAAGTTGAACACGGCCTGTACGACTTAGCCCGGAGGGCGATCTCGTGTCCGAATCCATGACCACCACCAGTCCCAGCCGCACCCCGCATCCCCGACGCTGGCAGATCCTGGGGCTGGTCGGCGTCGCGCAACTGATGCTCATCCTCGACGTGACCGTCGTGGCGATCGCACTGCCACACATGGGCGCGGACCTCGGCCTGCCGCGGGGAACCCTGACCTGGGTGGTCAGCGGCTACACCCTCGCGTTCGGCGGACTACTGCTGCTCGGCGGCCGCGCCGCCGACCTGTTCGGAGCCCGCCGGCTCCTGCTCGCCGGTCTGCTGCTGTTCGCGGCGGCATCGTTGACCGCCGGACTGGCCACCACCGGACCGATGCTCCTGACCGGCCGGGTAGCGCAGGGCCTGGCCGCCGCCATGCTGTCACCGGCGGCCCTGTCGCTCATCGTCACGATCTTCGACGGAGACGAACGCAACCGGGCGCTGGGCATCTGGTCCGCACTGGGCGGCAGCGGCGCCGCACTCGGCGTCCTACTCGGCGGGCTGTTGACCGCCGGACCAGGCTGGGCATGGGTCTTCTACATCAACGTCCCGGTCGGGCTCGTGCTGCTGTTCACGCTCCGATCTCACCTGCCGGCGCAGCCGGCATCGACTACCAGAGCCGTCCTCGACATTCCCGGCGCGGCGCTGGTCACCGCGGCCACCGCAACCCTCATCTACGCCCTGATCCGGGCCGGAGACCACGGCTGGATCACCTGGGCCACCGCCGCGCTACTGCTGGTATCGGTGGTCCTCTACGCCGCCTTCGCAGTGCGTCAGCGCCTGGCCGCGAGCCCACTGATGAACCTGCGGCTGCTGACCCGCAGGCCCGTGGCGGCCGGCACACTGCTGATCCTCGTCGCCACCGCTCTCATGATCATGATGTTTTTCCTCGGCACGTTCGCGCTGCAGGAGCATCACGGCTACGGCGCACTTACCACCGGCCTGCTCTTCCTGCCCATCGCGCTGTCCACCATGTTGGGCGCGAACGTGGCCGGGCGCGTGATCGGCCGCACGGGCGCCCGTACCCTCGCGGTGGCCGGGCTCGCCATCGCCGCTGCCGGCCTGGCCGTACCAGCGATCTGGAACGGCGCCGCCGCCATGGTGGCCGGCATGGCAGTCGCGGCCGCTGGCACCGGGGCGTTGTTCGTGGTTGCCTCCGCCACCGCGCTCGGACAGGTGGCGGCGCACGAAGCCGGCCTGGCCTCCGGAATCGTCAGCACCTTCCACGAGTTCGGTGCCTCGCTCGGCGCGGCCGTGGCATCCAGCATCGCCGCCCTCAGCATCACCGGCACCGGCACCGAGGGGTTCACTCGTGGCTTCACCACCGGCGCGATCGTCGCGATCGTGACCGCCGTCGCCGCGCTCCTCATCACACCGGGTTCCCACTCCAAGTAGACCGATCGGGAACCCGCGACCACATAGGAGACAAGGCATGGCAACGTCAAACGACCGCTACGTGATCCGGCCGGGCCGAGCCTGCGACGCCACCGAGCTCGCCCGCCTGCACGCATCGGTCCAGCTTCAGCCGGTGACCGGCGGGCAACCGCACCCCGGCATCGCCGCCTGGGTCGAAGACCTGCTCGATGGTCATCCCTCGGTCGTACCCGACGACTTCCTGGTCGCCGAGGACTCGGCCACCGGCCGTCCGGTGGCCAGCCTCGTAGGGCTGCGGCAGGACTGGAACCTGACCGGAGTACGGCTGCCGGTCGCCCAGATCGAGCTGGTCGGCACCGCGCCGGAGCACCGCGGGCACCGGCTCACCGAACGACTGTTCGCCTCGCTACACCAGCGGTACGCGGCCGGCGATGCGCCTATCCAGATGATCGAGGGGATCCCCTACTTCTACCGCAGGCTCGGCTACGACTACGCCCTGGCCAACGACGGCGCCCCAACGGTGCCCGCCACCGCGCTGCCAGCCGGGCTGCCAGCC
>NZ_JBAKHX010000186.1:0-1995 GCF_036906915.1 Micromonospora sp. CPCC 206061
CCCGAGTTCCGCAGTTCGTAGGCACGCGAGTGTGATCGGTTCTGAGTCGTTGCTGGTCAGCGACTTGCGTCGGGTGTTGGAACGGATCCGGAGGCCGGAAAGTGTAGTAACACGACTTGAGGGTCCTGCCTTGTGCTGTCAGGGTTAAGGTGGTTGAGTCGTAGTCATGTTCCTGCGGTTCACGTCGCGGACCAACGCCGACGGCCGTGTGGTGCGCTATGTGGCTCTGGCGCACAACCACCGCGTAGACGGCAAGATCAAGCCGGACGTGCTGATGAACCTGGGCCGGGTCGACCAGGTCGATGTGGCCGGGCTGCGCCGGCTGGCCGCGTCGATCAACAAGCACTTCGGTGACGGTGACGCTCTGACCGACGCCGTGGAGGTGGGTGCGGCCGCCGGGGTGGCACCGTTGGAGGTCGTCGACGCCCGGACCACCGGGGCCATCTGGTTGCTGGACCAGTTGTGGCACCGGCTTGAGGTGGGTGCGGCGGTGCGGGCGGCCACCGACGCGCGGCGGTTCACCACGAACATGGAGCGGGTGCTGTTCGCGCTCGTGGCCAACCGGGCGACCGCGCCGATGAGCAAGTTGTCCGCCGCCGAATGGGCACGCGAGGACGCGGCGATTCCCGGACTGTCCACGATGGACGAGGACCATGCTTATCGGGCGATGGACCTGCTGGTGGACGCGGACACGCAGGGGCGGGTGCAGGAGTCGGTGTTCTTCGCCGTGGCCAACCTGCTCAACCTGGAAGTCGACCTGCTGTTCTTCGACACCACCAGCACGTACTTCGAACGTGACGACGAAGAGGACGGCCAGGACGCCTTCCGCCGGTTCGGGCACTCCAAGGACCACCGCCCGGATCTGCCGCAGATCGTCATCGGCCTGGCGGTGACCCGGGAGGGCATCCCGGTGCGCTGCTGGTGCTGGCCAGGCAACAGCAACGATCAGCAGGTCCTGGCCGAGGTGCGCGATGACATGCGGGACTGGAAGCTCGGCCGCGTCATCACTGTGGTCGACCGCGGGTTCAGCTCCGCGGAGAACCTGGCCTACCTGCGCCGCGCCGGCGGCCACTACATCGCCGGGATGCGCATGCGCGACGGCAACCCGCTGGTCGAGATCGTGTTGTCCCGGCAGGGCCGCTACCAGCAGGTACGCGACAACCTGCGGGTCAAGGAGGTCCGCCTCGAAGCCACGGACGTGCGGTTCGTCGTCTGCCACAACCCGGAACAGGCGCAGCGTGATCGGCAGCAGCGCGACGACGCGATCGCCCGTATCCAGGCCGAACTGGCCCGTATCGGCGAGCAGCGCGCCCGCGACGCGCAGCGTCCCGGCGGCGACAAGACCCGTCAACGCAACGAGGCCGCCCACGTGCGCGCCGAATGCGCGCTGCGCGACCACCCCACCCTCGGCCGCTGGCTGACCCAACAGGCCAACGGACGGCTGAAAATCAACACCGGCAAGGTCAAGGCCGAGGCCCGCCTGGACGGCAAATACCTCATCGCCACCAGTGACCCGCACATCAGCACCGAAGACGTCGCCCTCGGCTACAAGAACCTCCTCGAAGCCGAACGCGGCTTCCGCGACCTGAAGTCCACCCTGCTGCTGCGGCCGGTGTTCCACCGCCTGGAACACCGCATCCGCGCCCACGTCCTGATCTGCTGGCTGGCCCTGCTGCTGACCCGCGTCGCCGAACGCGGCACCAGCCTTTCCTGGCGAAACATCAACCGGCAACTCGGGCGAATCACCCAGGTGACCCTGGCCGGCCCGGCCGGAACCGTCGCGCAGACCACCCCGCTCAACCCCGAGCAGAAAGCCATCTACCAGGCACTTTCCGCCCAACCACCGGCCCGGGTAACCGCGTTCAATCCCACCTGACCAAGACCAGAACGTGTCGACACCGCGTAGACACACGCCCCAACCCGCCCCCGTCCGCGTTTGCCCAGCTCAACCCCTAAACTCCAGCACACGTGTGACTACGAACTGCGGAACCCGGG
>NZ_JBAKHX010000187.1:0-1976 GCF_036906915.1 Micromonospora sp. CPCC 206061
TGCACTCGCCCTACTCAGACCATGTAGTGGATCAGGTGTCTCACGTCAGCCTGACAGAGAGGGGCCGGGCGTGGCCGCCGGCGACTGGCCAGTGGTGCTGAAGGAGGAAGGACCGTACCGGGAGCGGTACGGGGTCGGCTTCTCGGAAGCCCTGGCTGGCTTACTCACCGGAGAGATTCAGTCCGAGTACCTGAGTCATTGGCTTGGCGGACCCCACTCCTACCGTTTGTAACACGCCCCGTCGGCCATATTGCGTCCGACGAGACTTGGTGCACTGACATGAAACTGACATGAAACTGGCCGTGAGTGGTGGGCGGCAGCATCGGGGCGAAGCCCCGATGAGGTTCGTGGTCGACGGGCTCGGTTGTTACGCGGCGGGGCTGAGGTCGACGGTGTAGCCGAGTGATTCGATCTTGCGTTTGAGTCTGGCGGCCAGGGTTTCGGGGTCTTCTTCACGGCGGGTGTAGTAGTCGGCGCCGAGGTCGGTGTAGGTGCCGCCGTGGGCGAGCAGGTGCCAGACGATGGTCAGGATGGTGTGAGCCACCGCGACGGCGGCCTTGGGGCCGGATTTCTTGCCCATCCGCCGTTTCAGGCGGCGCAGCCGGGAGCCCAGCCGGCTGTGGGTGTGGTCGGTGGCCCAGGCCGCCTCGACCAGGATGGTGCACAGGTGCGCGTTGCCGTGTCGGGTCTTACCGCTGCGGTGCTTGCCGGCCGATTCGTGGTTGCCCGGACACAGCCCGGCCCAGGACGCCAGGTGCGCTGCGGTTGGGAACCTGGACATGTCCACGCCGATCTCACCGATGATCGCTCGGGCGGCGTGGTCCCCGATGCCCGGGATGCTGGTCAGTCGCTGGCATGCGTCGATGAACGGGGCGATCGCGGTGCCGATGCGGGCGTCCAGCCGGGCGAGCATCGTGTCGAGGTGGTCGATGTGGTCCAGATGCAGCTCGCACAACACCCCATGGTGGGCCGCGAAGCGGCCGGCCAGTGCCAGGGTCAGGTCCGGGATCTTGCGGCGCAGCGTCCGCTGGGCCAGGTCGGCCAGGACGGCCGGGTCGCGTTCACCGGCGATCAATGCCCGGATCATGGCTCGGGCGGATACGCCGAGCACGTCGGAGGCCACCGAGTCCAGCTTGATCCCGCCGTCTTCGAGCACCTTGCGTAGCCGCTGACCCTCCCGGGTGCGTTCCTCGATCAGGGTGCGCCGGTAGCGGCACAGCTGGCGGATCACCGCGATCTGCGGCGGTGGGATGAAGCTGCCGCGCAGCAGACCGACTTCCATCAATTGGGCCAACCACTGGGCGTCTTTGACATCGGTCTTGCGACCCGGGACGTTCTTGACGTGCTGTGCGTTGCACAACACGATTTTCAGGCTGTCCGGCTCGGCTAGAGCGTGGAACACCGGCATCCAGTACACGCCGGTGGACTCCATCGCCACGTGGGAGACGCCTTCGGCGAGCAGCCAGGCTGTCATCTCCCGCAACGCGGCGTAGAACGTCGCGAACCGGCGTACCTGAGTCCGGCGCTTGGTTCCCTGGCCCGGGCTACGCACCGCAACCGTGATCTGTCTCTTGTGGACATCGATCCCCGCGACCCGCTCATACACGATCTCCATCAGGCCCTCCGGCAACGCGCCCCGTAACAACACCAACGGCGCGTCGCCCGCGGAACCCGCGATCAACATCAAGAAACTGACATCCGCGCTCGCAGGCAGCAACCCGGGGTTCCTACCGGGGCGGGCTCCAGCGTCACTCTCTCATCCGGACACGAAGTGCCAAGTAAGTTCGACGTCGGCGGGCGACGCACCCACCAGTTTCAGCCCCTGCGGGCGCCTCCGCCAGGAGGCATGATCTCTCTCATGCCGCGAACAGGGCGCCGGCGTCTGCTGCGGCATGGGGGGAAGGGGGATATGCGCTGGCGGTGGGTTGGCGTGACCGGGCACCATGTGCCGGTGTTGTTGCTGGTGCCTGCTGACG
>NZ_JBAKHX010000188.1:0-1855 GCF_036906915.1 Micromonospora sp. CPCC 206061
CGATCAAGAAACCCTGGCCCTTCGGGCCACCCGCAGGTGGGTGAAACTCGTGGTGGCGTCGCTCGCTGTCACCGGTTGTCCTTGGCGCCGCTGTGGGTGCCTGTGATCAAGAATGGTGTTGGAGTTCGTCCCTGGTATCCCAGGTTGTTGCCTCCGTGCACGTGTCTCAGTGTCATGAGTTCGTGACGGACTTCGTGAGCGGCGCCGTCCGTGTGCTGGTGCGGTTGGAAGGGGGACGGCGGCTTGGAGGTTTTGTACCCGTTCGTGGGCGGGGTGGATGTGCATAAGAGGCAGGTGACGGTGACCGTTAGGGTGCCGGACGCCTCTGGTGGGCGTCGGGAGGTGACCCGCAAGTTCCGTACGTTCTATCGGGATTTGCTGCGGATGGCGCGCTGGTTGCTTTCCGAGCAGCAGGTCACGCATGTGGCGATGGAGTCGACCGGGGTGTATTGGTGGCCGGTGTGGACCGCGTTGCGGGAGATCGGCGGCCAGGACGTGGTGGTCGAGGTGGTCAACGCGGCGCATGTCAAGGCGGTGCCGGGGCGTAAGACGGATGTGAAGGATGCGCAGTGGCTGGCCCGGTTGATGGAGGTCGGGCTGTTGCGGGGTAGTTTCCTGCCCCCGGAGCGGGTGCGGATGCTGCGGGACTGGACCCGGTATTTGACCAAGCTGGTCCAGGAGGCGGCGCGGGAGAAGCAGCGGTTGTTGAAGGTCCTTGAGGCGGGCGGGATCAAGCTGGACAGTGTGGCCTCGGACTCGTTTGGTGTCTCGGGCCGGGTGATGCTTAAAGCCTTGGCCGATGGGCAGCGCGATCCGGTGGCTCTGGCGCAGTTGGCTCGTGGGGTGCTGCGTAACAAGATCGATGATCTGCGGTTGGCGTTGGAGGGCCGGTTCACCGATCATCACGGGCAGATGGTGGCCGTGCACCTGGAACGCATCGAGCACCTGGAAGACATGATCGTCAAGGTGCAACGGGACAAGATCGGCCGTCTCGCCGACCAGGCCCCCGCGGGGGTGGCGGGTCCGTTCCAGGCCCAGATCGAGCTGTTGACGAGTATCCCGGGTATCGGGGAACGGGTGGCCACCGCGGTGATCGGGGAGATCGGCACCGACATGACCCGGTTCCCGTCGGCCAAACATTTGGCCGCCTGGGCCGGGCTGGCCCCGGGTAACAACGAGTCCGCGGGCCGGCGTCGCCGGGCCGGGCATCGTAAAGGCAACCCGCACCTGGCCGGGCTGTTGCAGAACGCGGCGTTCACCACCGCCAAGACCGCCACCCGGGTCGGGGCCCGCTACCACCGGCTGCACCGTCGGTTCGGTGGGAAGAAGAACAAGGCCGCGGCGAAGAAGGCCGCGTTCGCGACCGCGCACACCCTCATCAAGATCATTTGGTCGGTGTTGTCGACCGGTCGGCCCTACCAGGACCTCGGCGCCGACTTCTACACCCGCCGCGTCGACACCGAGACCCGCAAGCGGAACCTGATCGCCAGCCTGGAAGCCCTGACCGGCCAAAAAATCACCTTCGTGGATCCGGACCCCGACCCCGACGACACGGGCCCCGATACAGACCCTCAACCGGACACGGACGCGGTCACCGACCCCGCTCGGGAGCGCGCCGCTGCCTAACCAGCCCCACCACACCGAACAGAGGGTGGGAAGGACGCCGACAAACCGTTCTCGACGGTGAAGGCCGTACCCGTGAGGGTCGGCGACGTGGTCGCCCTTCCCACCACCGCACAGCTTGCCCGCAACCGAGCCTGGCCGGCAAGCCGACCCACCATGCCCTCACACACCCGAAGTCCCGGCTCCGCCGGGACGCTGCCGCACACGTGGCTGGGCCGAGTTTCGTCTCAGG
>NZ_JBAKHX010000189.1:0-1852 GCF_036906915.1 Micromonospora sp. CPCC 206061
GCGTTTGCCCAGCTCAACCCCTAAACTCCAGCACACGTGTGACTACGAACTGCGGAACCCGGGCGCCGCACTCGCCCGAGATGGTCGACATGATCAACCGGGCGCTCGACGAGGGCGGCATGCACGGCCTCGGACTCAACGTGGATGACTGCCGCAAGACGTGCGAGGAGCTCCGGGCGCAGGGCGTGCAGTTCATCCAGGAGCCGGAGGAGCGTCCATACGGGGTGGAGGCGGTCGTCCGCGATAACTCGGGCAACTGGATGGTCCTGGTCGAACCGCGCGAATACACGGCCGCCGACTTCAACTGATCGCCGGCCCGGCCCGGCCGTGCGGAGGGCAGGCACGGCACCCCGTACCCCACTAGCATCGGCCCGTGGTTCTCCGGACGGTGCTCGCACTTGGCGTGGTCGCGGCGCTGCTGCCGGCGTGTGGCGGCGGATCCGGCGGCGGCGACCCGTCGCCACCGGCCACGGCCGCCACGTCGGCCGCGCCGGGCGGCAGGGACGCGCTCGGTGCCGCGCCCACCACCAAGACCCCGAAGCCCACGGCCGGGCCGGCCAATGGCACGCTCCGCGCGGGCAACCCCAACGGCAAGGCAGCGGTACCGGCCGAGGCGCGCGCCGTCGACACCTCCAAGCCCAACAGGGTCGTCGGCGACGGTACGCCTGCCAGCTGCACCGGCAAGGCCGTGGCGACCGCAGTCGCCGCGGGCGGCGTGATCACGTTCTCGTGCGGGCCCGCCCCGATCACGATCACGATGACGCAGACCGCCAAGGTCAAGAACTCGGCCAAGAAGGTCGTGCTCGACGGTGGCGGCAAGGTCACGCTCAGCGGGGCCGGCAAGCGCCGCATCCTGTACATGAACACCTGCGACGACGCCCAGGGCCCGCCGCCCGGCGACTGCACCAACCAGGACCACCCGCAGCTCACCGTGCAAAATTTGACCTTTGCGAGCGGCAGCTCCATCGGCGCCGACCCCGATCCCGAGGTCACCAACGGCGGCGGCGGAGGAGCGCTCTACGTGCGCGGCGGGCGGCTGAAGGTGGTCAACTCGCGGTTCGTCAAGAACAGGTGCGACTCCGGCGGGCCCGATCTCGGCGGCGCGGCCATCCGGGTGCTCGACCAAAATCGAGACCTGCCCGTGTACGTGGTCAGCAGCACCTTCGGCGGCGCTGCCGGCCAGGGCGGGGCCTGCTCGAATGGCGGCGCCCTCAGCAGCATCGGCGTCTCGTGGGTGATCCTCAACAGCCTGTTCAGCCACAACGAGGCCATCGGGTACGGCGCCAACGAGGCCGCCAACGGCACCCCCGGCGGCGGCAACGGCGGCGCGATCTACTGCGACGGCAACACGTTCACGCTGCGCATCGCCGGCACCCTCATGGAACGCAACCACGCCCGCGAGGGAGGCGGGGCCATCTTCTACGTCAGCAACGACCGCAGCGGCACCCTGCGCATCGAAAGCTCAACCCTCCGCCGCAACCCCAGCGACGAGTTCGAAACCCTCCCCGGCATCTTCTACCGAGCCAAGGGCTCCGCCCAACTGGTGAACTCCAAGGTCACCTAACCCACGCCCCCGCCCACCCCAGCGCGCCGCCCCGCCTGGCGCCCCGCCCCCGCCGCGGCCCGGGCCGTGCGGCCATGCGCCACGCGGCGATCACGGCGCATCATCCCGCTCGCGTGCCTCGCGTGCCACGAGGTCTACAACCCGCGGACCGCGCGCAGATCAAGGGAAACCTCACCGATCAAGGCCAAACGCACGCGGTGTTGAGATCAAACCGCGTGCGTTTGGCCTGAGACGAAACTCGGCCCAGCCACGTGTGCGGCAGCGTCCCGGCGGAGCCGGGACTTCGGG
>NZ_JBAKHX010000190.1:0-1806 GCF_036906915.1 Micromonospora sp. CPCC 206061
GTGGCTATGCGCGCGGGACTGCATCGGGAAGGTATCCTGCGAAATGCCGGTTTGATCCACGCTGGTCGGGTTGATCCCATCCTGTTCTCGCTGGTGCCCCGTGATCTCGGAGCGCCTCAACGATAGTAAGCAATCAATAATTGAACGCACTCAACTCGGCATGACAGGGCGTGGGGACCTGAAGCATGCCGACGGATGTGCAAACGAAGCCACCCGATGAACCGAGCCGGCACCGAGTAGTAACACTGGCGCACCACGATCCTCGAGTCCCGCCGGACCGTCAGGCGCAGTCGCGGCTCTTGATCCACGCGCGAGTAGCGGCAGAAGATGACATGGATCGGCTTCATTCGGTGGCGCGGGGTCGGTGAGCTGACTCGGGGGTGTACGCCGGCCGGCGCTTGAATGATCGTTGGTGCGCGCATCGGGCGGGCTGGCTGGCTGTTTGCCGATCGTCGTTTGGCATTGTCAATTTCTGCCTGAATTCGCGGCCGGGAGTACGCTGAGGTGGATTCGGCTATCTGGCCGACTAGGTCATGCGGCATCCCGGACCCCGACGCCGATCGCGGCGACCGCGTCCTACGCGGCTCGACGGCCTCGGGAGGTTTCCGATGATGTACGGGAAGCGAAGCGCGGCGGCGGTCGTGACGGCCCTGGCGGCGACACTGTTGGCGGGGTGCACGTCGCCGGCCTCGACCAACCGCGAGGGGCCAGCCGGTGCGACGCCCGCCGGTTCGGCTGTGCGGCCGGACGCGGACCTGGACAGTTTCATCAGCCAGGTTGGGCGGGAGCAGCAGGGCTGGCTTTCCAGTGCGCAGGTGCCGGGCGCGGCGGTCGCGCTGGTCAGGGACGGGCAGTTGGTTTGGGCCGGCGGTTACGGGCAGGCTGATCTCGCGCGGCGGGTGCCGGTCACCGCGGAGACGGTCTTTCAGGTCGGGTCGATATCCAAGCCGGTGACCGCTTGGGGTGTGCTGCGGCTGGTGGACAAGGGACTGCTCGACCTCGACGCACCGGTGCAGTCGTACCTGACCCGATGGCACCTGCCGGCCTCCCGCTACAACGCCGACGACGTCACCGTCCGGCGGCTGCTCAACCACTCCGCTGGACTGTCCCAGCACGGCTATCCCGGACTGCCGCCCGAACAGCGGATCCCCTCCCTGGAGGAGTCCCTGGCCGGCCTACGCCTGTCGCGAAGCCCGGCGCCGGATACCTCTACTCCGGCGGCGGCTACACCGTGCTCCAACTGGTCATCGAGGAAGTCACCGGTGAAGCCTTCGCCACCTACATGCAACGCGAGGTGCTCAACCCGTTGGGGATGACCCACAGCGGCTTCGAATGGCATGAGGACCTACGGCCGGCGACCGCTATCGGCCACGACGCGCTCGGACGGCCGTACCCCAACTTCCTGTTCACCGAGAAAGCAGCGGCCGGGCTGTACACGACAGCCCCGGATCTGGCCCGCTTCGCCGCCGCCATCATGCCCGGACCACACGGTCAGGCTCCCGGACGGACCGTGCTTTCCCCTACCACGGTCGTGGACATGCTCACCCCGGTCGCGCTCACCGACGAGTACCTAGCCGCCGACGTGACCAGGCCACCACACCAGACCACCAAGGGCCTCGGGTACGCCATCGACCGTGAGCCCGATGGCACCCAAGCGGTCTGGCACAGCGGGTCGAACCCAGGGGGCTGGAAAGCGATCTTTGTGACCTTGCCGGAACGCCGCGAAGGCATCGTGGCCCTGACCCCTCTCTGTCAGGCTGACGTGAGACACCTGATCCACTACATGGTCTGAGTAGGGCGAGTGCA
>NZ_JBAKHX010000191.1:0-1801 GCF_036906915.1 Micromonospora sp. CPCC 206061
CTAGGAGGCTCCTGAATAACCCCGTTTCGGGGGTGCGGGTTTCGGGTGGTGGTGATGGGGAGGGCTTCTCGGTAGGGCCGTCGTGCGGCGGGTGGGTCATAGTGCGTGGCTGGACAGAGGGGTTGCCTTCCTGGCCGGGGGGTCGGCGTGGTGGGGGTGGTGGGTTAGATGATGGCCCAGCCGCCGGGTTGGCGGGCTAGGCCGAGGTTGATCAGGCGGCGGAGGTTGAGGGCGGCGATGCGGTGGTGTAGCCACAGGTCGTTAGCGGCCACGCCGCGGTAGCGCAGTTTGCGGCAGCGGCCTTTCGGGCCGATCAGCCAGGCGATCGAGCGTTCGACCATGGGCCGGTGCTGTCGATAGGTGTCGCGTAGGTCGTCGCGGGCCTTCCAGTCGCGGCGGGCCTGGCGCAGCAGGGCGTCGTGTTCGTGCAGGTTGAGGCTGCGGCCGGTCTTGGCGGTGGTGCACCGCGCGCGTAACGGGCAGTCGCGGCAGGCGGCCCCGAAGGTGACGGTGCGGCTGGGGGTGATCGGCCGGGTCACCTGGTTGGGGCAGGTGACGGTGCCAGCGGGTTCGTCGACGGTGAACTCGTCGATGGTGAACCCGCCGGCAACGGCCGGCCGTAACGGTGCTGGTTTGATGACCGCGGTGTGCCCGGCCTGGGCGAGGGCGGCGCGGGCATCGCCGGTGCCGTAGGCACTATCACCCAACACCTCGAACTGGCCGAGTTCGTCGTCGTTGTCCAGCAACGACAACCCGACGACGGCCTCGTGATTGTCCTCACCACTGGCTTGGGTCAGTTCGGCGGTGGTGAACAGCCCGGTGTCCGGCTCGATCGCGACGTGCGCCTTGTAGCCGTCCTGCCGCGCCTGGACGGTCTTGTGCACATGCCGGGCCTGCGGGTCCACTGTGGAGATCACGCGGTCTTCAGCTACCCGGCGGGCGATACGCCACCGGCCATCGGTGCCATCCGAGCCCTCGGCCGGTTCGACGTCCTGCCCGGCCACCAACGCCAGCAGGGCCAGCGCCTGCGAAGCCTGCTGATCGGCTTCGGCATCGGCCAACGCGTCGATGAGGGTGTTAGCGTCGTTGACCAAAGCGGACACCAGCACATCGCGGGCGGCCTTGTCGTCCCAGGCGATCGCGGGCTTACCGGGATCGTCCCAGTCGTGGGCGTGACAGCGATCCGCGATCAGCTGTGCCGCGCCGGGCACCAGGCGGCGCACCCGCCGCACCGCGGCGATCAACTGGGTGACCGTGTCCTGCGTGGCGACCGCGTCATCGAGCACCACCGAATCCAACGCCCGGCGAGTCTTGCCCGCCAGCACCCCGGTCGCCGCGACCACGCCCCGGACCGCCTCGAAGATCCGTTCGGGACGATCCGAGGCGCGTAGCCGGTTACGCCACACCGTCAACGTGGTCGGGTGAAAGCCTTCGTGGTCGATCGGCAGCCCACACGCCACCTTCCACCGCAGGTCGCAGCGCAGCGCCTGCATCGCCTCGCTGTCCGACAGGTCCTGCAGGGTCTGCAACACCAGCACCGACGCGATCACCTCACCCGGCACCGACGGGCGGCCACGCCCGGACCGGAACAGATCAGCGAACAGACCGTTCGGGAAAACCTCACCACGATGCTCGGCCAAGAACGCGTACACACTGCCTGCCGGCACCAGATGCCCCGCCAACGCCGCCGTGTCCAACAACTCGCGGCCCGGATCGGATCTACCCTGCACCCACCAACTATCGACCAAACCCGATCAAAACCGGTGGACCGGCACGCCGCCATTATTCAGCGGTCTCCTAG
>NZ_JBAKHX010000192.1:0-1795 GCF_036906915.1 Micromonospora sp. CPCC 206061
CGCCAACCGCGCGGTGGCGCCGGCCAGGCCGGCAGCGGCGGGCGGCGCTGGGGGCGCGGAACCCGCGCCGGGGAACCCCTCCCCGATGGGCACAGCGCGGGTGCGGCCCGCTGCCACCCCTGCGCCCAGCCGTCCGAGGCAGCTGCCGCCGGCGCTGGCCGCGTGGCGGCGCCGGCTGGCCGACCTGCTGCGCGGGAGGCGGCGGTGGCTGGTCGCCGGGATCGCCGGGCTCCTCCTGATCGCCGCCCCCGCGGCGGTGCTGGCCTGGCCGCTGGGCGAGCAGCCGGCCGACAAGACGACCGGCGGCCCGACCAGCAACACCGGCACCCAGGCGCCCACCGTGCCCGGGAAGCCCGCCCACGTGTGGTCGTACGACGTGGGAAGTCCAGCCAGCGGCCGCCCGGCCGTTGCCGGTGACGCGGTGTACGTCGGCGGCGGGGGTGGCAAGGTCCACGCGATCGACCGGGCGACCGGCGCGGAGCGCTGGCGCTATGACGCGGGCGCACCGGTGAACGCCGCGCAGGTCCGCGACGGGGTCGTCTACGTCGCCAGCCAGGACGGCATGGTGCACGCGATCAGCGCGGCCGACGGGGCGCAACGCTGGCGGGTACGGGCTGCGTCGGGCTCCACGTCCTCCCCGGTGGTCACCGGTGACGCCCTCTATGTCGGCGGCGACGGCGGGCTGTACGCGTTCCGGCTGGACGGCCGGCAACGATGGCGGTTCCGCGACGGTGGAGCTATCGCTACGACGCCGGCAATCTCGGGCGACACCGTCTACGCGTCCGGCGGCGACGGCCGGGTGTACGCGGTCGATGCCGGCTCGGGCGATCGCCGGTGGGCGACCCCGATCGGCGACGGGCTCTCCGCACCCGCGGCGGCGGGCGGGCTGCTCTTCGTCGGCAGCGCCGGGCGGCTCGTGCACGCGCTGGACGCCGGGAGCGGCAAGGTCCGCTGGACGTTTCCCGCCACCGGCGCCGTCACCACCGCGCCGCTCGCCGACGGCGGCGCCGTCTACTTCGGCGCGTCGGATGGCCTGGTCTATGCGGTGAACGCGACCGACGGCACCCTTCGGTGGCGGTACACGGTCGAGGGCGGCGGTCCGATCTCGGCCTCGCCCTTCATCGCCGACCGCGTGCTGTACGTCGGCAGCCGCGCCGGGACGCTGTACGCCCTGGAGGCGGCGAGCGGGGCCCCGCTGTGGCAGTTCACGACCGAGGGCGCGGTCGCGGGCACCGCGCTGTCCAGCGGGGTGCTGTACGTCGCCGGCGGCAACCGCGTGTACGCGCTTCAGCTCACGGTGGTCTCGGCCGCTCCGCTGCCCGCGCCGGCGATCACCAGCGAGCCGGCCTGACGCGCCCCCCTAGCCGCAGCCCCACGCGGTCCAGTCCGCGTTCGACCCGGACGGCCGCCCCTTCGTCCCCGGCGACGCGCACGACCGCGCCGACCGAGGGCCCGCCGTCCTCCCCGCCGCCGGAGCGCGCCCCCTGTCCCCCGAGCCCGCAGACGGCGCGGTCGCCGACCCGTCTCCGTGACCGCCGGCCTCTTCCGCCTGGTGGGGCTTGGACCTTGGGTCCCGCCGTACCCGCTCGGGGCCGGGGCGCCGCGCCTGCCCGCCGCGCCGTCGTGGGCGGCGCGCGGCCTTGCCTGCCCGGCGTCGCTGATCGAGCCCGCGGTGCACCGCGGGCCTGGCACGCAACCGCACGCCGGCGCGGCACGGCACGGCACGGCACGCCGATCAAGGAGATCCGCATCGATCAAGGGCAAATGCACGCGGAAAAGAGATCCAACCACGTGC
>NZ_JBAKHX010000193.1:0-1699 GCF_036906915.1 Micromonospora sp. CPCC 206061
GCCTGTGGTGGCGTTGCATGGCGGGATCGTCCAGCAGCGGTTCGAGCATGGCGAGACCGGCGGCGGGTTCGTGCGCCATGGCGACGGCGACCGCGTGGTTCAACGTGACGGCCGGACCCGGCGCAACCCGGCTCAACATGTCATAGAGCAGGCTGATCTGCAGCCAGTCGGTCTGCTTGTACGTCGCGGCCTCAGCATGGACGGCGGCGATCGCGGCCTGCAGTTGGAACCTGCCCACGTGGCCCTGGGGCAGGGTTCGCTCCAGCAGTTCGACGCCCTCGGTGATCAGGTCGCGCCGCCACAGTGACCGGTCCTGCTCGGCGAGCGGCACGAGGTCACCGGAGGTGTCGACCCGGGCGGGGGACCGGGCATGGGTGAGCAGCATGAGCGCCAACGCACCCGCGACCTCGGCGTGCTCGGGCAATGCGGCGTGCAACTGCCGTATGAGCCGTATCGCCTCCTCGGCCAGCTGGACGTCGAGCAGCGCCTCGCCCGATGTCCGCGCGTACCCCTCGGTGAACACCAGGTGACAGACGTCTATGACCGCAGCGACCCGGGCGGGCAGGTCCCGCTGCGACGGCATGCCGAACCGCGCACCGGCCTGGCGCAGCGCCGTACGCGCGCGACTGAGGCGTTGCGTCATCGTACGAACCGGGACGAGGTATGCGGCCGCGATCTGCTCCACGCCAAGGCCGGCCACCGTCCGTAGGCAGAGCGCGACCTGCGAGGGTCGCGTCAGCGCAGGATGGCAGCAGAGGAAGAACAGCCGCAGCGTGTCGTCACGCTCGTGGGTGGCCACGGCCTGCGTCGCGTGTGGCCGTTGGGCCGCGTCCATCGTCTCGCGGCGGATCCGGGCCGAGTCCGTCCGGGCTCGGTCGATCAGCCTTCGTGAAGCGACTGTGATCAGCCAGGCTCTTGGTGCGTCGGGCACCCCGTCGGCGGGCCACCGGGCGGCGGCCGCCTCAGCGGCGTCCTGCAGCGCGTCCTCGCAGTCCCCGAGGTCCCCGTACCTGCGCAGTAGCGCCCCGATGACGTGCGGCGCCTCCCGGCGCCACACGTCATCCAGGACCGAACCCGTCACTGCTCGTCGCCACCGGGCCACATCAGCGGACGCAACTCCACCGTCTCGTCCGGCCCGGAGAACCGAGCGGCGACTTCCTCGGCGCGCGCCTGGCTGCCAACATCGATGAGGAAGAATCCGGCGAGGTGCTCCTTCGCCTCCGAATACGGCCCGTCGCTCGTGAGCGGTTCGCCGTCGCGCCACCGGTACAGTCGAGCGTTGGCCGGGTCGCCGAGCGCCTCACCTCCGAGCAGCTCGCCGTTGGCCTGCAGCTCGGTCATCACCTGCTCAAACTCAGTGTTCAACCGGTGGCGGACATCGGCGGGCAGTGCCTGGTGGGCCACGAGGTAGTCACTCGTCGGATGACCCCAGGGCTGTGGGTTCGAGTGGATCAGGATGACGTACTTCATCAGGCCTCCAAGCGTGCACGACGGCCGTTCCGTCGCTCATCTGATACGTCGGAGCGCCCCCGCCGATGTCTACATCCTCCACCGAATTTGCCAACCACGTTCCCGCCGACACAACGGATCCCCCACTGGTGCACCGCCGCAGTCGACATACCGGAACTGGTCGCGGCCCTACGCCCCAACGGCCGACATCCGCTCACCCGCGACGAGCACGGCCGTACGGATCTGCCGC
>NZ_JBAKHX010000194.1:0-1661 GCF_036906915.1 Micromonospora sp. CPCC 206061
GCCACTGCCCTCCGCGGTTTGGATCAATCGGCCAGCACTGCAGACGGCCGCACAACAGACGAAATAAAAAGATCTTGTCTCATTGATCTTGACAGGTTCCGCTGGGGCAGGGTCGGCTCACCCGCGCTGCCATGGCGCAGACGTTGCACCTATTGATGATCGACGTCCTTGGCTACCAGCGTTACGGCGCCTTTGGCGGCGACGTCGGCGGCGTGGTCACCGGTTGGCTGGGCGCTCTGTATCCCGAGCAGGTGGCAGGCATTCACATGATCCACCCACCGTTCCCAGACAGCTTCGACTCCCACCCGTTGTCGCCCGCCGAGCAGGCATACCTCGACGCCGACGCGGCCTACGACGAAACTGACGGCGGCTACAGCGCCATCATGGGCACCCGACCGGACACTGTCGCCGCGGCGCTGATCGACTCGCCGGCCGGACTGGCCGCCTGGCTCGTCGACAAGTACCGAGACTGGAGCGACAACCACGGGAACCTGGAAAGCCGGTTCGACCGGGATACCCTGCTGACGATCATCACCCTATATTGGGCGAGCGGCACGATCGGCTCCTCGTTCCGGCAGTACTTCGACTTCGAACACAACAGTCCACGACCCGACATCACGGTGCCGGCCGCGTTCACCGTGAGCAGCGAACCGTCGATGGCCAACTTCCCACGCGAGATCGCCGAACGGGCCTGCACCGACATCCGGCATTGGAGTGAGCCCGGTAGCGGTGGACACTTTATGCCGCTGGAGGAGCCGGACCTGCTCGCCGGCGAGTTGAGGCAGTTCTTCACGTCGCTCCGCCCGTACTGATCAGCAGCGGAGCCGGGTCACACCGGCTCGGCTCCGCTGTCGGGGTTCCGCATTCCTCGATCGAGACGTATAGGCTTCGACAACCCGTCGTCTTACCCGGAGCCCCGTCTCATGTGGATGATCAACACGTCGGCGACTTCAACCCGTTTTCATCAATCGAAGCGGTTGGAAAGCGGCACACGGCGGGACGGCCAGCCAGGAGCCAGGGTTAGCAGCCACGATGGCCAGCCAGCGGAGGGAAGATGACACTCGAAGATGAGGTTCGCGCCGTTTCGGCGGCGTGGGATGAGGCGCTGATCGGCAACGACGCGCCTCGGGTCGCCAGCTTTGTGACCGACGACTGGGTCTATGTCGGCCCGGACGGCGCCACGCCTAACGGGGTGTCTCAGATGGACGGATGATGATCTGGGGCATGATCTTTGTTCCGTGAGCGATGTCGATGACATGATCCGCACGTGGGCGCCGGACGATTTCTGGCAGGCGGCCCAACCTTTGATCCCTGTCGCGGCGGCTCGACCGCAGGGCGGCGGCAACCGCCGCGCCGATGACCGGGCCGTGCTGGCCGCGATCGTGTACCTGGTCCAGGCCGGTTGCTCCTGGCGCAAGCTACCCGCCGCCCTGTTCGGGGTCAGCCGAGCCACCGCGCATCGTCGGTTCACGCAGTGGACCAGGTCCGGGTTGTGGGAACAGTTGCACCAGCAGTTCCTGCACCGGCTGAACGTGATCACCGAGATCGACTGGTCCCGTGCCGTCGTGGACTCCATCGCCGTCCGGGCGACAAAAAGGGGCTCTCCTGCCTGATGTGTGGGTTAGGCAGGATGGCCGCGGCCGGGTAGATCGATGTGGTAG
>NZ_JBAKHX010000195.1:0-1600 GCF_036906915.1 Micromonospora sp. CPCC 206061
ACATCCTTCCTGGAAGCCGCCGTCCACCTCACCTCAGGTGTCCGGAGAACCGGGGGAAGCTCACGGCGGTTACGCCACAGACGGGACGTGTGAAACACGATGATGCGGTCAACCTGACCAGCCGCCACAGCGGCCATCAGCGCCTCGTACCCAGGCCGATGAACACCCTTGAGCGCCGACACATCATTGTCGGAGAACTCCGCTACGACCTCGCCACCTCGCGCCGCGGACAGGCCGCGACCGTCTTCGAGCTGCCTGAACACGCCCTTCTCAGTGCCGAGGTCATCTTCCGAGATCCGGGCGTACAGCGCGTCGCGCATAGCCACTCACCTATGTTACCCTCTAACGGCCCCCACTGTTCCCCGGTGGGGTGGGAAATACGCGCGGAGACGCCGACAACTTCAGGTCGCTCATCGACGACGTCGAGCGGAAACTCTTCGACTGCCTCCCCGACGAAACCTGGTTCTACCCGGGCCACGGCAGGGATTCGACCCTGGGAGCCGAGCGCGCCTCGATCCCAGAGTGGCGGGCTCGCGGCTGGTGACCACGCGGGGGCCCCGCCCATGTTTCTATGAGATATACTCGACCATGGGTCGGTATATACGGGAGATGATCAACCGTGACGAAGGTACTTGTCGATGTCGACGATGACGCCCTTGCGGAGGCGTCGGCGCTGCTCGGCACCAAGACGAAGAAGGACACCATCAACACCGCCCTGCGCCAGGCAGCCAGCCAGCTACGACGAGCAAAGGCCCTGGCCCACCTCGCAGAGCTCGGAGAGACCGGCACCTTCGACGAACTGCTGGACAAGTCCACATACCGCGCATGACCCCAGCCCGCTTCCTGGTCGACACCAGCGCCTTGGTCCGGCTATTGCGCGATCGTGACGTCCGTGCCCGGTGGCAGCCACAGATCACCGCTGGCGTCATGGGCATCTGTCCGATTACCGAGCTCGAATTTCTGCACAGCGCTCGATCCAAAGCCGACCGCGCGGAATGGCTTGAACTGCTCGGCGCAACCTTTTCGTGGATCGCCATGCCCGACCGGGTCTTCAGCCGCGCGACCGAGGTCCAGGCCACCATGACCGCTCGTGGCACCCACCGCTCAGCCGGTCCCGTCGATCTGCTACTCGCCGCGACCGCTGAGCTGAATGATCTCGCACTCGTGCACTACGACCACGATTTCGATGAAGTCATCAAGGTCACGAGCCAGCCGGCGGTATGGGTAGCCCCGCCTGGCTCCATCGCCTGACCCGGTATTTCAGATTGCGCGCGCCAAATGGTGGCACCGCACCAAGCCCGCGCCTACCCGAGATTGTCGGTCGTCCACAGTAGCTTCGCGCCCATGCCCTCTCACCTCCACGAGATCCTTATCGAGATGTTCCGGGATCGCCAACGCTGGCCGCCGAGCTCTTGCGCGGACCGCTCCACGTAACGGTGCCGGACTTCGATGAGGCGCGGTTGTCCGCGGGTGAGCTGACAGACTTCGCGCCGACCGAGTACCGGGCAGACGCGGTGGTCACGCTGGCCGACGAGGGCAGGGCGATTGCGTAGTCGCGGGGATGCTGGCTGACCTGGTCCTATGTGGGCGGCCGAGGATG
>NZ_JBAKHX010000196.1:0-1561 GCF_036906915.1 Micromonospora sp. CPCC 206061
GGCTCGGGTCGTCCACTGCGGAGGGTGGGCGTGAATGTTCCGGTGGTGGTGTCTGCGGCCATGGCGGTGAGGACGCCGTCCGGCCCGAGTTCGAGGTATTTGGTGACGCCTTGGGCGGCGAGGGTGTTGATGCCGTCGGTGAAGCGGACGGCGTGGCGGACGTGCTTGACCCAGTAGTCGGGGGAGGCGAGGTCGTCTGCGATCGACCCGGTGAGGTTGGAGATTACCGGGATCGCTGGTTCGGCGTAGGTGAGGGAGGCGGCGACGTCGCGGAATTGGTTGAGCATGCCGTCCATGTGGGGGGAGTGGAAGGCGTGGCTGACGGTGAGGCGTTTGGTTTTGCGGCCTCGCTCGGTCCAGGTCTGTCCGACGGCGAAAACCGCGTCTTCGTCGCCGGAGATGACGACGGAGGTGGGGCCGTTGATGGCGGCGATGTCGACGCCGTCGGGTAGGGATCCGATCTCTTGTTCGGTGGCTTGGATGGCGAGCATGGCGCCGCCGCCGGGTAGTTCCTGCATGAGGGCGGCGCGTGCGGTGACGAGCGTGGCGGCGTCGGGTAGTGAGAGGACGCCGGCGAGGTGTGCGGCGGTGATTTCGCCGATGGAGTGGCCCAGTAGGTAGTCGGGTGTGACTGCGAAGCTTTCCATGAGCCGGTAGAGCGCGGTTTGGAGTGCGAATAGGGCGGGTTGGGTGTATCGGGTTTGGTGTAGGCGTTGGTCGTTGGGGGTGAACATGATGTGGCGTAGTTCGGTGGGGAGTCCGGCGGCGATGGTTTGGTCGAGGGTGTCGGCGAAGATGGGGTAGGTGTTGTAGAGGGTGCTGCCCATGCCGTGGCGTTGGCTGCCCTGCCCGGTGAACAGGTACGCCAGCTTCCCAGCCGCGGTCTGACCCCGCACCAGGTTGCCGGCCGGAGCGCCCGCGGCCAGCGCGCGGAGGCCAGCCACCGCCTGGTCCCGGTCACCGGCCACGACGACCGCGCGCTGCTCCAGCGCAGCGCGGGTGGTGGCGAGCGACCAGCCGACGTCGGCGACCGTCAGGTCCGGGTCGGCCTCGACGGCGTCGGCGAGCCGCCCCGCCTGGGCCCGCAGGGCGGCCTCGGAGCGCGCTGACAGCTGCCACGGCAGCGGTCCGGCGATGGCCGGTGCCGGAGTCGCCGCCGGGGTCGCCGCCGGCTCGGCGGCCGGTGGCTCCTCGATGATGATGTGCGCGTTGGTGCCGCTGATGCCGAACGATGAGACACCCGCCCGGCGGGGATGCCCGTTGGTCTTCCACTGCTGGGCGTCGGTGAGGAGCTGGACGGCGCCGGTCGACCAGTCCACGTGCGGGGTCGGCGCGTCGACGTGCAGCGTCTTGGGCAGCAGCCCGTGCCGCATGGCCATCACCATCTTGATGACGCCCGCGACCCCGGCCGCCGCCTGGGTGTGCCCGATGTTCGACTTGATCGACCCCAGCCATAGTGGACGGTCGCGTTCCTGGCCGTAGGTGGCCAGCAGCGCCTGGGCCTCGATCGGGTCACCCAGCGTGGTGCCGGTGCCATGCGCCTCCACGGCGTCCACCTCGG
>NZ_JBAKHX010000197.1:0-1548 GCF_036906915.1 Micromonospora sp. CPCC 206061
AGCGACGCCACCACGAGTTTCACCCACCTGCGGGTGGCCCGAAGGGCCAGGGTTTCTTGATCGATGCGAACGCCCTTGATCGCCGAAGTCGAGCGCGGACCGCGGCGGCCCGCGCCGTCCGTCGCGACCCGCAGGCCGCGTCCACGGGCGGTCAGATCGCGGCGATGGTCGCGGGGGCGCGTTCCGCGCGGCTGAGCGCACGGACCACCGCCGTCTGGCCATGCCGGCGTACCGCCAGCCGGGTGAGCAGCGCGAGCACCGGGTCCAGGACGCGGGAAGGCAACTCCGGCGCGCCAATCCCCACGCTGACCGCCAGGTCGTCGGAGTGGACGGTGATCTCGAGCATCCGGGTGGTGAGGAAGTCGTCGATGGTGAGCGCCCACCCGGTCCACGGCAGGTGCACGGCACGGTCGCCGGGCGTTGCCGCGAGGAGCGTGCGGAGGCGGGCGACGCTGGCAGCGACCGTGGCCGCCAACTCGTCGGGGCCGCCCGCGGCTCGCTCCTCGCCGCTGCGGCGGATGCTTACGTTGATCTCGTCGTCGAGGTCGACATGGACCCATCGGACGGACGCGTAGTGGTCCAAGAGCGCGATCGGCGGCTCGTTGGGCGGTGAGCCGGTGAGGACCGGTTCGACATTGAGTATCTGGAACGCCAGGTGGCCCGCGAGGCCGCCGACGGAGAACTTCGCCAGCGCGCTCGGCTTGTCCCAGGCAGCCGCCACCGCCGGTTCGGCCAGAAGGGTGGCGGCGGACGCCGCGGCGTCCAGGTAGGCGTCGGTCACGTCGGTCACCTCGCAACCGTACGCGAAAGGAGAATGCTTGCATCCTGGAACGATGCGGTCGCGGTGCCTCGCCCTGCTGGTGTTCGCGCTGGCGGCGTGCGCGGCGCCCTCGCCCGACAGGGCCGTGCAGGCGCCGACTCCAAGCGCGAGCGGCGACCTCGCCGCCCGGCCGCTTCGGCTGTCCACTGTGGCTCCCGGCGCGCCGTGCCCGGTCTCACCGGCCCGGCCGTGGTCTGGTGCGGGGGTCGCGCACGCGGTGCTGGGCGACGGGCCGCTGCATCCGGTCGCGGACTACTTCGCCGCGGGAACGATTCTGCGGCTGCGCCCCGATGACCGGCTGCCCGGTGGCGGGTACGAGAAGAAGGTGCGGTGGATCGGCGGCGCGTACGCCGGACCGGTGCTCGTCCGTGCGGCGCGGTTGGACGGCGCGGGCAGTGCGAGCGTCAGGTTCTTGTACACGGGCGAGCGGCGCCCGGACGGCTTCTTCGCCGAGATCCCGGCACCGGACGCCGACCTACCGGCGACCACGACGGTGAGCGGGCCCGGCTGCTATGGCTATCAGGTCGACGGCGCCACCTTCACCACAGCGATCGTCTTCCAGGCGGCGCCGACGCCGTAGAAGAGGCCGGCGTCGATCAAGGAAGATCGCGTCGATCAAGGGCAAACGCACGTGGAAAAGAGATCAAAGCACGTGCATTTGCCCTTGATCGACGGGAGGGGCGGCGCGCGGCCCCGCGGCGCGCGGCCCCGCGGCGCGCGGCCCCGCG
>NZ_JBAKHX010000198.1:0-1506 GCF_036906915.1 Micromonospora sp. CPCC 206061
CCGCGCCGCCCGCGCCGCCCGCGCGTGGTGCGGCGCCGCGCGGCCCGACCCAGCCGGCCATGGCGTTCCGCGCCGCCTCGGCGGCCACGTCGCGGGCCAGGTCGGCGAGCGTCTCCGGATCCACCTCGGCGTGGCCACCCGCGTGCCGCCAGGGCATCGGCCGCTCGGCCTGCCCGCGTACGGCACCGGCGGTGTCGATCGCGACCGCCTTCACCCGCGTGGTACCCATGTCCACGCCGATCAGCAGGCCACTCACTGGCGACCCCCGGTCGTCTCGGGTGGCTCCGAGGGCAGGGGTGGGCGGCAGACGACTGCCTCGACGGGGCCGTCGAGCCGCCAGGCGCCCGCGGCGAACGGCACCACCGCGGCGTCACCGCGGCCCAACGGGACCGGGTCGCCGCGCGTGGGCACCAGCCGGCCGGCGCCGGCGGTGCCGACCACCACCGCGAAGCCGGCAGCGACCGAGGGACCACTGTCGCCTGTGGACAGATGTGCCCGGAAGTACGGCCCGGCGGCAGCGGGCATCAGGTCGGCCAGGCGACCCGGTTCAACCGTGTCCGGCCGGGTGACCAGCGCGTCCAGGTCTGCGATCGGCTCCAGGCGCAGCGCCTCCAGCGCCACGTCGAAGCCCAGCCCGAGGTGGCCGTCGCGCGGCACGTCGACCGCCATCCCCTCGGCCTCCAGCAGGATCGACAGGTCGGTCGGCTCCTGAAGCTCCAGCAGGAAGACGCCCGGGTCGATGCTGTGCGGCACGCCCGCCGGCACCAGCACCGCGTCGCCCGGCCGGACGGCCCGCGTGCGCAACGACTCCACGAGCCCGCCCGAGTCGCCGCTGTCCACCATCGCCCGCACGTCGGCCAGCCGCATCGGCGCGGTGAACCCGAGCCGGACGCGTGCGCCCTGGTCGACCTCCAGCACGATCCACGCCTCGGTCTTGCCGTGTGGCAGCCCGAGGTGCCGCCGCGCGAACGCCCGGTCCGGGTGCAGGTGCACCGGCAGCCGCTGCGCCGGGTCGAGCAGCTTGACCAGTAGTTCGGTCGACGCGCCGTACTTCGCCACGTGCGCCGCCCCGAGCCACGCCTCCGGATCAGCGGCGACCGCGTCGCGCAGCAGCACACCGTCGGCGAGCTGGGAAAGGCCCTGTTCAGGCCGTGATGTCATCGGTGTCATCGAGGCGATCCACTCCTCGGGCCGGCGCGCGCCCGCCTCGACGGTCCCACCGCGCAGCGCGGCAATCCGCTCTCCGCCCCGATAAAAGTGCTCGGGATGGTTCCGCGGGAGCAGCTGCGCCGCGATGTTCATGCACGCCTCCTATGACCCTCGACCGATGACATCGATGTCATGGCGGCAAGTTAGCTGTGTGACGCCCGCCACGTCAAGACCTTGTGACCTCCCCGTTACCCGCCGGAAACACGCCGACCCCACCACCCACACCTCTTCCGTCGATCAAGAAACCCTGGCCCTTCGGGCCACCCGCAGGTGGGTGAAACTCGTGGTGGCGTCGCT
>NZ_JBAKHX010000199.1:0-1501 GCF_036906915.1 Micromonospora sp. CPCC 206061
CCCTCTCTGTCAGGCTGACGTGAGACACCTGATCCACTACATGGTCTGAGTAGGGCGAGTGCAGGAAGATCCGCGTTGACGATGACTCGTGCTGACCTGAGGGTCGGCGTGACCGATGATGGGCTGATGGGCCCTCGGTCGGATCAGCCGAAGCGGCGGACGTTCACCGCTGAGTACAAGTTGGCGATGGTGGCCGAGTACGACGCGGCCAGTGAGCCGGGGGCGAAGGGGGCGCTGCTGCGCCGGGAAGGGCTGTATTCCTCACACATCGTCGAGTGGCGGCGAGCCCGCGATGCCGGTGCTCTGGCGGGGGTTGCGGGCAAGCCGCGCCAGCCGGCGCGAAGCGAAGCCGACCGGGAAGCCGAGCGGTTGCGGGCGGAGAACGAGCGGCTGCGTGCGGAGCTGGCCAAGACCAGGGCGGCGTTGGATGTTGTGGGAAAAGCACACGCGCTCTTGGGTCTGATCTCCGAGAGCGCGGACACCGATCCGCGGTCGAGCAGGTGATCGACGCCGCGTTCGTCGGCCTGGCCGACCTGACGTCGACCAAGCGGGCCTGCGCGCTGCTAGGCAAGTCCCGGGCCACTCACTACCGCCGGCAGCGGCCGAAGCTGGCCGGGCCGCGTTTGCCTCGCCCGGCGCCGTCGAACAAGCTCACCGCGGTGGAGCGAGCCAGCGTGCTGGCGACGCTGCACCATGAGTCCTTCATGGACAAGTCGGTGGCGCAGGTGTGGGCGACACTGCTGGACGAGGGCAGCTACCTGTGCAGCGAGTCGACGATGTACCGAATCCTGCGTGAAGTCGGCGGCGCGCGGGAACGCCGAGCGCAGGCCACCCACCCGCCGCGGACCCGCCCCGAGTTGGTGGCCACCGGTCCAGGCCAGGTGTGGTCATGGGACATCACCAAGCTGCACGGCCCGACCCCAGGCCTCTACTACGACCTTTACGTCATCATCGACATCTACTCCCGCTACGTGCCCGGCTGGCTCGTGGCGCCGACCGAGACCGGCGAGCTCGCCAAGTCGTTCATCGAGGCCACCATCGCCACGGCCGGCGCAGCGCCGCGGGTGGTGCACGCCGATCGGGGCACCTCGATGACCTCGAAACCAGTCGCGCTGCTGCTGGCCGATCTCGGCGTCGTGCGCAGCCACAGCCGGCCCAAGGTCAGCAACGACAACCCCTACAGCGAGGCCGCGTTCAAGACGCTGAAATACTGCCCCGCCTTCCCCGACCGGTTCGGCTCGATCCACGACGCCCGCGCCTTCTGCGAGCAATTCTTCACCTACTACAACCACGAACACCGCCACAGCGGCATCGGGCTACACACCCCCGCGTCGGTCCACCACGGCACCGCCACCCAGATCCAGGCCCTGCGTGCCGAGGTCCTCACCGCCGCGCACGACCGTCACCCACACCGGTTCCGGCGCCCGCCGCAGCCGCCGCCACTGCCCTCCGCGGTTTGGATCAATCGGCCAGCACTGCAGACGGCCGCACAACAGACGAA
>NZ_JBAKHX010000200.1:0-1493 GCF_036906915.1 Micromonospora sp. CPCC 206061
CTCGCGGCCGCGACGACCACCCGCACCGTCGGGCTGCCGCTGATAGGCATCGCCGTGCTGTATCTGCTGGTGAAACGGCTCGGCGCGGTGCGGGTGGCGACATTCGCCATGGCGGCTGCCCTGCCACTCACCGGATA
Organism: Micromonospora sp. CPCC 206061; assembly: GCF_036906915.1. Classification (NCBI taxonomy): domain Bacteria; kingdom Bacillati; phylum Actinomycetota; class Actinomycetes; order Micromonosporales; family Micromonosporaceae; genus Micromonospora; species Micromonospora sp. CPCC 206061. Next base: position 138 of record NZ_JBAKHX010000200.1, read on the forward strand.
CGCGACGCTGAATAACCATCACCACGGCGACTTCTCGCTGAGTAGCTACAGTGGACGGTTCCTGTGGGCGCGGGTGTCCACGTTCGTCGACTGTGACCGGCTCACGCTCACCGAGGCGGAGCGGCCGCTGTGCCCGCCGGAGCCGCTCGGCCAGCGGAAGCCGGTGGACCTGTACCTGTGGTCCAACGGCCCCAACACCAAATTTCCGGGACGGGCGAACGACGCCCGCTTCGAGTCGTTCGCGAACAAGGCGATCCGTGCGCAGCCGATCGACTACGGGCGGACGATCGCCGTGGAGACCTGGCTGATGCTACGGCCGGGTGGCGCGCCGGACGAGCGGTACCGGTGCTTCGACCGCCTCTGGCGCATGCCCCGCACCGGGGACACCCACCACTGCCAGGCACTGATGGCACCGTGGGATCCAGCGGCCCACAAGGCGACGATGCGCTCGGGCCGGCACGAGCATCCGTTGATGGCACCGCTGCACCGGTACTCCCAGGTCGCGACCGTCCCGCCGACGATGATCGGCGTCACACCGCTCTTCTGTGCCGCGGCGTTCGTGTGGCGACGGCGCCGTCGCCGGCAGACCGGCGTGGTCTCCGGCACCCTCGTGGTCAACGCCCACCTGCGCGACCTCGTGCCGCGGCCCGCCGGCGCGCAACCGCCTCGCCGGCACGACTGGCGGCAGACGGTCGACTCGACATACTGGGCCGTCACGGCATTCGCCATGATCCCGATCACGGTCGCGACGTCGGTGATGGAGCCCCGGTACGCCGTGCCGGCCCTCCCGCTGGCCCTGGTCGGCATGGCCCTGGCGACGGCGAAGAACGACCGGCACCCGGTCCCCGCGCCGCGCCAAGCCGCTGTCGACGCGGCTCCGGCGGCGCGAGCGCCCGGCGAAGCCGTCGCCATCCCCACCAGGCCCTAGCTCCCCCGCTCACGGGAATGGGTGTGCCAGCCGCTGCCCCGGATAGGGTGATCGGCATGGCGGTGCGGATCGACCATTGCGTGATCGCGGTCAGCGACTGGGACCGGTCGACGGCGTTCTACCGGGACGTGCTCGGCGCCGAGGTGGTCGAGCACCCGGACGGTCGGGTGGCGTACCGGTTCGGCGACCAGCAGCTCAACGTGCACGGACCGGGCCTCGACATCGGCAGCCTGGTGGCGCGTCCACCGGTGGCGCCCGGCGGCAGCGACCTGTGCTTCACCTGGCCCGGCACCGCCGACGAGGCGGTAGACCACCTGCGCGCGCACGGGGTGACGGTGGAGGAGGGGCCGGTGCCGCGTCACGGCGGGCGTGGGCGAGGCACCAGCGTGTACTTCCGCGATCCGGACGGGTCGCTGCTGGAGTTCATC
>NZ_JBAKHX010000201.1:0-1491 GCF_036906915.1 Micromonospora sp. CPCC 206061
CCAGCACGCGAAACGGCGGGCGACGCCCCTGCCCGGATCCCCGGCTTCCTTCCGCGGCCAACTCCGCAGTGCATGTGCTCCGCGAGCCGACCCTTGGCTCACTGCCGTGCGCGGGACGCGTTGCATGGATGGTGCTCACCTGCTGCGTCTGCACACGGTGGACGGGCCGGACGACATCGCTGCTGCCGGTCATGCTGCTGGCCCACCGGCCCAAGCAGATCGGCGCCGCGGCCACTCACGGCGTCGACCGGTAGATCTGCGGGCACGCCCACGACGGCCAGATCTGGCCGTTTCATTACCTGGTACGCCTCGACCAGCCGGCCGGCCAGGGCCTGAGCGCCACGGCGGCCGGACCCGGCACTACAAAGCAGCCAGGGCACCGGCTTCTGAGGCCCACATCTGCTGGTGTTCGCGCCCAGCGAGATCACCGTACCCGCCCCGGGACGAGTGACCGGCTCGGCGCTGCCGGGTACGCATGCCTAGTCAGGCGGGTACGCCGACTCATTCGCCGGTCCTCCGGGGTTCGTATGATCGAGCCGTGAACGCGGTCGTGCCCGGCGGGCACCGGTTGCGCGGCACCATGGCGGGGCGCCATACCGCGGTTGTGCTCGTAGGCGTCGTCGCGGTGGCGGTCGCGGCGATCGCGGTGGCGGCGTTGCTAGACCGGCAGCGGTACGTGCTGCTTCTGCCGATGGCGACGTGGCGGGCAAGGGCCGTCCTGGTCGCCGCTGCGCCGGGGCTGCTCGGGCTCGCATGGTGGCTGCTGGCCCGGACTCGTAGAGCCGCGATGGCCGCTGCGGTTACGACCGTGCTCGCGCAGGCGGTGGCCTGCTTCGGTGGATACTGGCTGCTGGCCTGGTCTGCCCTCATCGAGGAGATCCCGAGCGAGGGGCCTGAGACCATCGCGGTCTCGCCGGCCGGCGACTTCGAACTCGTCCGAACCGTCTACCGAGGAGGGCTCGGCGAGGGATCATACGAGGTGGTGCGTGTCAGGTCACGGGACGCAGTGGCCAGCAGGGAATCGGCGGCCGCCGTCGTTCGCTGCCGCACCTCGTACTACGAGACGCCGGACCTGGTCACGTGGCACGTCGTCACCGCGCGAGACGTCGCCTTCGTCGACGAGACGACCGTCGACGTGAGCCACACCGATCAGCTTGTCCGCTTCGATCCGGACACGCTTCGGGTGGACGGCGCCGTCCAGCTACCCGTTTGCCCGACCGAGCGCCGGCGTCCGACTGCCGGTGGATAGCCCATGGGGGACCGGTGTCCATTGTGTCTGAAGGGGGAAGCCGGCACCGCGGCCGGCGGAATCCGGGTCGCTACACGAGATCTTGCTGATCCTCGCCTCCCGTCGATCCCGACCGGCGGCGGCGACGGCAGCCAGTGACTGCGCGTAGTTGCTGATCGGGGCGCCGCTGCTCACTAGTTTGCCGATGTCAGTGCGGTATGGGGTGCGAGCGTTGAACGACGAAACGGTGCTGGCCGTTCATG
>NZ_JBAKHX010000202.1:0-1472 GCF_036906915.1 Micromonospora sp. CPCC 206061
CAATACCGGTAACTTAGGGGCAATTCGGTCGTTGGTCGTGGTGTGCCTCGTGCGGGTCAATTGAAGTCATCGGGTGAGCGTCTGTCGGATCGCGTTGCGGTCGGGGTGTTGACGTGCGCGTTTCCGCCGTCGCTTGTGGACGATGTGCTGGCGCGGACGGGTCGGGTGCAGCGGCGTAGTCGGCTGTTGCCGGCCCGTGTGGTGGTGTACTTCGTGCTGGCGATGTGCCTGTTCAGCGGCCAAGGCTATGAAGAGGTCGCCCGGCTGCTCACCGAGGGGCTGCGGGAGCGGCGCCGGTGGCGTGCTGGGTGGACGGTGCCGTCGACGGCAGCGATCTGGAAGGCGCGGTCCCGGCTGGGTGTGGAACCGGTCAAGGAGCTGTTCGCCACGGTGTGCCGGCCTGTCGCTACACCGGACACTCGCGGCGCGTTCTACCGCGGCTGGCGGTTGACCGCGATCGACGGCACCACCTTCGACCTGCCCGACACGCCAGCCAACGTTGAGGCGTTTGGCCGGCCACCGCGCTCCGGGCGGGGCGAGGTGCAGGTGGGCTATCCACAGATCCGTATGGTCGGCCTGGTGGAGTGCGGCACCCACGTCGTGTTCGACGCCGCGATCGGCCCGCTACGCACCGGCGAGCACGCGCTCGCCGCAGACGTCTTCGCCTCACTACAAGCGGGGATGCTGCTGCTGGCCGACCGCGGCTTCTACAGCGTGGACCTGTGGCAGAAAGCCGCCGCGACCGGGGCGGACCTGCTGTGGCGGGTCCGCAAAGACATCGTCCTGCCGGTGATCGAACAGCTACCGGACGGCTCCTACCTCACAGAGATCTTCGACCAGAGCGACATCCACCACACCCGCCCTGGTATGCGGGTACGGGCGGTGGAGTACACCATCGCTGGCCACGAGGGCGTCTACCGGCTCATCACCACGATCCTCGACCCGAGCACTGCCCCGGCCGACCAACTGGCCGCTCTCTACGCCCAACGATGGGAGTTCGAGTCCACTCTGGACGAAATCAAAACCCACCTGGGCGGGCGACATCTGGTGCTGCGCTCGCAGCACCCCGACGGAGCCGAACAGGAACTCTACGGCTTCCTGCTCGTCCACCACGCCATCCGGCACCTGATGCACCAGGCCGCCAGCGAAGGCGACCACGACCCCGACCGGATCTCCTTCACCCGCTCACTGCGGGTCGCCCGCCGCCAGGTCACCGACCAGGCGGCATTTTCCCCCCGGCACACTCGCCCGCGCCGTCAAGAACACCCTCGCTGAACTCCTCGAACGCCTGCTCCCGCCACGCCGCCGTCGGGCTAACCCCCGCGTCATCAAACGTAAAGTCGCCAACTGGCCCCTCAAGCGCGCCGCACATCGGGCGCCTAACCGGCCAGACGAGCCGGCAATCACCGTCACAGGCGCCACCAAACCGAAACGCGTCAAACGGACACCACGACCTTAAGTCACCGGTATTG
>NZ_JBAKHX010000203.1:0-1411 GCF_036906915.1 Micromonospora sp. CPCC 206061
TCGACGCTTCTATAGGGGTGGTGATCGGGCCCGGGGGTTCGTGATCCGCTAGGTTCGATGCCGGTGATCTTGGAGTGACTCGCCCTTGATCTGACCGCCTGTGGCGTGTCTTCGCGTTCGACGTGTCCTCGCAGGGTCGCCGGCGTCGGCCCAGTCCGCTGTCCGTTGGCCTGATCAGAAGCCTGTCCGTGCCACAGCACGTGACTCATCACAGATATGCCATGGTTCAGCAGTTCGCCCCGGGCCGACGCCGTCGCAACGGCTGTCCGCTTCTCGGGAAGGAACCACCGTCTTGACCATCCTGGCAGATCCTGCCCTCCGGCAGCGCGGGCCGTCCTCTCGCGCGTGGGTGATCGGGGTCGATACCCACACCGACACCCACGCCGCGACCCTGATCGACGAGGTCGGCGCGGTCGTGGCCCAGACCGAACTGCCGGCCACCCCGGCCGGCTACGCCCGGCTGCAGGCTTGGGCCGAGGCGTCGACCCCGACCGGGCAGCGGATGTTGTGGGCGGTGGAAGGCACCCGCTCGCACGGGCATGGCCTGACCCGGCACCTGAAAACCGCCGGGCAACGGGTCGTCGAGGCCCCCAAACCCGACACCCGCCGCCGGCGGCGGGGCAAGTCCGACCCGCTCGATGCCACCCACGCCGCCCAGAGCGCCCTGGCCATCGACCGGCATCCCACCGCCCGGCACGCCGACCCCCGCGCCGACGGCCCCCGCGAGGCCCTACGGATACTGCTGGTCACCCGCCGCCACGACACCGACATACGCACCGCCACCATCAACCTGTTCAAATCCCTGCTACTGGGCGCCGGCGAACTACGCGAACAGCTGCGCGGGCTGAGCACCACCAGGCAGGTGGCCGCGGTCGGCAACCTGCCCGACGACCCCACCGCCGATCTGGAAACCCAGGTCCGGCTGCAGGCCCTACGCCGCGCCGCCGCCACCATCCACGACCTGAACCAGGTCATCACCGCCAACGAGAAACAACTCCGGACACTGGTCAAACAGGCATGCCCCGGCCTGCTCGACCTACCCGGCGTCGGCCCGGTCACCGCCGCGACCCTGCTCACCGTCTGGTCCCACCACGGCCGGATCCACAGCGAGGCCGCGTTCGCCGCCCTCGGCGGGATCAGCCCACTACCAGCCAGCTCCGGACGGGTAACCCGACACCGCCTCAACCGCGGCGGTGACCGTGTCCTCAACGCCGCCGTGCACACCATCGTCACCGCCCGCCGGCGGATGGGCCACACCCCGACCAGCGACTACATCACCCGACGCACCACCGAAGGCCTCAACCCCAAAGAAATCCTTCGATGCCTCAAGCGCTACACCATCCGCAACCTCTACCGCTTCATCCAAACCAACGCCATCACCACTTGACACAAGCCTTCACAGATCAAGGGC
>NZ_JBAKHX010000204.1:0-1369 GCF_036906915.1 Micromonospora sp. CPCC 206061
CAGGGCTATTGCGTTCTAGATGCGCTGGTCACGGCCTTGATGAGATCGTGGGGGCGGCGGTTGGCGCGTCTGGTGGCGCGGGCGATGTTGGGTTCGCCGTTGCTGCGGTGGTATCCGATGGAGGTGTTACGTAGGACGGCGGCGACGGCGGGTCCGTTGCCGGTACTGGCTTGATGGGCGTCCTCGGCGAGGGTCACGTCTCGTACCCAGTGCAGGCGGTTCTCGATGTGCCATTCGCGGCGGGCCCAGTCGCCCAGCTGCTGGGGTTGGGCGTCCGCGGCGGGCAGGGTGACGATCAGGTAGGCGGTCTCGCGGGTGGTTGCGCCGCCGACGACGGTGCGGGTGCGGGTGCGGGTGATCCGAACAGCCTGCTGCGCATGCGGAAAGCCCAGCCCGCCCGGGGTGGCCACGGTCAGCGCCTTGACGGTGCGGGTCTCGCAGCGACCGTGGCCACGGTCGCGGGTTTGGTGCCCGATCGGCACCTGCGCCCACGGTTGCTGCTTGAGCAGGGCATGCACGCTGGGCTGGTTCGCCTTGACCTGGACCATCAGCTGCCCGCCGCGGGCGGCCACGGCGTGGGCGTGGCCGACCTGGGCGTGCAGCGCGTCGGCCACGATGATCGTGCCGGCCAGCGACCCGAGCTGTGTCAGCAGTTGGTCCAGCAACGGGGTGAACGCGGGGATCTCATTCGACTTCGCGGCGATGGCGACCTGGGCCAGCACCAGGCCGGTGGTGGTCTCGTACGCGGACAGCAGGTGCACCTGCCGCCCATCGGGCAGCTTCGCGCCGCGCAGTACCTTGCCGTCCACCGCGATGACCACCCGGTCCTTGCGTCCTGATGCTGGTGGCTGGGCCGGCAGGCGGTGGCGTAGCCAGCCGGTCAACACCGCCTGCAGCAGCTGCGCGTCGATGCGGATCAGGAACCGCCAGAGCGTGCTACCCACGGGGATGCGGCCGGTGAACCCGAGCCGGGCACGGACCGGCTCGTCCAGGTCGGCGGCCCAGTCAGCGATCGCGGCGAACGTGGTGGCCCCGGCCAGCACCGCGCACACCGCCACCGCGAGCAGGCTGGCCAGCCGGTAGCGCACCCCACGGCGGTGCCGCGGGTCAGGAACCGCCGCCAGCGCGTGCAGCAGATCCCGCTGCTCGTCAGTGCCCAGCGCAGCGGGGATGTCGATGCCGATGGTCGGCTTGGGTCGGACAGCGTTGATCAGCGAAGATGGCATCAGCGGGTGTGGTCCTTGCTCGGAGTCGTGAGGGTGTCAGCAACTCCATGATCACCCGGGCGGCCACACCCGCCTCACACCATCCTCGGCCGCCCACATAGGACCAGGTCAGCCAGCATCCCCGCGACTACGCAATCGCCCTG
>NZ_JBAKHX010000205.1:0-1362 GCF_036906915.1 Micromonospora sp. CPCC 206061
GCCGCCCAGCCCAGGTTTTGGACCATCTTGCGGTATGACGCCTTGGACAGCCGGATCACGCCGGTGACCGCCCGCGGATCGGAGGAGGCCAGCACCACGCCGGCCGACTCGATGGCGACGTCGGTGCCGGCGCCGATGGCGATGCCGACATCCGCACGGGCTAGGGCGGGCGCGTCGTTGACGCCGTCGCCGACCATGGCGACCGTGTGGCCCCGGGCTTGCAGGTCCGCCACGGTCTGGTCCTTGTCGGCGGGCAGCACCTCGGCGAACACCTCGTCGACGCCGGACCGGAATCCCAGGTCGGCAGCGACGGCTTCGGCGACGGCGCGGGAGTCGCCGGTGATCATCGCGATCTTCCGAACGCCCGCCTCGCGTAGCTGGGCGATCGCCTCCCGGGCCTCGGGCCGGACCTCGTCCTCCAGCGCCAGGGCACCGATGACACCGTGGCCGGGGCGGATCAGGTAAAGCACCGCGGCGCCGCGGGCGGACCAGCTCTGCGTCGCCTGGGCGAGTTCGTCCGGCAGGCGGCCGTCGAGCTCGCGTAGCAGGGCGGGGCCGCCGACGGCGTACTCGATGCCCTCGATGGTGGCGCGGACGCCGCGGCCGGTCAGCGACCTGAAGTCGCTGGCCCTGGCCGGTTGTCCCCGGTCGGCCGCTGCCGTCACGATCGCCTTGGCGAGCGGGTGCTCGCTGTCGGCCTCCACGCCGCCGGCCAGCCGCAGCACCTCGTCTTCGCTGCCGCCGTCGGCGGCGACCACGCCGGTGACCTTGTGCGCGCCCTTGATCAGGGTGCCGGTCTTGTCGAACAGGACCGCGTCGACGGTGCGCATGCGCTCCAGGGCGAGGCGGTCCTTGACCAGGATGCCCGCCTTGGCCGACACGGCCGTGGACAGCGCGATCACCAGCGGAATGGCGAGGCCCAGGGCGTGGGGGCAGGCGATGACCAGCACCGTGACGGTGCGTACGACGGACTCGCCGACGTCGCCGAACGCCCACCAGACGAGGAAGGTGATCACCGCGGCCGAGGTGGCGATGTAGAACAGCATCGCGGCGAACCGGTCGGCCAATACCTGTGCCCGGCCGCCGGCGGCCTGTGCCTGGGCGACCAGGCGTTGGATGCCCGCCAGGGCGGTGTTCTCGCCGACCGCGTCGACCTCGACGCGGATGGCTGAGTCGGTGGCGACGGTGCCGGCCACCACGCGGTCGCCGACGCCGCGGCCGACCGGCCGGGACTCGCCGGTGATCATGGACTCGTCGAGCTCGGCCGAGCCTTCGACGATCCGGCCGTCGGCCGGTACCCGGGCGCCGGAGCGCACGAGCACCACGTCGCCGAGCTGCAGGTCGGTGATGGCGACGCGTTCG
>NZ_JBAKHX010000206.1:0-1353 GCF_036906915.1 Micromonospora sp. CPCC 206061
ACGTGGTTCGATCTCATTTCCACGTGCATTTGCCCTTGATCGATGCAATCGCCCTTGATCGGCTACGGCCCTTGCCCGCCGTCGGCCCTTGGCCGGCGACGGGTTGCCGGCCGCCATCGCCCCTGGACGCGACGGCCGCCGTGCGGCGGCCCGGCCCCGCGGCGGCGGTGGGTCCCGGTTACGTGCCATGAAAGGGGTGCGATCCGCCGTGGCGAGCGTGGGGGCGTGACCATATATGCATGACGACGTGGAAGTGGGCGGGGCCCACATAGCTGACGCGGCGCCCGCGCTGGTCGACAATGGCCGCTGTGTGGGGTGAAGGGCGGGGCGACGGGAATCCGCGCTGGGTGGTGGCCGAGCAGGTGGCCGACGCGGCCCGCCACCGGTATCCGGCGGACGTGCTCGCGGTCGGGGTGCACGGATCTCTGGCCCACGGCGACGACACAGACACCAGCGACGTTGACATGATCGTGGTGACCTATCGGCCGGGCAGCGGGCCGCGCCCGGTGACCAGGCGGGTCGACGGGGTGCTGGTCGACCTCAGCGTGATCGGCGCCGACCAGTATCTGCAACACGCGCGCACCTTGTCGACGTCGTGGCCGCTTGCCGCCGATCGATACATGACGACAAAACCGATTCACGATCCGGACGCGTGGCTGGAACGGCTGCGCGACACCCATCTGAGCCGGCTGGCGGACGCGCGGCCGGCGGAGTTCAGCACGCTGGCGCGCGAAGCGTGGTGCCGGGCCGCCTCGGCGCACGCCCGCGCGATCCGGCTCACCCAGTGGTACGACACCGACACCGCGATGCTGATGATCGGCGAGGCGCGACTGAACGCGTCGATGGTGGTGGGGCTGCTGTCACGCACGTACTTCCGCAACAGCGCGGACGCGGTCAAGCGCACCGGCCTTGCGGGCGCGGACATGACCGAGTTGGGGTCCGTGCTGCGCGCCCAGTCGGACGATCTGGCCGCGCGTGGCCGCCCGGTCGACGTGACCGTGGGTGAGTTCTTCGACTGACGTCACGGTCGCGGAGGTGGTCTGAGGGTCCTAACGACCGCCGGCGTCAATCTTGGCGTTCTACCGTCGCCCTGGCTGGCGCGAACCCGGCCGCGCCCACCGTCTCGTCACGACGGTGCCCGAGGCCGCCGATCAGCCGGACAGGGTCGATCAAGGAGATTTCCATCGATCAAGGGCAAATGCACGTGGAAAAGAGATCAAACCACGTGCGTTCGTCCTTGATCGACGGGAGGGAGGGCGGAGCCCGCCCTCGGCGCGCGGCGCGGCGGCGCGCGGCGCACGCGCAGGGGCGCACGCGCAGGGGCGCACGCGCAGGGGCGCACGACGCGGGGCG
>NZ_JBAKHX010000207.1:0-1343 GCF_036906915.1 Micromonospora sp. CPCC 206061
CGGAGGTGAACGTCTGGTGTTCGCGGGCAGGGTCAGGCAACGACGAGGCGCTGGTTCGGCGGGTCGGCGGTGGGCTGTTTCGGCTCTGGTCGGATTCGTTGCTGGCATGCTCGCGCTGCCGGCTGCCGTTCTTGCCGCGCCGGTGGCGCCTGCGCAGTTGAGCGCGGCGGATTTGGCGCTGTTCGACGGTGTCCGTCTTGCTGGTTTGTGGGAGATGCCTGCCGGTCAGATGGCGGCGGAGCGCGGTAGTCGGCAGCGGGTCCGGGAGGTGGGTGCGGAGATCGCGGCTCAGCATGCCGAGTTGGATCAGTTGGTTGTCGACGCGGCTAATAAGGTTGGTCATCAGCTGCCTACTAAGCCCAACGATACCCAGCAGGGGTGGCTTGATGAGATGCGTACCGCGTCGTCGGATCGGGAGTTCGATCAGATTTTCGTGGATCGGTTGCGTGCGGCGCACGGCAAGATTTTTCCGGTGATCGGTGCGGTGCGGTCCGGTACTCGCAATGAGGTGGCAAGGCAGTTGGCGCAGGAGGCCAATCAGTTTGTGCTTAATCATATGAGTCTGCTGGAGAGCACTGGCATCGTGCGGTATGGGGCGTTGCCGCCGGCTGCGTTGCCCGCTGAGCAGGCGCCGGCTGACTCTCTGCAGGAGGCGGCGTTGGCGGGTACGGCGACTGGTAGCGGGTTTAGTCCTACGGCGATCTGGGGTGTGTTACTGATCGCTGTGGCGGTTGGGGGCGTGTTTACGTACCGGATGTTTCGGCCGCGGTAGCTGTTCGTGGTCGGTGTTGTGGGTGTGCGAGTATTTCCTGTTGTGGCAGGGGTGGCGGGTACGCGTAAGCGGTCGATGGACAGCGCCATGGTGACGGACGGGTTGTTGGGTACGAGCCGGGTGTTGGTGGCTTTGGCGGCGCGGTCGTTGGGTCAGTTGGATGCGGATGTCACGCTCGTGCAGTACCGGGCTTTGGTGGTGCTGGCCTCCCGTGGGCCTCAACGGACGATCGATCTGGCTACCGAGTTGGAGGTCGCGCCGTCTACCGTGACCCGGATGTGTGATCGGCTGGTGCGTAAGGATCTCGTGCGCCGGTATCGCCGTGTGGAGGACAGGCGGGCGACCTGGGTTGGTCTGACTGAGGTGGGGCGGGATCTGGTGGGTGAGGTGATGCGCCGTCGCCGCCGTGCTATCAGCCAGCTGGTGCGGGCCGTGCCGATGGCCGATCCGGCCGTCCTGGCCGAGGTTCTGGAGGCGTTCGTGCATGCCGCTGGCGAACTGCCGGAGTCGCAGTGGTGGCAGTGTTGGCGGGTGTCGGCGACGCCACCACCCGACACAGTGACCGCCTGAC
>NZ_JBAKHX010000208.1:0-1313 GCF_036906915.1 Micromonospora sp. CPCC 206061
CCCGCCGATCAAGGGCAAACGCACGTGGTTCGATCTCTTTTCCACGTGCGTTTGCCCTTGATCGATGAGAAAGGCCTTGATCGACGGCGGCCTCGACGGCCGCGGGCCGCGGCCGCAGGCCACTGGCGCCTCAGCAGCCGACGCGCTCCGACGCCAGGGTGATGTCGTCGTACCAGACGTCGTACGCGCTCGGTGTCGGGTCGCCCTGGTACAGCTGCCAGCCGATCTTCACCGTGTCGAAGCGCGGGAAGACGAAGTCGACCGGATTGCCGCCGTGCTCCGTGGTCGTGACCGTGAGGTCGGGCTTGGCCACGCCGTCGATCCACACCGAGATCCGGTTGTCGCTGGCGTCTGCCTCCCACTCGACGCACTGCCACCGGCCGGCGACCGACGGAGCGGACTCGCGCCAGTTGGTCCAGTCGCCGGTGGGTCCGCCGTCGGCGCCCACGCCCCACAACGCTTTGTCCACAGTGGGCACGTACTGCCCACCGAGCGGCCGGACGATCTCCGCACCCTGCCCGGTCGCCTCGATCAGCGTGTAGTGCGCCCAGTCCGGCGCGGTCGGAAACGCGGCGACCCGCACCCGTACCCGCCCGAAGAAGCTGTTGCCCGGCGCGGCGAAGTCGTCCACCTTGAGGAAGGCCCGCCCGTTCTCCTCGGTGTGCACCCGCAGCACCTTGCCGCCGCCGCGCCGCTCCACGGTCAGCTTCCCGTGCTTGGTGTCGATGCCCCAGTTGAGGCTGGCCGCGCCACCGGTGGGCAGCCGCTCGAAGTCTTCGCAGAACAGTGCGGTGGTCTGGCGAGCACACCCGCCCCGGCCCGCACCGCTGCCACCGGCGCTCGCCGGCACCGCCCCCGACATGACCATCACCGCGACAGCGCCAAGCGCCAACCCCTTCAGCACAGCGACATCCTTACATATGTCGATAAGCTCCGCTGCCCCAGAGGCGCGTCGACACCGGCGATCCGCTGCCCATCCAGGGACGGCCCGCCGCCGCGACCGCCCGACATTGCGGCCTCCGCACGCGCCGCGGGCAAGCGACGTCACGCCGCGCGGGCAGCGACGCGACACCGCACGCCGCACCCCGTACCCCGCACGCCGCACCCCCGCACCCCCGCACGCCGCACCCCGCACCCCGCACGCCGCACGCCGATCAAGGGAAATCGCATGGATCAAGGGCAAACGCACGCGGAAAAGAGATCGAACCACGTGCATTCGCCCTTGATCGACGGACGGGGAGCGGCGGCGCGCACGCGGGCCGGGCGGGCCGGGCGGGGCGGGCGGGGCGGGGCGGGGCGGGGCGGGCCGGGCG
>NZ_JBAKHX010000209.1:0-1204 GCF_036906915.1 Micromonospora sp. CPCC 206061
ACTAGTGCCGCGTCTTTGAACGTTGATCGGGTAATGCCGTCTGTCTGACCTGGTTTGGGGCAGGCTGTCTGCAACGTCGTTGGTGATGTTGGAGGTGGTCGGTGGCCAGGCGGCCAGAGGTGTTCGTCCGGCAGGTCTCGATGGCTGAGGGACAGCGGCTGCAGCGAATCAGCCGGACCGCGAAGGACCCGGTGAAGCTGCGCCGGGCGATCGTGGTGCTGATGTCCGCCCAGGGCCAACCCGCGCCGGATATCGCGCACCTGCTGAAGGTGTCCGAGGACTACGTCCGTGATGTGATCCACGCGTTCAACGAACGGGGGTTCGACGCGCTGGACCCAAAATGGAGCGGGGGCGCACCGAAGAAGATCGATGACCAGACCCGATCCTGGATCTGTGTCATCGCCCGGTGCGACCCCCGCTTCCTGGGCCAGCCGTTCTCCTGCTGGTCCCTGGCCAAGCTGCGCGAATACCTGATCCAAGAGAAGGTGGTCAGCTCGGTCAGCACCGAGACACTACGGCGCATCCTGCACGAACGTGGTGTGTCGTGGCAGGCCACCAAGACGTGGAAGCACTCCACCGATCCCGACTTCCACACCAAGCTGCAAGCGGTGTTGGACCTGTACGACCACCCGCCCACCGACGGACGGGTCATATGTGTGGACGAGTTCGGGCCGCTGAACCTGCAACCACGCGCGGGCAAGGCATGGCGACCCGCCGGCCAGCCAGTCCGGCTACGGGCCACCTACACCCGCACCCACGGTGTCCGGCACATGATCGCCGCCCTCGACCTGGCCACCGGCAAGCTGTTCTACCGCATCCGCGACCGCAAACGCTGGCGCGAGTTCCTCGACTTCCTCAAGAGCCTGCGCCGACGCTGGCCGGAACAGAAGCTGTACGTGATCGTCGACAACTTCTCCCCACACAAGCGAGCAGAGGTCCTCACCTGGTGCACGACCAACCAGGTCGAACTGGTGTTCCTACCCACCTACGCGTCCTGGCTGAACTGGATCGAGGCCGAGTTCGCCGCAGTCCGGTACTTCGCCCTCAACGGCACCGACCACCAAACCCACGGCGAACAAGACGCCGCGATCAACGCCTACATCCGCTGGCGCAACCAACGAGCACAACCCAAACGCGCATTCGCCCCCGACTCCAAGATCCGCCACCCCGATTACACGATCAAGGTTGCGTGACGCGGCACTAG
>NZ_JBAKHX010000210.1:0-1125 GCF_036906915.1 Micromonospora sp. CPCC 206061
TGAGCTTCCCCCCGTAGGCCGGACACCCGAGGTGTGGGGTCAACGGTCGTGATCAGACGGGGTGTGGAGCTTTTCAAACTCGATGGGACTGCGCATTCCGAGGCTGGAATGGCGTCTTACCGGATTGTACCAGCATTCTACCCATTCGAAGATTGCGTTGGCAAGCTCATCGCGAGTCTTCCATTTCTTGCGGTCGAGGATCTCTAGTTGTAGAGTTCCCCAGAACGATTCCATCATGGCGTTGTCATAGCAGTCTCCGACGGTACCCATCGAGCCGAGCAGGCCGGTCTTCCGTAGGCGTTGACCGAAGTCCCAGGACGTGTACTGGGTGCCGTGATCGGAATGCAGAATCGTTTCCTGCTGGGCCGGTGGGCGGCGGGTGATCGCCATCGACAACGCGTCAAGGACCAGTTCGGTGCGTAGATGATCGGCCATGGAGTAGCCGATGATCCGCCGGCTGTAGGCGTCCATGACCGCGGCGCAGTACAGCTTGCCCTCCTCGGTGGGGTGTTCGGTGATGTCGGTCAGCCACAACCGGTTCGGCGCGTCCACATCGAACTGTCGGTTGACCAGGTCCGCCGACGGCGTGGCCTGCGGGTCGCGGACGGTGCACCAGGACCGGCGCCGGTAGTACAGGCCCGCGATGCCCGCCGACCGCATCAGCCGGGCCACCCGTTTCTCATTCACCTGTAGGCCCATGCCGAGGGTCAACACAGCGTGTACCCGGGGCGACCCGTACGTTTTCTTCCGCGGATCGGCGTGGATTTTCTCGATATGCCGCAGCAGCATCTCGTTCTCCTGCTCCCGCGCCGATACCGGCCGATCCCTCCACTCGTAGTATCCGGAGCGGGACACGCCCAAGACTCGGCAGGCCACCGCGACGTCGATGCCGTCGTCGGCGAGTTCTCGGACCAGCCGGAATGCTACTTTGGGAGCACATTCTCCCGGGCGAAATAAGCGGCCGCCCGCTTGAGAATCTCATTCTCCACCTCAAGCTGCCGGTTACGGCGGCGCAGCTCGGCCAGCTCCTTCTTCTCCGCACTACTCAACCGGCCCGCGCCAGCGCCAGCGTCATCGACATCGGCCTGGGCCATCCAGTTACGCAGACACGACTCGCTGATACCC
>NZ_JBAKHX010000211.1:0-1094 GCF_036906915.1 Micromonospora sp. CPCC 206061
CGGCGCTGCGTGGGGCGGCGCTGCGTGGGGCGGCGCTGCGTGGGGCGGCGCTGCGTGGGGCGGCGCTGCGTGGGGCGGCGCTGCGTGGGGCGGCGCTGCGTGGGGCGGCGCTGCGTGGGGCGGCGCTGCGTGGGGCGGGCCGCGGCGCTTTCCGCGCCGATCAAGGAGATTCCTGTCGATCAAGGGCAAATGCACGTGGTTTTGCGATCGAACCACGTGCATTTGCCCTTGATCGACGCGGGAAGCGGCGTGGCGCGGGTGGCGTGGCGGGGGTGGCGTGGCGGGGGTGGCGCGGGTGGCGTGGCGGGCACCGCACGGCGCGCGCCGTGCGGTGCGGGGTCAGGAGGCGGTGCAGCGGTTGTCGGCCTTGCGCTTGGCGATCGCCGCGTCGGCGCCTGAGGCGTACTCGGCCAGCGTCTCGCCACCCGGGTCGTACTGCCACGTCTTGCCAGACAGTCGCAGCGCGCTGTGCCCGACCGTCTCGCCGTGCCGCCAGGTCAGCTCGACCAGTTCCATGCCCACCGGCTTGACGTCCTGAAGCTGGATCTGCTCGCCCTTGAGGACCGGGCAGGCCTTGTTGACCTTTTCGAAGTCCTGCTTCTTGACTTCCTTCTTGGCGGCATCCGTCCACTGCGCGTACGCGCCGGCCCAGTCACCGCTGGCCAGCAGCGTGAACTGCTTGTTGGCGGTGTCCAGCGCCTCGGCCACGTTGGGGCCGTTCGGCACGGGCGTATTGTCGCCGGCCGGCGCGCTCGCGCCCGGTGCGGTGCCCGGGGGCGCGGGGGTGCCCTGGTCGGGTGCGGTGCCACACGCGGTGGCGAAGAGGACGATCGCCGCACCGATCAGAGCGCCGGTGGTCCAGCGCATGGGGTAACCTCCGTGGGGTATCGACAGTTCTCTCTGGGAGCGTTCCCAGGGAGGCAGTCTGACACCCTCGACGGCCCGGATCAACCCATCGAAAGAGTTAGCTGACGGTTACCCGCAGCGGCCCTCCAGCGCCCCTCGCGGCGCGCGCCGATCAAGGACTTTTCCATCGATCAAGGGCGAATGCACGTGGAAAAGAGATCGAACCACGTGCGTTTGCCCTTGATCGA
>NZ_JBAKHX010000212.1:0-1073 GCF_036906915.1 Micromonospora sp. CPCC 206061
CGCACGTTTACGAATCCGTTGAAGGTGCGTGGTCCGGATCCGTGGTTGCAGTATTACGATGGTTACTACTATTTGGCGACGACGACGTGGAATAACACGATTACGATGCGTCGGTCGCGGACGTTGGGTGGTTTGGCGTCGGCGCCGGATACGTTGTTGTTCACGTTGACTCGTCCGAATGGTGCGGGGACGATGTGGGCGCCGGAGTTCCATTTGTTGGATGGTCCGAGTGGTCGGCGGTGGTATTTCTATTACACGGCGGGTCGTGAGCCGTTTGATCTGGGTAGTCAGCGGATTCATGTGTTGGAGTCGGCTGGGTTGGATCCGATGGGGCCGTACACGTTCAAGGCTGACATGTTGGATCCGTCGGCGGACAACACGTGGGAGTTGGATCCGGGGATCTTGCAGTTGAACGGGAATCTGTATTTGTTGGGGACGTTCTACAACGGGTCGCAGCCGATGTTCATCCGGCCGTTGTCGAATCCGTGGACGGCGTCGGGTACCCGCCGGATCTTGACGTCGCCGACGTTGAGTTGGGAGACGGTGGGTGGTGCGGTGGCTGAGGGCGGTGAGGTGTTGCAGCGTAACGGTCGTACGTTCATCGTGTACTCGGCTAGTCATTGTTCGACGCCGGATTACAAGTTGGGGATGTTGGAGTACACGGGTGGGGATCCGTTGAGTTCGTCGTCGTGGCGGAAGTTCCCGAATCCGGTGTTCCAGCGTTCGAACGCGAACGGTGTGTATGGTCCGGGGCATAACGGGTTCTTCAAGTCTCCGGATGGCACTGAGGATTGGATTGTGTATCACGCGAACTCGTCGGCGTCGGGTGGGTGTGATATCAACCGGTCGACGCGGGCGCAGAAGTTCACGTGGAACGCGGATGGTACGCCGAACTTCGGTACGCCGGTGGCGTTGGGTGCTCAGTTGGCGGTCCCGTCTGGCGAGCCGGCTTCCTAACGGCAGCGGCGGGCCTCGCGCGTTGCGCTGTTTTCCGTCGATCAAGGGCGAACGCACGTGGTTGGATCTGTTTTCCACGTGCGTTTGCCCTTGATCCATGCGGATCTCCTTGATCG
>NZ_JBAKHX010000213.1:0-1061 GCF_036906915.1 Micromonospora sp. CPCC 206061
CTGGTCTTGGCGATCCAGGCCAGCTTGGCGGTCTGTTGTTCGGTGAGGGTGTCGGGGTTCTTCCACAGGGCCCACCGGCACCGCTTCAGCGTGCGTGCTGCGCCGACGGCCCGCTGGGTGGCTCGGCCGGGTCCCTGCACGTGCCGTCTGCTGCCGCCCGCTTCGTGGCGGGCGAGGTTCCATGCCTGCCGGCGCACCTGATCGAGGGCGTCGGTGGCCCAGGACACGACGTGGAACGCGTCCGCGCACACGACTGCGGCCGGACAGTGGCGGGCGACCACATCGGCGATCCAGTCCGCCCCGTCGGCGGAGATGTGTGTGATCTGCCCGCTGCGCGCAGGCCCCAGGGCGACGAAGAACGCCCGCAGCGTGGCGCGGTCACGGCCTGCACTGGCCCACACCAACCGGCCGGAGTCGTGGCAGACCACCACGGTCAGATACTTGTGACCCTTCTTCCAGGAGATCTCGTCAATGCCGATGCGGCGCAGCCCAGACAGCCGGTCGACCAGGCCGTCAACATCGGCCCACACCCTGGCCACGATCGCGCCGACCGTACGCCAGCTGACACGCATCAACCGCGTCACTGCGGTCTTGGAGCACTGGGTGGCCAGCCACGCCACCTGCTCATCGAACGCATACGTGTGCCCAGCGCCGTGCCGCGCCCACGGCACCGCCGCCACCACGATGCCGTGCCGCGGACAACGCACCCGCGGCGCGTCGGCCTCCACGAACACCCGTACCCGGCCCAGATCCAGCGCCCGCCAGCGGCGGCGCCCCTGCCCTTGGTCGTAGCCGGGCACCCGCCGCCGGCACCTCCCACACCGGCACCGCTGACCTCGAGCCGGCCGCACCGACACCACCACGATCCCCTCGTCCTCGTCGAAGACGACACGCTCGACGACCGCCTTCTCGACTCCCACCAGCCGGGCCCATAACCTTGCCCTACGCACGCCGTTCTCCCGCCCACAGTTCTGACCTTCGACAAGCCAGAACCTAGGCAGGACAACGGCGTGCGCTATTCACGACGCGCCGCACCACCCACGGAAGCGTCAGGAGAGCCC
>NZ_JBAKHX010000214.1:0-1057 GCF_036906915.1 Micromonospora sp. CPCC 206061
TGCCGATGTCAGTGCGGTATGGGGTGCGAGCGTTGAACGACGAAACGGTGCTGGCCGTTCATGGCGGCTGGACAAGGCCGGAGACTTGGGCCAGGTAGGTGACGGCTTCGGCGCCGGCGCGCGCTCGCGTGTCTGCGCCTTCGCTGACGTCGGGGAAAAGGTGATGGTGCTCGACGTGGCGACCGAGACTCTGTCCGTGGGCCCCGCCGATCAACTTGAGGTATCGCAGGGCGGTCTGCTCGGGCGGGGTGATGACGTCTGCGTCCGCCCAGCGGATCTCCACCGGCCGGGTCACTGCGCGCAGACTCGCAGCGCTGGACATCCCGCCGTCGCCGGGGCAGATGAGGAAGGCGGCCTGTACTCGATCGTCGCTCTGGTCGCCGCCCGCGCGCTGCAGCAGGCCGCCGATCGTGTCGGGTGTGGTGGTGCGTCGCAGCCACTCGAAGGCGTCGGGATACTCCGGAATGGCCGGATCGGGAATCTCGCCTTCGGCGAGCAGTCTGATGAGATCAGGATCGAGACGTACCCCGACCAGCGCCGCAGCGGCGTATCCGCCGGCGGAGAAGCCCGCTGCCCCTACCCAGTCGACGTCGCGGTCCTGCTCGATGAGGTTTAGCGCATGCCGCAGGTCGGCTGGGCGTTCCCATACGAAAATGAACCCTGGCGCTGCGTAGCCGTCGACCCAGTTGTTGCCGTGGTGATCCACCGCTGCGACCAGGAAGCCCGCCTGCGCAAGCGGCTCGGCCAGCCAAGCCATGTCGCGCCCGGAGGCCCCCGTGCCGTGCGACAGCAGAATCAACCGTGTCAGGCCATCCGCCGGCCGGACGAGCGGCTCCCACAGGTAGACACGGACCGGCCGGGGGTGTGCGGGATCGTCGAATGACGTCCGCATCGCATCGGCAGACTCGATGATCAGGGGTGGCGGCATGGCTGAGAATGTAGCGCAAGCAGTTGACCGCACCCGCCGCCTCGATGCAGTTGACCTTGGAAGATTTGACCGCCCAGAACCGGTCAAATCTTCCAAGGTCCGCCCCGAGTGAGTATCCGGATCTGCCGC
>NZ_JBAKHX010000215.1:0-1026 GCF_036906915.1 Micromonospora sp. CPCC 206061
GTTGTCCACCCCGACCACCTCGTGGCCACGGCCCAACAACTCCTCGACCACATACCCGCCGATAAACCCGGCCGAACCGGTAACCAGGACCTTAGCCACTAACCTTGCTCTCCTTCTCCAGGGAAACCTGGGCGTGCCGCGGACCACGCGCCGCGATCTGCCCCACCGTCAGCCGACGGCCGAAACAGAAGAAATACCACCGCAGATAAGACGGCATGAACCGGCCGAGGTCGAACCGGGACTCGCCCAACTGCCGATCCAGCCAGATCGTCGGGATCTCGGCGACCGGACGCCGCAGCCGGCTCGCTTTCGCGGTCAGCTCCAAGCCAATCTCGAACCCGGTGCGCGACTCGATGCCCACCTGGCGCACGAACTCGGTGTCGTACGCCTTGAAACTGTTCGTCGCGTCGCGGGTGCCCACCCGGGCGAACCAGTGCAGCGAGCGCCCCGCCCACCGCGACAGGAACCGCTTCAGCCGCGGCCCGCCGACCTGCTGCCCACCGGGCATGTACCGGGACGCGGCCGCCACCACGACGCCGCGCTCGACGAGCCGCGCGAGGTCGTCGATCTGGCGCGGGTCATCCGACCCGTCCGCCATCGTGACGACGGCGACCGGGGCGCAGGCGGTGTCGATGCCGAACCGGATCGCGTTGGCCGGACCGCGCCCGTACGTGTTGAGCACCGGCCGCACGTGCGAGTTTTCAGCGGCGAGCTTCTCCGCGTACGGCACCGTGGTGTCTTCGGGCATGTCGTGCACCAGCAGGATCTCACTGGGCAGAAGCACGTCACGCAGGATGCGGTCGACGCACCGGAGGATCGCCTCGCCCTCGTTGTAGACGGGGATGACGATCGAGACGCGCGGCGTCACACCAGCACGCCCTGCTGGGTGATGCCCCACATGTCGATCAACGGCTTGTCGGTGACCAGATCTCGGTACTCGGGATGCGGGCTGGCGATCACCAGCAGGTCGGCACGCTCCAACACCTCGTCCAGCGCAGTGAACCGCTCATCGACGATGTACGGATC
>NZ_JBAKHX010000216.1:0-1022 GCF_036906915.1 Micromonospora sp. CPCC 206061
GCACCCTGTACCGTTCGGAAATTCGGCCGCGGACGCTGACGTGCGGCTTTGTCCGCCGCGGGATCGATTCTGGCGGCATGCTGCCGGTCATGGTCCTGTCCTTCGGGTACGTGATCCTGCGTAAGGTACTGCAGCTGATCATCGTGTTGGCGCGCGGTGAGCGCGCCAACGCGGTCGAGGTGCTCGTGCTGCGGCACCAGGTCGCGGTGCTACGTCGGCAGGTGCGTCGCCTGGATCTGGATCCCGTAGACCGGGTGGTATTGGCTGGGTTGTCGAGGCTGCTGCCGCGGGCGCGGTGGGCGGCGTTCTTCGTCACCCCGGCCACGCTGTTGCGCTGGCACCGCAACCTGATCGCGCGCCGGTGGACGTTCGCGCCGCGACGGCCGGGCCGCCCACCGGTCACGGCCGAGGTGCGGGAGTTGGTGCTGCGGCTGGCCCGGGACAACCCGACTTGGGGATGTCGGCGCATCCAGGGCGAGCTGGCCGGCCTGGGCTACCGGATCGCGCCGAGTACGATCTGGGCCATCCTGTTCAAGGCCGGTGTCGGACCGGCACCGCGACGGGCCGGCCCGACCTGGACCGAGTTCCTCACCGCGCAGGCCAAGGGCCTGCTGTGCTGCGACTTCCTGCACGTGGATACGATCGGCCTGACTCGCATCTATGTGCTGTTCCTGATGGAGATGGCCACCCGGCGGGTCCACCTGCTAGGCGCCACGACCAACCCGAGCGGGCAGTGGGTGGCCCAGGCGGCGCGCAACCTGGTGCTGGACCTGGGGGAGCGAGCCAACCGGTTCCGATTCCTGATCCGGGATCGCGACGCCAAGTACACCGGCATGTTCGACGCCGTGTTCCACGCCGACGGTGTCGAGGTGCTCCTCATCCCCCGCAGGCGCCCCGGGCGAACGCCTTCGCGGAGCGCTGGGTGCGCACGGTCCGGCGCGAGTGCCTGGACCGGATTCTGATCTACAACACCCGACATCTGCTCGCCGTAGTGCGCGAGTACCTCGCGCACTACAACCAAC
>NZ_JBAKHX010000217.1:0-1017 GCF_036906915.1 Micromonospora sp. CPCC 206061
CCCGGTGGGCCCGGTGGGCCGACCGGTCCCGGACGGCGCGGCGGTAAGAGCGGCAAGGGTGGCGACCCGGCGGCGATCAAGAAGGCGAAGCGGCGCAAGCGGGTCAACCTGATCGTCGCGGCGTTCGCGGTGCTGGTCATGCTCGCGGGTGGCGCGGTTGTCGGCTTGACGTGGTTCTACGACGATGTGCCGCAGTACAAGACTGACGAGCTTCAGGCCACCAGCATCGTCTTCGAAAACGGCGCGACGATGGCGACGTTGGGTGAGTTCAATCGGACCGTGGTGCCGGCGGCCGAGATCTCGCCGCTGGTGAAGCACGCGGTGATGGCGGCTGAGGACAAGAACTTCGAAGACCACGAGGGCATTGACGTCAAGGGCATCATGCGGGCCGCGTGGAACAACTTCACCGGTGGCAGCACCCAGGGTGCTTCGACGATCACGCAGCAGTATGCCCGGCACGCCGCGGAGTTGACCGGCATCAACTACAACCGGAAGATCCGCGAGGCGGTGCTGGCCCGCAAGCTGGAGCAGGAGTACACGAAGGATCAGATCCTCGGTTTCTATCTCAACGCCATCTACTTCGGT
The DNA here is from genome assembly GCF_036906915.1 of Micromonospora sp. CPCC 206061. NCBI lineage: Bacteria > Bacillati > Actinomycetota > Actinomycetes > Micromonosporales > Micromonosporaceae > Micromonospora > Micromonospora sp. CPCC 206061. The sequence goes on from NZ_JBAKHX010000217.1 coordinate 586, forward strand.
CGTGGTTGTCACGGCATCGAGGCGGCGGCGCAGTGCTACTTCGGCAAGTCGGCTCTGACCAAGCCGGGGCAGCCGAAGGCGCTGACGGCGGCGGAGGCGGCGGTGTTGGCTTCGGTGATCAAGCAGCCGGAGCCGGATAGCGTGACGGGCCACCAGGGCTACGACCCGCAGATGAACCTGCAGGAAGCGCAGGCGCGGTGGGGTTACACGCTGGGCAATATGGTGGAGAAGAAGTGGCTGAGCTCCGAGGAGCGGGCCGCCGCGAAGTATCCGACCGTGAAGCAGTACGACCCGAAGAAGTGTCAGGTCGGCTGCGGCGTTGACAAGCCCACCGGAAACGTCGTGAATTACGTGCGCGAAGAGCTGGAGCAGATGGGGATCCCGGCCGCCGAGTGGAAGAAGGGCGGCTACCGGATCACCACGACGATCAAC
>NZ_JBAKHX010000218.1:0-977 GCF_036906915.1 Micromonospora sp. CPCC 206061
AGTTGGCCGCGGAAGGAAGCCGGGGATCCGGGCAGGGGCGTCGCCCGCCGTTTCGCGTGCTGGGCAGAAGGATCAGGGTGCGTTGGTGCACAGTGCGGTGATCAGTGCTTCCGGTGTGGTGGTGGCCGGTCGGTCGCTGACCTGGGCATCACCGAGCTCGATAACTCGCCACACGCCGTCGGATCGGATGGCGAGGTCGACGGTCACGAAGGGCAGGCCGAGCATCGCGACCAGCGGCGCGAGTCCGGTCAGGTCGGGCATGTCGACAGGTTTCTGGTCCGGTGTGTCCGGGTGCGGCCCGATCAGCCGACAGACACCATCGATCCACCAGGTTCGCACCTCAGCCCCGATGAACGGCTCGAAGCGGCGCAGCACGAACCCGCCAGCCAAGGCATCCTCGCGCAGCTCGACGAACCGGCTGGCCACCTGCCACGCACGACCGGCGTCGGCGAGGTCAGCAATGAACGCCGCTTCGTCCCAATAGTGCTTCATCGACTTGGAGTAGTCCCGCAGCACCGCCGGTCCCACGCCCAACCGGGCACGGGCCATCTCGAACTCCCCCCGACCAGTGCCGACCGTCCACACCGAGGTCGGCGTCAGCGCCGCCAGCGCGGCATACCAGCCGGGCAGCTCATGCGCCTGCTTAAACTGCGCCGCCGTCGTCCGCAGCCGCACACCGCGCCGGCGCAACGCATCCGCGAACACCGCGTACCGGTCACTATCCAGCATCCAACCCCGGTAGACCGCCTCACCACCATCAGCGGGCACCCCAGCGACAGCCCGATCAACGCCACCGCCACCGCCACCGCTACCGGCGAGCGCATCATGGTCGACCAGCGCGACATCAAGCCCGACACCTCGAGCGGCCCTAGCTTCAGCCGCGAAGTGTTCGTCAACCCGGCGGGGACGAAGAACGTCAGCAGGCACCAGCAACAACACCGGCACATGGTGCCCGGTCACGCCAACCCACCGCCAGC
>NZ_JBAKHX010000219.1:0-969 GCF_036906915.1 Micromonospora sp. CPCC 206061
GTATGCCTTTGATGACTTGGTGGCGTGGCTGGCGCGGCAGACGTCCAGGAGCGCGGTGTGCGGTTTGTTGCGGATCTCGTGGCGCACGGTGGGGCAGGTGATCGCTCGGGTGATGGCCGATGCCGACGCCGCTGGTGGTGATCGGTTGGGTGGGGTGCGGCGGATCGGGATCGATGAGGTGTCGTATCGGCGGGGGCAGCGGTATTTGACCGTGGTGGTCGATCACGACACGCGTCGGCCGTTGTGGATCGCGCAGGGTCGGGACAAGGCCACTTTGGCCCGGTTCTTCCAGCAGTTGGGGCCGCAGCGGTGCGCGCAGATCGCATTGGTGTCCGCGGACGGCGCGGACTGGATCTTCTACGCGGTGGCCGAGTACTGCCCGAACGCCAAGCTGTGTTTGGACCCGTTCCACGTGGTCGCCTGGGCGGGGAAGGCGTTGGACGAGGTCCGTGCGCAGGTGTGGTCGGCGGCTCGGAAGGTGGGGCAGAAGGCGGTGGCCGCCGAGATCAAGGGGGCCCGGTGGGCGTTGTGGAAGAACGCCGGCGATCTGAACGGTCGGCAACAGGCCACGCTGGCCCGGATCGCCGCGACGAACCGGCCGTTGTACCGGGCGTACCTGCTCAAGGAGCAGTTGCGGCAGGTGTTCGCCCCCGGCGGTGAGGAACGGGTCGAGTTGCTGGATGAGTGGCTGGCCTGGGCCGCGCGTAGCCAGCTCAAACCCTTCGTGGAACTGGCCCACCGGATCCGGACCTACTTCCGGCAGGACATCATCAACACCCTGGTCTACCGGATGTCCAACGGCATCCTGGAGTCCACCAACACCAAGATCCGACTCCTGACCCGGGTCGCGTTCGGGTTCCACAGCGCCGACGCCCTCATCGCCATGATCAAGCTTCATCTCGGCGGCTACCACATCGATCTACCCGGCCGCGGCCATCCTGCCTAACCCACACATCAGGCAGGAGAGCC
>NZ_JBAKHX010000220.1:0-956 GCF_036906915.1 Micromonospora sp. CPCC 206061
ACGTGCAATCTTCCGTCGAGTTATCGGTGGAGTTCGACGGGGTCGTTGGCGAACCCGAGGTCGGGGTGGGTGTCGTTGAAGGATTTCACGCATGCTCCGTACAACGGTCGGCAGTTGGTGTACGCGACGACGCATGACACGGGTACGAGCTGGGGTTCGATGAACTTCGGTCTTTTCACGAATTGGTCTGAGATGGCGTCGGCCAGTCAGAATCCGATGCCGTTCTCGGCTGTGGCGCCTTCGCTGTTCTACTTCGCCCCGCGTAATATTTGGGTGTTGGCGTATCAGTGGGGTGGGCCGGCGTTCTCGTACCGGACCTCGACCGATCCGGCGAATGTGAATTCGTGGTCGGCGCATCAGACGCTGTTCTCTGGCAGTATCTCCGGGTCTGGTACCGGGCCGATCGATCAGGCGGTCATCGGTGATGGCGCGAACATGTATCTGTTCTTCGCGGGGGACAACGGCAAGATCTATCGGGCGAGTATGCCGATCGGGAACTTCCCGGGCAGTTTCGGTTCGTCGTCGACGGTGATCATGAGTGATACGACGAACAACTTGTTCGAGGGGGTGCAGGTCTACAAGATTCAGGGTCAGAACCTGTATCTGATGCTGGTGGAGGCGATCGGGGCGCAGGGTCGCTACTTCCGTTCGTTCACCTCTACCAGTTTGGGTGGTTCGTGGACGCCGCAGGCGGCGACGGAGAGTAATCCGTTCGCTGGTAAGGCCAACAGTGGTGCCACGTGGACCAACGACATCAGTCACGGTGAGCTGATTCGCAGCAACGCCGATCAGACGATGACCGTTGATCCGTGTAATCTGCGGCTGCTGTACCAGGGGCGTTCGCCCAACTCCGGCGGCGACTACGGCCTGCTGCCCTATCGGCCAGGCCTGCTGACACTGCAACGCTGATAGATCGGATCGACCACAAGCGGCGGGCTCGGCACAACACCGAGCCC
>NZ_JBAKHX010000221.1:0-943 GCF_036906915.1 Micromonospora sp. CPCC 206061
CCCGAGCTCCCCGGCGCGCTCGGCGTCGGCGGCCTGGCGGGCCCGGCGGAGCAGGTCGGCCTCGCCCGCCAATCCGGCGGCCAGCCGCTCGACCCGGGCGGCGGCCCGGTCCAGCTCCGGCAGCGCGGCGTCGTAGGCCTCCGGCACCGGGTGCCGGCTGTGCAGCCCGCGCGGGGCGCCGGGAACGGGTACCGGCGTGCCGCGCCGGTCCACCGCCAGCGCCTCGACGTGCCGCACCAGGCCGGCAAAGCCCGACCCGAGCAGTTCGTCAAGCGAGCCGGCCGGCTCCCGCGGCGGGTCGACGAACCGCACCCCGATCGCGTCCCGCACCACCGCCACCAGCGTCCGTTCGCCGCCCGCCAAATCGAATACGAGGGAGGCGTACCCGCCCTCGTTCACGGCCCGTACCACGCTCTCCACGGCCGTCTCCACGGCCGCGGTCCGCTCGGCGCCGTCCATGGGGCTCGCGGCGGCCACCAGCGTCTGGTACCGGGCGCCGGTCAGCTCCTCGATCGCCGCCGGCCGGGGATCGTCCCGCGATACCGCGTCGGACGGCCCAGGGACGGGCAGGCGGCCGTGGAGCCAGCCGCCGGCGAACAGGACCTGAGCGTCGGCGAACGGCTCCAGCAGGCTCAGCGCCTCGCCGTCCAGGGTGGACGGACGCTGCTGCCAGGCCCGCTCCGCCGCCCGGCGGTCCAGCAGCGGCGGCTCGTCGGGTGTCAGGTCCGCGAGCACCGCGGCGGCCGCCTCGACCCGGCGCAGGAGGCTGTCGTGGTCGGCCAGCCGCTGCTCCGCCCGGCGCCCGGCGGCCTCGGCGGCGTCCAGTGCCGCCGCGCCCTCGGCGCGGTACGTCTCGGCCCGCCGCGCCGTGTTCCGTGCAACCGTACGGATGTGTGGCAGGCGCGGGCCGGCGCCGTGCAGCGCGTCCGCGAGTAGATGGAAG
>NZ_JBAKHX010000222.1:0-918 GCF_036906915.1 Micromonospora sp. CPCC 206061
CGCCCGCCGCGCCGCACCCCCGCTCGCCCGCCGCGCGCTGCTCGCCCGCCGCGCGCCGCCCGCCCGCCGCGCGCTCTCTCCCGTCGATCAAGGGCAAATGCACGTGGTTGGATCTCTTTTCGGCGTGCGTTTGCCCTTGATCGATGAGGATCTCCTTGATCAACGCCGTGAGTTAGGCGATCCGGCGCCGCGTCAAGGTCCATCGCCGCGGTCGGTCGGCGCTGGCGGATTGCCCCAGCTCCGCGCTGCCGCCGACCTTGACACCCGGCCCCCGCCCTTGCACTCAACGGCGTTGTCTCCTTGATCGCCGCCGCCGCCCGCCGGACGGCGGCAGGCGCCGGCCGAGGGGACGACGGCGGCGGACGGCGAACGGCCGGAGCGACGGCCGGGACGGGCGAGGCGAGGCGAGGCGAGCGAGGCCGGGCCGCAGGCTCGTCGATCGGCATGAGGCAGGCGTCGTGCAGAGGTAGGGACGACGGCGGCCGATGGCGGGAGCGACGGCGGGGCGGGCGAGGCAGGCACCGCCGGCACGGCAGGCAGGGCCGGCCGCAGGCCCGCCGATCGGCGGGAGGCAGGCGTCGTGCGGAGGTGTGGCCGACGGGCGGGCCAGGCTGGTGCGGGCTGCGGACCCGGCGGCGTCCCGACAACTCGGGGATCAGAGCTGGACAGAGGGCGCGATTCCCCGAAACTGCGGCGTCCCACGCTGCCTCGGGGCCCCGGCGCGAGATCGCGTGGCGGGACGCGATGGGCGCCTCCGCAGGGAGCGCCGATCAAGGAAGATCGTGTCGATCAAGGGCAAACGCACGCGGAAAAGAGATCCAACCACGTGCATTTGCCCTTGATCGACGGGAGAGACCGCAACGCGGACGCCGCAACGCGGACGCCGCAACGCGGACGCCGCAACGCGGACGCCGCAAC
>NZ_JBAKHX010000223.1:0-908 GCF_036906915.1 Micromonospora sp. CPCC 206061
GCTGGAGCAGCATGTCGACGGCGGCTCGTCCGGCGGCTGGGGTGGGGTTGGCGACGGTGGTGAGTTTGGGGCGGGTTAGTCGGCTCAGGGTGATGTCGTCGATGCCGATGACGCTGATGTCGTTGGGGACGTGGAGGCCTTGTTGGTGGAGGCCTTCGATGAGTCCGATGGCGATGAGGTCGTTGTAGCAGAGCACGGCGGTGGCGCCGGCGCGGGTGATGTTTTCGGCTTGGTGGTGGCCGCCGTGTTCGGTGGGTGGGTTGGGGCCCAGGATGGTGAGTTGGGTGTTGTTGGTGCGGGTGGCGGTGGTGGCGGCGCGGCGGATTTCGCGGTTGGTCCAGGAGCCGCGGGGTCCGCCGAGTAGGGCGATGTGTTGGTGGCCTAGTGCGGTGAGGTGGTCGATGGCGTGGCGGGTGCCGGTGGCGACGTCCATGACGACGGTGGGTAGGCCGGTGATGTGGCGGTTGATGACGACCAGGGGGACTTCTCTGCTGAGTTGTTCGATGAGGCTGTTGTTCATGCGGGGGGAGCACAGCAGGATGCCGTCGACTTGTTTGGCGAGGGTGTGGACGAGTTCTTCTTCGACGGCGGGGTCTTCGTTGGTGTCGGTGACGAAGATGTGGTAGTCGCGGTGTCTGGCTTGGCTTTCGGCGGCTTTGATCAGGGGTGGGAAGAAGGGGTTGGCGATGTCGGCGACGATGAGGCCGATGTTGTGGGTTCTTCCGGTGATCAGGGCGCGGGCGGCGCGGTTGGGTCGGTAGCCGAGGTGTTCGGCGCAGGCCAGGACGCGGTTGCGGGTGTCGGGGTTGACCAGGTGGGGTGCGGAGAAGGTGCGCGAGACGGTGGAGATGTGCACGCCGGACGCGCGGGCGACGTCGCGGATGGTGGCGGGCACAGTCGTTCTCCGT
>NZ_JBAKHX010000224.1:0-856 GCF_036906915.1 Micromonospora sp. CPCC 206061
GCTAAGGGCTGTCTCGTAACTCGGTCGATGCGTTTGGTCGACGGCGGTCGGTGGTCAGCCGGTGATCGCGATGTTGTACATGTGGGCGATCCCTGCGGCGGTGGCGGTCAATGTCTTGCCAGCACGGCGGTAGTCGCGCAGGATCTTGTATTCCTTCATCCGGGCCAGGGCGTGCTCGACCCGGGCGCGGACACGGCGGTGGACCTGGTTGTAGTCCTGTTTCCACTGCGGTAGTTCGGTGCCGTCGGCGGGCTTGCGGTACGGGATGATCACCTCAGGGTTGCCGCGGTAGGCGCCGTCAGCCATCGTGGCCCGACCGGCCAGTTTCCGGTCGATGCCGCTGGTCCGGTAGACGATGGTGTCGTTGCGGTTGCCCGGCTGTGGGTCGCCCAGAGCGACCACGAGGCGTGTGTTCGCGTCGATCGCGACCTGCAGGTTTGTCGAGTAGCGGTAGTTCTTCGACCGTGCGGCCAGGGTGTGGTCGCGGGTCGGGATGAGCGTGCCGTCCACGATCGTGACCTGGTCGATCGGGCGGCGCCGTACTGGTGCCAACGCGAGTAGTGGTCCGAGGGTGTCGATGACCCGGTGCGCGGCGGAGTGCGAGATTCCGAACAGTGGGCCGATCTGGCGCATGGTGAGGTTGGTGCGCCAGTAGGCGGCTACCAGCAGGACCCGATCCGGCAACGACAAAGCCCACTGCCGTCCAGGGCGGCCGTCCGCGATCTGGTCGCCGCCACGGCGTGCGACCAGGCGGACCAGCTTGCGGAACTGTCCGGGCTGAAGCCCGGTGAACGGGTGGATCCACTGCTCGTCCGCCGCCGAGATCACCTGCACCACGGCAGCATCGACGAACATC
>NZ_JBAKHX010000225.1:0-839 GCF_036906915.1 Micromonospora sp. CPCC 206061
AGCCCTGATCCACCGATGAATTCGGGTTGTTGTGCTGCCGCGGTGTGGTGATCTTGCTGTTGTTTGGGGCGTGCTGGATTGATCGGCCGGGTTTGCCGATGCGCTCGGTGGTTGGTCGGGCTTGGTGGTAGTGGTGGCCGGCGCTGGCCGCACGGAGCTGTCTGATGTGGACGGTCAGGTCGGTGGGGCGTGCGCGGTGGTGAACAGTTGTAGCCATTCGTGTTGCCAGGGCCAGTGTTCAGGCAGATGGATCGTGGTGGTGCGAGCGTGTCGGGCGATCCGGCCGGCGACGTTGACCAGGTGTCGGCGGATCGTGGCGGCGCGGGAGGTCGCGTGGCGGCGGCCGGCCAGGACGCCGGCGGTGCGGGTGAGGTTGTGGGCGATGGCGATACAGGCAAGCCAGGCGTTGTTGGCGTTGAAGTCGCCCGAAGGTAGGTGCGCGAGGGGGCCGTCGATCAGCTCGGCGAAGACCTGTTCGATGACGGCGTGGGCGCGGTGCTGGGCTTCGGCCTGGACGAGGGTGAACGGGCTGTTGGTGAAGGCGGCGTGGTAGCGCCAGGCGGTGAACAGTTCGCCTTGGCCGTCGACGCTGTGCTTGTTGAGGTCGGGGACCCGGCGCACGATCAGCCGGGCGGTGACCTCGTGGCGGGTGCTTTCGAACGCGGTATAGCGGGTTTCGGCGATGTGCGCGCGGGAGATGAAGCGTTGCTGCTGCTCGTCCCAGACCGGCTGCGGGTATTCGATCTCCACCCAGGCGTCGGCCGGGATCGTATCGATCGCCCTACGAACCTTCTGGTCGACCGCGATGGTGATGGAGAATCGCACGCCGGCCCGCCGGC
>NZ_JBAKHX010000226.1:0-825 GCF_036906915.1 Micromonospora sp. CPCC 206061
CCCGCGCCGCCGGCCGCGCGCCGCGCGGCCCCCCGCGCCGCGCGGCCGGCGGCGAACCCGCCGATCAAGGGCAAACGCACGTGGTTGGATCTCATTTCCACGTGCGTTTGCCCTTGATCCATGCGAATGCCCTTGATCGAGGCCGCGCGGTCGGTGCTCGCCCCAGTGGGCGCGGTCCGCGGTCCGCGCGCCGCTCGCGTCGAGCGCGGCGTTCCGCGGGTTGGTCGCCGCGCGACTTCGACGGAGTCGCGGCACAGACGTGGGTGGAGGCGGCAGTTACCGCGAGGTTGCCGGGTGCCAGGCCGCCGCCGTGCGGCGTGTGTCGCCTCGCGGCCGGGCGATTCGCCGCTCGCGGCTCGCGGCCTGTCGCTCGCCGCTTGGCTGATCGCGTCCTGCGGTCTGACGACGCCTATCGCTCGGCCTGGTGCTTCGCCCCTCGCGGTCTGACGCCTGTCGCTCGCGGCGCGGTGCTTCGCCGGTCCCGGCCTGGCGCCTGTTGGTCGCCGCTTGGCTGATCGCGTCCTGCGGCCCGGCGTCTGGCGCTCGCCGCCTGGCCGGTCGCGGGCCGGAGGTCCGGCGTTCGCCGGCTCGCGGCCTGGCCGGTCGCGGGCCGGCGGTCCGGGCGTCCGCCGGGCGAGGGCGGGGCCTGCGTGGTCGGTGGCGCGGCGCGATCACGGCGCCCGGCCGGCTCGCCGATCAAGGAGATTTGCATGGATCAAGGGCAAACGCACGCGGAAAAGAGATCCAACCACGTGCGTTTGCCCTGAGACGAAACTCGGCCCAGCCACGTGTGCGGCAGCGTCCCGGCGGAGCCGGGACTTCGGG
>NZ_JBAKHX010000227.1:0-818 GCF_036906915.1 Micromonospora sp. CPCC 206061
GAACTGGGAAGATTGAAGTTGCTGACGCTTCTATCTTCTGGTTCGAGAGGGCACCGTCGAGGTGAGGTTACCGCACTGCGCGGCACGCACGCGCGCATCGTTTGATGATCCGAATGTCGTGTCGTGTGCCGGTTTGGAGCCGGTGATGGCCCTGGCGCAGCGGTGTGGCCTGCACGGCATCCTCGCGCAGCGGCTGCATGTACCTACGGACAAGGGTTCCAACGGGTCGGGAAAGGTGGCCGCGATTGTGGCGGGCATGCTGACCGGCGCCGACTCGATCGACGATTTGGACGTGCTGCGCCACGGTGGGATGCCGCTGTTGTTCGGCGGGGTGTACGCGCCCTCAACATTGGGGTCGTTCCTACGGGCGTTCAGCCACGGTCACGTCCGCCAGTTGCAGGCGGTCTCGCGGCAGTTCCTCGTGCGGTTGGCCCGAGATGCCCCGTTGCTGCCCGGCGCGGGCGCGGTCACGTTCGTGGACGTGGACTCGCTGCTGCGTCGGGTTTATGGCAAGCAGAAACAGGGCGCCGGGTTCGGTCATGCCAAGGTCGGCGGCTACCAGGTCCTGCTGCGCGGCTTGAACCCTCTGGTGGCCACGATCAGCACTCCGCACGCGGCCCCGCTGATCGCCGCGACCCAACTGCGGGCCGGCAACGCCGGCTCGGCCCGCGGCGCGGCGGCACTGATCGCCGAGGCGATCGCCACGACCAAGCAGGTCCTGGCCACCCAGAGCGAAGCGCGGGGCGGGGAGATCGTGGTACGCGCCGACTCGGCGTTCTACTCCCGCAAGGTCATCACCGCATGCCGGCGGGCCGGCG
>NZ_JBAKHX010000228.1:0-768 GCF_036906915.1 Micromonospora sp. CPCC 206061
GGCCAGGTGTCGAGCACTTCGGGCAGTGTGCGGTGGCCGAGGGTGAGCTGGAGCAGAGCGCCGGGCGGGATGGCGGCGTGGGTGTGGGGGTCGGTGGACGGGCTGGCGGCGCCGTGTGTGGCCGTCACGGCCGTCAGTTCACCGTCGGTGAACTCCAGCCGGGCGGCGCGACCGTATGTGTCGATGGTGAGCGCTGACTCGGGCCATCGCAGGCCTGCGGCTCGCCAGCGGCTGCGCAGCAGCGGTTGTAGCCGGGTGAGCAGGTCGGCAGGGTCGCTCGCGCGGACGTACCAGCCTCTGGGTCGCCGTGGGATGCCGGGCGGGCCGAGGCGGGCCAGTTGATGGTCGGGGTCGAGGATGAGGCGGACCGCGACGAACGGCAGTCGCGCCGATGCCTCGTACTGCCGGCCGGTGTGGCCTAGGTGTGCGTGCATGGCGGAGGCGGCCCGCGGCCAGTCGGCCTCTCGCTCGCAGGCCGCCGCGACCACGATCAGTTCACCGGCGGGGGAGAGCCGGGCGCCATGGACCAGGTAGCCCCGCACGTCGGCGCCGTGCACGAGGACGGCGACCACCCGCCGGGCGAGATCCGCCGGGCGGCGTCCGGCGATCTCGTACCGCCACGCCTCAGCGTCCCTCGGGCAGACCAGGGCATTGCCGTAAGCGAGCCGCCCGTCGATGCGGGCGAGGTCGTCCGCGTCGGCGAGGGTGGCCGGGCGCACCGCCAGACTGTCGGAGGAACCGTTCGACCGGTGCTGCCCGGTGGCTGGC
>NZ_JBAKHX010000229.1:0-753 GCF_036906915.1 Micromonospora sp. CPCC 206061
TGCACTCGCCCTACTCAGACCATGTAGTGGATCAGGTGTCTCACGTCAGCCTGACAGAGAGGGCAGCTCCGAGTACAGGAAGCCTGGCAGTGAGGGCACCACCACGTCGAACGCGTCGGCGGGGTCGCCGCCGTGGCGAGCGGGGTTGGTTAGACGGTCGACCAGCGGCAGCATCTCCACGAAGCTGCTGGGCCAACCGTGGCTCAGGATCAGCGGCAGCGGTGCGGGGGCGCCTTCCGGACGCGTCCCAAGTACGCGAAGGAAGTGCATGCGCCGGCCGCCGATCTGGGCCTGGTAGTGCGGCAGTGCGTTGAGTTCGGCTTCCCGGGCACGCCAGTCGAACCCGTCCAGCCAGTAGGACACCAGGTGCCGCAGGTAGTCAGGGTCCGTGCCGGCCTGCCACGGCTGGTCGCCGCTGCGGTCGGCGAAGCGGGCGCGGGCCAGTCGTGCCCGAAGGTCGTCGAGTACCTGGTCGGATACGTCGATACGGAACGGGGAGTAAGTCATTGTTCCTCCGGTTAGGAGGGCGCTCCCCGACGCGAAGTCAGCGGACAGGGACAGCCGGGTGGAGCGCCCAGACGTGGCATTGGGTGTTCACCGGGCTCACCTCCCCTCATTGCTGACGCGGATCATCGTACACATCCTCTTGCCACCCAGGCGCATGGTCCACGACGCCCAACAAGCCCGAACTGTCGGCGCTCACGTAATTCCCCAGCTGTAGCGGTCTGACGCTCACGTAATTCCCCACCCGGT
>NZ_JBAKHX010000230.1:0-745 GCF_036906915.1 Micromonospora sp. CPCC 206061
CGGCATGTGAGTGAGTTCCTTGATTTTCCCTGCCGCCCGCCACAGCTTTGATCCGCAACAAAGCGTTCTCTGCGAAAGGGCGCCATGCCGCAAAGCCGGCCAGGCACTCGCCGGCGGTCTCGAGTACCGAAAGTGTCGTGGCCACGACGTACCTCCCGCAGGAGCCTCGTCCCAGCCTGCACCCACGCTCGCTGCTATAGTTCGCGGGTTTCGCTTGGCCCACGCAGAGGAGGAGCCGCCACATGACACGTGCCTTTCCTGAGGTGTCGATACATGAAGGCGCGCTGACCCTCCGACCGTTTACCAGCAAGGACGTTGAGGCTACTTACGCGGGGTGTTCGGACAAGCTGACGCAACGCTGGCTGCCATTGCCCAGCCGTACACGCTCGACGACGCTACGGCTTGGTGCACCAAGGTTTCACGTGCCTTGCGGGAGTCTGGCGACGGTATCCACTTCGCGATCACTGATGCGACGAACGATCATCTCCTCGGGACTATCGGGTTGAAGAAGACCGACTGGAGCGCGCGAATCAGTGAGATCGGCTACTGGATCGCCCCCTGGGCCAGAGGACGCGGAGTTGCCGCCGAAGCGACTCGGTCGGTGGGTCGCTGGCTGTTAGCTGACCAGGGTTTCGAGCGTATGGAGCTGAAGGCAGCAGTTGACAATATCGCCTCTCAGAAGGTGGCTATGCGCGCGGGACTGCATCGGGAAGGTATCCTGCGAAATGCCGGTTTGATCCACGCT
>NZ_JBAKHX010000231.1:0-666 GCF_036906915.1 Micromonospora sp. CPCC 206061
GGGAGTGTAAAAAGATCGGTGTAACTCCTGATCAAGGAGAGAGCACCTGATGACGATCACGACGAGCGCGGCGGATACTGCTGCGATGGTCTCGGACGAGAGAACGAGTAGGCGCCCGCGGCGGGCCAGGACGGCGCCGGCGGGGGTGGACCCTGCCCTGGTCAACCAGCTGGTGGCCCAGGCCCGCGAGCAGGGTTTGCAGCTGTCCGGCGAAGGCGGGCTGCTGCAACAGCTGACGAAGGTCGTGCTGGAGTCCGCGTTGGAGGGTGAGATCACCGATCACCTCGGCTACGACAAGCACGACCCGGCCGGGGCCAACAGCGGCAACTCCCGTAACGGTGCCCGCGCCAAGACCGTGTTGACCGATGTCGGCCCGGTTGAGATCACCGTGCCCCGCGACCGGGACGGTTCGTTCGAGCCGCAGCTGGTGCGTAAGCGGCAGCGGCGGCTGTCCGGGGTCGAGGACATGGTGCTGTCCTTGTCTGCCAAGGGTTTGACGACCGGGGAGATCAGCGCGCATCTGGCCGAGGTGTACGGGGCGCAGGTGTCGAAGCAGACGATCTCGACGATCACCGACAAGGTGATGGACGGGATGGCCGAGTGGCAGAACCGGCCCCTGGATCCGGTCTATCCGGTGGTGTTCCTGGACGCGATCAACGTGAAGAT
>NZ_JBAKHX010000232.1:0-665 GCF_036906915.1 Micromonospora sp. CPCC 206061
TCCCGCCCTTGCGCGTTCGCGGCGCCGCGCGCTCCCGCCCTTGCGCGTTCGCGGCGCCGCGCGCTCCCGCCCTTGCGCGTTCGCGGCGCCGCGCGCTCCCGCCCTTGCGCGTTCGCGGCGCCGCGCGCTCCCGCCCTTGCGCGTTCGCGGCGCCGCGCGCTCCCGCCCTTGCGCGTTCGCGGCGCCGCGCGTTCGCGCCCTTGCGCGTTCGTGGCCCGCGGGGTCTCTCCTGCGTCGATCAAGGGCAGATGCACGTGGTTCGATCTCTTTTCCGCGTGCGTTTGCCCTTGATCGATGGACTTCGCCTTGATCGGCGGCGATGAGCCGCGCGGCGGCCAGGCGTCGTACGGCTTACGGGGCTTCATAAGATCTTGCGCCGCCAGGCCGCGTTCACAGCCCGAGCGGCTCGCAGCGCGGAACGGCGCAATCCGGTCGTGAGGGCGCCGGACGGCGCCCGTCCCATCGCGGCTACCGGCCTCGACGCGGCGCCGGGTCGCCTAGCCCACGGCGTTGATCAAGGAGATCTCCATGGATCAAGGGCAAACGCACGCGGAAAAGAGATCCAACTACGTGCGTTTGCCCTTGATCGGCGGGAAAGGCCTTGATCGCCGCCCGCGCCGCCCGCGCCGCCCGCGCCGCCCGCGCCGCGCCGCCCGCGCCGCCCG
>NZ_JBAKHX010000233.1:0-625 GCF_036906915.1 Micromonospora sp. CPCC 206061
TTCGGACCAGCCCGCGCCGTCTGCGGCGGCGGCGAAGGACTTGCAGCGGCCGTCGGGTGCCAGGCCGCGCTGGCGGCTGAACTCCACGAAGATGTTCGGGGTCGCCATGACCGTCACGCCACCGGCGAGGGCGAGTGCGCATTCACCCTGTCGGAGGGCTTGGGCGGCCAGGTGCAGTGCGACGAGCGAGGAGGAGCAGGCGGTGTCGACGGTGACGGCGGGCCCTTCGAGGCCGAGGGTGTACGCCAGCCGTCCGGAGGCGACGCTGGGGGCGCTGCCGGTGCCGATGTAGCCCTCGTAGCCTTCGGGGGCCTGGTGGTGGCGGGTGGCGTGCAGGCGGGCGGCGTAGTCGTCGTACATGACGCCGGCGAAGACGCCGGTCAGGCTGCCCTTGAGCGTGGTCGGGTCGATGCCCGCGCGCTCGACGGCTTCCCATGCGGTTTCGAGCAACAGTCGCTGCTGCGGGTCGATCGCGGCCGCCTCGCGGGGGCTGATGCCGAAGAACGCGGGGTCGAACCGGTCGGCGTCGTGCAGGAAGCCACCCTCACGGGCGTACGTCTTGCCCGTCTGCGAGGGATCCGGGTCGTACAGGCCGTCCACGTCCCAGCCGCGCCTCACCGGGAAC
>NZ_JBAKHX010000234.1:0-615 GCF_036906915.1 Micromonospora sp. CPCC 206061
GGGACTGTCAAGATAACGGTGTAACTGGATCTTGCTAACTGTCTACTTGCGACCGGCGGACAGGCGTCCGTCGAAGGCGATGTCGAAGGCGTTCAGCGCGGGCTTCCAGCGGGTGATCCATCGTTTGGTGCCCCGACCGGTCGGGTCCAGAGCCATCACGGCCAGGTAGACGCACTTGAGTGCTGCTTGCTCGTTGGGGAAGTGCCCGCGGGCGCGGACCGCGCGGCGGATCCGGGCGTTGACGCTTTCGATGGCGTTGGTGGAGCAGATCACCCGGCGGATCTCCGGGCTGAACGCGAGGAAGGGCACGAACTCGGCCCAGGCGTTCTCCCACAGCTTCACGATCGCCGGATACCTCTCGCCCCATTCCTGGGCGAACTCCAGGAACCGTTCCGTGGCGGCGGCCTCGGTCGGCGCGGTGTAAACCGGTTTGAGGGCCTTGGCGATCGCGTCCCAGTGCTGCCGGCCGGCGTAGCGGAACGAGTTGCGTAGCAGATGCACCACACAGGTCTGCACGACGGTTTGGGGCCAGACCTGTCCGATCGCGTCGGGCAGGCCGGTCAGCCCGTCGCAGACGGCCATGAGCACGTCGGCGACACCACGGTTACGCAGCTC
>NZ_JBAKHX010000235.1:0-606 GCF_036906915.1 Micromonospora sp. CPCC 206061
GTGTCGTCGCTCACGTAATTCCCCGGGGCTGGGCTCAAGTAATTCCCCAGGGTGTGGCCCTCGGTTGATGTTCTACTTGGTGTCCTTGGTGGTTGTCGAGCCGGGTCGGCCGGGTCGCTTGTTGGGGCGGTAGCTGGGGCCGTTCATGAAGACCTGGTGGCTGGTGTTGATCAGCCGGTCCAGCAACGATTCGGCGACAACGGGGTTGGGGAACAGTGGGTACCAGTCGGTCGGTGACCGGTTCGAGGTGGCGATCAGCGACCGGCCGGCTTGGGCGCGTTCAGAGATGAGTTCGTAGAGGTCGTCGGCCTGTTGCGCGGTCAGCTCGCGCATGGCGAAGTCGTCCAGGACCAGCAGTGCGGGTCGGACCAGTTCGGCGAGGCGGCGGGGCCAGGTGCGGTCGGCGTGGCCGCCGGCGAGGTCGGCTAGGGCGCGGCTGGTTTTGGTGAAGCGGACGTCGGCGCCGCGGCGGACGGCGAGGTGGCCGAGTGCTTGCGCTATATGGGTTTTGCCGACGCCGACGGGTCCGTGCAGGATGACGGACTCGCCGGCTTGCAGCCAGCGCAGGGCGGCTAGGTCGCGGATCTGGGCGGCGGGCAATTTGGG
>NZ_JBAKHX010000236.1:0-573 GCF_036906915.1 Micromonospora sp. CPCC 206061
GAGCAGATCGCTGAGGTGTTGGCGAACTGGACCGGTATTCCGGTGTACAAGCTGACCGAGGAGGAGACCTCCCGGCTGCTGCGGATGGAAGACGAGCTGCACAAGCGGGTCGTTGGCCAGGAAGACGCGGTCAAGGCGGTCTCCAAGGCGATCCGTCGTACTCGTGCCGGGTTGAAGGACCCGAAGCGGCCTTCTGGTTCGTTCATCTTCGCCGGTCCGTCCGGTGTGGGTAAGACCGAGCTGTCCAAGGCGTTGGCGGAGTTCCTGTTCGGGTCCGAGGACGCGTTGATCCAGCTGGACATGTCCGAGTTCCACGACCGGTACACGGTGTCGCGTCTTGTTGGTGCCCCGCCCGGGTACGTGGGTTATGACGAGGGTGGCCAGCTGACGGAGAAGGTGCGGCGTCGGCCGTTCTCGGTGGTGCTGTTCGACGAGATCGAAAAGGCCCACCCGGACGTGTTCAACACGTTGCTTCAGATTCTGGAAGACGGTCGGTTGACCGATGGTCAGGGACGCATCGTCGACTTCAAGAACACGGTGATCATCCTGACCACCAACCTGGGCACCCGCGAC
>NZ_JBAKHX010000237.1:0-570 GCF_036906915.1 Micromonospora sp. CPCC 206061
CGCGATGCCTTCGCGCTGCTCGACGCGAGCACCTCGGTGTTGCGGATCCGCAACGGTGGCCGCGACGCCGCAGTGCTGGTGAAGGCCGCCACTCTGCCTGTCGTGTGCGGGGTCGAGGCGCGGCAGTACCGCGACTTCGCCGCGCTGCGCGGCGATCCGTCCGACAACCTTCCTGGGGTGCCCGGCTTCGGGCCGGCGACTGCCGGTGACCTGCTCGCAGCGTTCGGGACGGTCGACGCGGCGTGGGCGGCGCTGGATGGTGGGAGGACGGCTGAGGTGAACGCGGCCGTGGGCGTACAGGCGGCCGAGCGGTTGGCCGAACCGGCGGCGCGCGAGGTGGTGGTGCGCAACCGCCGGTTGATGCGGATGCGTACTGACCTTCCGGTGCCCGATCTCGAAGGGATCCGGCTCCCGCTTGAGATTTCCAGGATGCGACGCGCGCTCGCCGGTCGGGGCATCCTGCTCGGCCCGTCGTTGTGGGCACTGACCGGAGGCGTTTCCCCGGACGAGGTCACGGACGCACCGGCATGGGTACGCGTGGCTGTCCGTCCACCGCGTTCGCGCCGGCCC
>NZ_JBAKHX010000238.1:0-538 GCF_036906915.1 Micromonospora sp. CPCC 206061
CCGGCGCGCGGCCCACCCGGCGCGGCGCTCGCGCCGCGTCCCCATCCCGTCGATCAAGGGCAAACGCAGGTGGTTCGATCTCAAAACCACGTGCGTTTGCCCTTGATCCATGCACATCTCCTTGATCAACGCGGTCGAGGTGGGCGTTACGGCGCCCTGGCAAGACCGCGGTGACGCGCGGCCCAGACCCATCGCGCCAGCACCACCGGTCGGATTGCCCGATATCTCTCTGCGACCACATGAATCGACCTTGACGGCAGTCGGGCTGTCTCTTATCGACGGGCCTGCCGGCGCCAGAGCCGCCGCCACCGGCGGCGAGGAAGGCGACAGCGCCCGGCACCGAACCGCGCGGCGCCGCCTGCGGTCCGCGTGCCCTCGGCAGCGCCCAGGCGGGTCGCCCACGGGCCGCGATCAAGCAAGAGTCCGTCGATCAAGGGCAAACGCACGCGGATCGGAGATCAAAGCGCGTGCATTCGCCCTTGATCTGTGAAGGCTTGTGTCAAGTGGTGATGGCGTTGGTTTGGATGAAGCGGTAGAG
>NZ_JBAKHX010000239.1:0-532 GCF_036906915.1 Micromonospora sp. CPCC 206061
CAGGTCGGCACGCTCCAACACCTCGTCCAGCGCAGTGAACCGCTCATCGACGATGTACGGATCGGTGCACAGCGTCTCGCGCGCCTTCAACAGCAGGATCTTGCGCAGCTTGTACGCCAGCGACTCCCGCGGATCGTCGCTGCCACCCTTGAACGCCATCCCAAGGACGCCCACCGTCAGGCTCGACAGGTCGAACCGGGACTCCAACCGCGACACCAGATACAACGGCAGACCCTCGTTGATGAGCATCGCCGAATGACCCAGCACAAAGTTGTTTCGGTTGAACGCCGCCAACTGCATCGTGTCCTTGAAAAGACACGGCCCCGCCGCGAACCCCGGCATCGGCAGATCCGACGCACGCGGATAGTCGAACGTGATCGCGTGCCGGATCCGCGCGAAATCCAAACCGAAGTCGTTCGCCATCATCCAGAACTGGTTGGCCGTCGCGAACTTGATGTACCGCCACGTGTTCGTGAACAGCTTCGCCAGCTCCGCCTCCTCCGGCTCCAACGGCACGATCTGATCCGTCAGG
>NZ_JBAKHX010000240.1:0-518 GCF_036906915.1 Micromonospora sp. CPCC 206061
AGTCGATAAAGAGCGAAGGGGGCGTCCGGGTGCACGCCGGTCATGCCCTCAACGAGCCCCTCGCGCCGGATGATGCCTGCCGGTCGCATACCGAGCCGCTCCATGACCGCCCGCGAGGCACGGTTGTGCACCTCGGTGAACGCCACGACCGGCAGGCCCGGGTGGTGGGCTACCGCCCAGGCAAGCGCTGCCCGGCCGAGTTCCGTCGCATAGCCGCGGCCCGTGAGGGCGTCACGCACCGCCCAGCCGAGTTCCAGCACCGCCTCGCCATCGAGATCAATGCGGGTGAAGCCACCGCGCCCGACGAGCGACCCGTCCGAACGGTCGCGCGCCATCCATTTGCCGACCCCGTCCGCCGCCCACCCGGCCATCATGTTCGCGGCCCACGCCTCCACAGCCGCGCGGGTCCAAGGCCCAGTCCAATACGCCACTCCCGGATCGCCATACAAGAGGTTCAGGTCATCGACATCATCGAGACCGACCGGCGTCAGGACGAGCCGCTGCGTCAGAACCGGGTC
>NZ_JBAKHX010000241.1:0-512 GCF_036906915.1 Micromonospora sp. CPCC 206061
CGGGATCTGGTTGGCCCGCTGCATCATCGGCGGACGGTGCGAACCGTCACCAGCCCACGCCGCGCACTGGAACGTACCCCGCTGCGGCAGACCCGGCACCCGGATCTCGATCACGTCCGGCTGAGCCGAACCACCGTTGTCCTCGGTCGCCACGAAGAACGCCGGCGCCGGCGCCGGATCCGGAGCCACCTGCGTGCTGTTCAGAATCCGGCAACCGGTGTGGAAGTGACCGCGCACCAGGTCCTGGTCGTTCAGCTCCGACCGCAACGCGTAGTAGCCGCCCTGACCAGCGGGCAGGAAGCTGTCCCGGATCAGGTTCCGCGTCGACACCCGGATCGTGAACGGCTGGTTCACCCGCACGTTCCGCGGCGCGGACGTGATGAGCAGGGTCGGGTTGTCGTCCGCGTTGGCAACCTCGCCCATCTCGGTCACCACACAGCGCTCACCGTTCTGGAAACCATCGTGGATCGGCAGGTTGCTGCCTTCCTCACACGTGTTCGGCTCCTTGTTCA
>NZ_JBAKHX010000242.1:0-501 GCF_036906915.1 Micromonospora sp. CPCC 206061
CACGGCACCCACGGCACACACGGTGCCGACGCGCACGGTGGGCATGGCGGCCACGACAAGCACGCCGGCCACGACCCCGAGATTTTCCGCCGCAAGTTCTGGCTGAGCCTCGCGCTGACCTTCCCGGTCGTGCTGACCAGCGAGATGGTCATGGACTGGTTCGGCTACGAGCTGGACTTCCCCGGCATCGAGTGGGTCGGGCCTGTCCTGGGTTCCATCGTGTTCTTCTACGGCGGCTGGCCGTTCCTGCAAGGAGCGGTCCGCGAGGTGCGCGACCGCGCACCCGGCATGATGCTGCTGATCTCGATGGCCATCACCGTCGCCTACGTGGCATCCCTGGCCACCGCGCTCGACCTGTTCGACCTGGACTTCTGGTGGGAGCTGGCGGCGCTGGTCACGATCATGCTGCTGGGCCACTGGCAGGAGATGAAGGCCATCGGCCAGGCACAGGGCGCCCTCGCCGCCCTCGCGGCCCTGCTGCCCGACGACGCCGAACGCGTC